>NZ_CP061008.1:5780688-6107584 GCF_014490035.1 Achromobacter xylosoxidans | reverse complement strand
TCGATGCTGGACGTCAATCTGACCGGGACCTTCCACTGCATCCAGGCGGCCTTGCCCGGCATGCTGCAGGAAAAATGGGGCCGCGTAATCAACGTGGCCAGCACGGCCGGCCTGATCGGCTACGGCTATGTCAGCGCCTATTGCGCGGCCAAGCACGGCGTGATCGGCCTGACCCGTTCGCTGGCGCTGGAAACGGCGCAGAAGGGCGTCACGGTCAACGCCGTATGCCCCGGCTACACGGAAACCGACATCGTGCGCGGCGCGGTGTCGAACATCGTCGACAAGACCGGCATGACGCCGGACGCCGCGCGCGCCAAGCTGGCCGAGCGCAACCCCCAGGGCCGCCTGGTGCAGCCCGAGGAAGTGGCCGAGACGGTCGCCTGGCTGGCCTTGCCGGCTTCGGCCTCGGTCAACGGCCAGGCCATCGCCGTAGACGGCGGCGAAGTGATGACCGGCTGAAGCCGGCGCCCCATCCACCCCAATTCACGAACGGAGACACCATGAGCACCCAGCCCGAAGAGCACACCATGAAACACCACAAGCGTCCGTTCGCCGGCTACCAGGCCAAGACGTTCCTGTGGCAGGTGTCGGCCGACGGCAAGATCGGCACGGTGACGCTGAATCGCCCCGAGCGCAAGAACCCGCTGACGTTCGATTCCTACGCCGAGTTGCGCGACCTGTTCCGCGCGCTGGTGTACGCCACCGACATCAAGGTCGTGGTGGTGACGGGCGCGGGCGGCAACTTCTGCTCGGGCGGCGACGTGCATGAGATCATCGGTCCGCTGACCAAGATGAGCATGCCCGAGCTGCTGGACTTCACCCGCATGACGGGCGATCTGGTCAAGGCCATGCGCGCTTGCCCGCAGCCCATCGTGGCGGCGGTCGACGGCATCTGCGCCGGCGCCGGCGCCATGGTGGCGCTGGCCTCGGACATGCGCCTGGGCACGCCCGCCGCGCGCACCGCCTTCCTGTTCACGCGAGTCGGCCTGGCCGGCGCCGACATGGGCGCATGCACCTTGCTGCCGCGCATGATCGGCCAGGGCCGCGCGTCCGAACTGCTCTACACGGGCCGCGCCATGACGGCGGAAGAAGGCGCCAGCTGGGGTTTCTTCAATGCCCTGCATGAACCCGGCGCGCTGGCCGACGCCGCGCAGACGCTGGCCGCGCAGCTGGCGGCGGGTCCGACCTTCGCCCACGGCGTGACCAAGAAGCTGCTGCACCAGGAATGGAACATGGGCGTGGACGAGGCCATCGAGGCCGAAGCCGAGGCCCAGGCCATCTGCATGCAGACGCGCGATTTCCGTCGCGCCTACGAGGCCTTCGTGGCCAAGCAAAAACCGGTGTTCCAAGGGGACTGAGCATGCGCGACGCAAGCTGGCTGGATTGGCCGTTTTTCGACGATGCGCACCGCAAGCTGGCGCACGAGGTCGACGCCTGGTGCGAAGCGTCCCTGGGGGACGTGGATCACCATGACGCCGACGCGGCCTGCAAGAAGCTGGTGCGCGCCATGGGCGAGGCCGGCTGGCTGCGCTACGCGGTCGCGGGCGGCCCCGGCGGCGCCTGGGGCGGCGCGCTGCCGGAAGTGGATTCCCGCGCGGTGTGCATCCTGCGCGAAACCCTGGCGCGCCATGAAGGGCTGGCCGATTTCGCCTTTGCCATGCAGGGCCTGGGCAGCGGCGCCATTTCGCTGATGGGCTCGGACGAACTGCGCCAGCGCTATCTGCCGCGCGTGGCGCGCGGCGAAGCCATCGCCGCCTTTGCGCTGTCGGAGCCCGACGCCGGCTCGGACGTGGCCGCGCTGGCCTGCGAGGCCACGCTGGACGGCGACCATTATGTGTTGAACGGCGCCAAGACCTGGATTTCCAACGGCGGCATCGCGGACTTCTATTGCGTGTTCGCGCGCACTGGCGAAGCACCCGGCGCGCGTGGCATCAGCGCCTTCGTGGTGGATGCCGATACGCCGGGCTTCGAGGTCAGCGAACGCATCGACCTGATCGCTCCGCACCCGCTGGCGACCATCACGTTCGACAACTGCCGCATTCCGGCGTCGCACCGGCTGGGCGACGCGGGCCAGGGCTTCAAGCTGGCCATGATGACGCTGGACATCTTCCGCGCCTCGGTAGCGGCCGCCGCGCTGGGTTTCGCGCGCCGCGCGCTGGACGAAGGGCTGGCGCGTTCCAAGTCGCGCCGCATGTTCGGCCAGACGCTGTCGGACCTGCAGCTGACGCAGGCCGCGCTGGGCGACATGGCGACCGCCATCGACGCCTCGGCGCTCCTGACATACCGCGCGGCCTGGATGCGCGACGTGCTGAAGCAGCGCACCACGCGCGAAGCGGCCATGGCCAAGATGACCGCCACGGAATCGGCGCAGACCGTGATCGACCGCGCGCTGCAGATGTTCGGCGGCGCGGGCGTGGTGTCGGGGATGCCGGTGGAGAAGCTTTACAGGGAAATACGCGCGCTGCGGATCTACGAAGGCGCGACAGAAGTGCAGAAGTTGATCATTGCCCGTGAACTGCTGAAGGCGTAAGGCAGCCATCGAGCTCCGTCGTCCCGGCACAGCAACTACACCGCAATAGCAAGGGGAATTCCATGGAAGCATCCGCCCACATCGACACTTTCGCCCGGGACAATCTGCCCCCGGGCGAACAATGGCCAGAGTTCCTGCTCGACGGCCCCGACGTGGCCTATCCGAAACGTTTGAACTGCGCGGTCGAACTGGTGGACGCCATGGTCGAGCGCGGTCACGGCGAGCGCGTCGCGCTGCGCTGGAGCCAGGACGGCAAGCACGCCACGATGACCTACCGCGAACTGGCCGCGCTGACCAACCGTATCGCCCGGGTGTTGGCCGAAGATATGGGCCTGGTGCCGGGCAACCGCCTGCTGCTGCGCGGACCGAACAATCCCATGATGGCGGCCTCGTGGCTGGCAGCGATCAAGGCCGGGCTGGTGACGGTGCCGACGATGCCGCTGTTGCGCGCCAAGGAACTCAAGCAGATCATCGACAAGGCGCAGATCCAGGCCGTGCTGTGCGATGCCCGCCTGAAAGACGAGGCGGAGTTCTGCACCCAGTCCAGCCATGAGCATTATTGCCCTGGCCTGACCAAGGTCATGTACTTCAACGACAAGGCGCCCGACGCGCTGGATGCGTTGGCAGCGGCCAAGCCGGATGATTTCAAGGCCTGCGATACCGCGGCCGACGACGTGTGCCTGATCGCCTTCACCAGCGGCACCACCGGCGCGCCCAAGGGCTGCATGCACTTCCATCGCGACGTCCTGGCGATGTGCGACCTGTTTCCCAAGCACGTCATCAAGCCGGGTCCGGACGACATTTTCTGCGGCACGCCGCCGCTGGCATTTACCTTCGGCCTGGGCGGCCTGCTGTGCTTCCCGCTGCGCGTGGGCGCGAGCACGGTGCTGGCCGAGAAGCTGTCGCCGGAAAGCCTGCTGCAGCTGATCCAGGATTTCCGCGCCACCATCGTGTTCACGGCGCCCACGTTCTACCGCCAGATGGCGGCATTGGTGGGCAAGTTCGATCTGTCGTCGCTGAAGAAGAGCGTGTCGGCGGGCGAGGCGCTGCCGGATGCGACGCGCCAGCTCTGGAAAAAAGCCAGCGGCATCGAGATGATCGACGGCATCGGCGGCACGGAAATGATCCACGTGTTCGTGTCCAGCCCGCCGGAGTCGGTCAAGGCCGGCGCCATCGGCCGCGTGGTGCCGGGTTATGTGGCGCAGATCGTCGATGACGATATGAATCCCGTGCCCAACGGCACGGTGGGCCGGTTGGCGATCAAGGGGCCTACCGGCTGCCGCTATCTGGCGGACGAGCGCCAGCGGCGCTTCGTGCAGAACGGCTGGAACCTGCCGGGCGATACGTTCCTGCAGGATGACGACGGCTATTTCTTCTATCAGGCGCGCAATGACGACATGATTGTTTCGGCGGGCTACAACATTGCCGGACCCGAGGTCGAGGACGCGCTGCTGCGTCACGAGGCCGTGGCGGAGTGTGGCGTGGTGGGCGCGGCGGACGACGAGCGCGGCCAGGTGGTCAAGGCCTTCGTGGTGCTCAAGCCGGGCTATGAAGCCGGCAGCGAGCTGGTCGCGGCGCTGCAGCAGTTCGTGAAGGCCAATATCGCGCCCTACAAGTATCCCCGTGCCATCGAGTTTGTCGACGCGCTGCCGCGCACCGAAACCGGCAAGCTGCAGCGTTTCGCGCTGCGCAAGATGGCCTGAACCGGCAACAAGGAAATTCCATGGCAGCCCCTTTCATCAGCCAGGTCGAAGTCCGCTTCCGTCATTGCGATCCGGCGGGCATCGTTTTCTACCCTCGCTACTTCGAGATGATCAATGACTTTGTCGAGGAATGGTTCGACAAGGGCATGGGATTGCCGTTTCATGCGCTGCACGTGGAGCGGCACATCGGCACGCCGATGGCGTCGGTGCAGTGCGATTTCAGCGCGCCCAGCCGCTGGCACGAGCGTCTGCGCCAGGTGCTGGAAGTACAGCGCATCGGCGGCGCGTCGTTCAAGGCGCTGGTGCGCTTCGAGGGGCCGGATGGCCAGTTGCGCTTGTCGGCGACGCAGACGATCGTAACGGTGGATTTGCGGACGATGAAGTCCATGCCGCTGCCTGCGGATCTGCGGGAACGCATGCAGGCTTATCTGGTTCCCGCAGCGTAAGCGGCGGGGATCGTTTGCTTTTCTTAAATATAGGATGACGTTATGAAAATTCTGCAACCGCCGGATTGGATGGCGCCCCGGGGCTATTCGAATGGCGTGCTCACCGAGATGCAGGTGGGCAGCAAGCTCGTATTTGTGGGCGGGCAGGTGGGGTGGAATGGCCAGCAGCAGTTCGAGACCGACGATCTGGCGGAGCAGGTGCGCCAGACGCTGGCGAACATCGTCGCGATTCTGGCCGAGGGCGGCGCCAAGCCTGAGCATATCGTCCGGATGACGTGGTACGTGACGGACAAGAACGAGTATGTGGCGGCTTATCCCGCCATCGGCAAGCACTATCGTGAGTACATCGGCCGGCATTTCCCGGCGATGACGGCCGTGGAGGTGGCGGACCTGGTCGAGGACCGCGCCAAGGTGGAGATTGAGGTTACTGCCGTGGTGCCGGCGCAGTAATCGCCGGTTGCTCCTGAGCGCCGAGGGCCGGCTATCGCCTGGCCTTCGGCGTTTTTTTTGCAGGCTTCTTGAGCGCTGGGGCTCGATACAATCGATCCATCAACCAAGGAGCCTGCCTCATGTCCCTGAACTCTGACGCGATACGCCTGTTCCTGGGCGTGGTGGATGCCGGATCCCTCAGCGCCGCCGCCGAGCTTCTGGGCCATACTGCGTCGGGCGTCAGCCGCGGCCTGTCGCGGCTTGAGGAAGAGCTCGGCGTCATCCTGATCAACCGCACCACCCGGCGCATGGAACTGACCGAGGAGGGCAAGCATTTCCTGCCCAAGGCCCGGCACATCGTCGCGTCGCTGGACGAAGCCGAGGATTGCATGCGCATGGTGCATCAGCGCCCGGCGGGCCGCTTGCGGGTGGATGCGTCGGTGCCCGTCATGCTGCATTGCGTGGTGCCGCTGGTGGCGGAGTTCCGGCACGAGTATCCGGCGATCACGCTCGAACTCACCAGCAACGACCGCATCGTGGACCTCATGGAACACCGCACCGACGTGGCGCTGCGCATGGGGCCTCTGACGGATTCCACCCTGCATGCGCGCACGCTGCGGCCGTCGCCGCGCTGGGTGATGGCCAGCCCGGACTACGTGGCCCGGCGCGGCGCGCCGCAGACGGTGGAGGACCTGGCGGCGCATGAAGTGCTGGGTTTCACCCAGCCTGAGAGCCTGAACGTCTGGCCCTTGCGCCACGCGGGCGGGTCCAGCTATCTGGCGGTGCCGACGCTGGCGACGTCCAGCGGCGAGACGCAGCGGCAACTGGCGGTGCGCGGCGTGGGCATCGCCTGCCTGTCTGACTTCGTGGTGCGCGAGGACGTCAAGGCCGGCCGGCTGGTGAAGCTGATGGAAGCCGCGCACACGGACTATCTGCAGCCCATGCACGCGGTGTATCACCGCAACACGCAGCTCTCGCGGCGCATCGCCTGCTTCCTGGATTTCTTCGCGGCGCGGATCTGAACCCGCGCCGCGCTTGGCATGGCGCCTAGGCGTGCAAGGCGCGGCCAAAGGCCGACAGCACCGATTCGTGCAGCGTTTCCGACAGGGTCGGGTGCGCGAACACGGTGTGCATCAGGTCTTCTTCCGTGGCTTCCAGCGAGGCCGCCACGCCGTAGCCCGTGATCAGCTCGGACGCTTCGGGGTGGATGATGTGCGCACCCAGCAGCTCGCCGCTCTTGGCGTCGAACACCGTCTTCACCAGTCCCTGGTCCTCGCCCATGGCGATCGCCTTGCCGTTGCCGGCGAAGGTGAACTTGCCCACGCGGATGTCGCCGCCGGTCTTGGCGGCGTGTTCGCGGGCGCGGGCTTCGCTCATGCCGATGCTGGCGACCTGCGGGTACGAGTAGGTGCAGGCCGGGATGCGCAACGGATCGATGGTATGCGCGGGCCTGCCGGCGATGGCTTCCACGCACAGCACGGCTTCGTGGCTGGCCTTGTGGGCAAGCCACGGCGCGCCCGCCACGTCGCCGATGGCATAGACGCCGGGCTCGCCCGTGCGGCACAGGCCGTCGGTGACGATGTGGGTCTTCTCCACCTTGACGCGGGTCTGCTCCAGGCCCAGGTTCTCGACGTTGCCGACGATGCCGGCGGCGACGATGACGCGGTCCACTTCCAGCTCGCTGCGCTTGCCTTGCTGGTCCAGCGTCACCTTCACGCCGCTCGCGGTCAGCGAGGACGAGGCCACGGCGCAGTGCGTCAGTACCCGGATGCCTTGCTTTTCGAAGGCCTTGCGCGCCAGCGCCGAGATCTCGGCGTCTTCCTGCGGCAAGATTTCCGCAGTCATGTCGATCAGCGTGACTTCCGCGCCCACGGCGCGGTAGAAGCTGGCGAACTCCGCGCCAATGGCGCCCGCGCCCACCACCAGCAGCGACTTCGGAATCTCGGCCGGGACCAGCGCCTGGCGGTAGGTCCAGACGCGTTCGCCCAGGGGCAGCGTCGGCAGCTCGCGGGCGCGCGCGCCCGTGGCCAGGATGATGTGCTTGGCCGACAGCGTGCTGCCGTTGTCCAGCGCCAGGCGGCCGCCGCCCGCCAGCTTGGCGCTGGCGGCGAACACGGTCACGCCGTTCTTCTTCATCAGGTGCGCCACGCCCTGGCCCAGGCGGCCTGCCACCTTGCGTGAACGCGCCACCATGGCGGCCAGGTCCGGACGCGCTTCGCCCGCGCCCGCGACGCCGTAGTGCGCCGCCTCGCGGCAGGCGCGCAGCACGGTGGCGCTGTGCAACAGCGCCTTGGTGGGGATGCAGCCCCAGTTCAGGCAGATGCCGCCGAGTTCGGCGCGTTCCACCAGCGCGACCGACATGCCCAGCTGGGCCGCACGGATGGCCGCGACATAGCCGCCGGGGCCGCCGCCCACCACGACGAGATCAAACGTAGTCTTGGTCATGGCGGGGCTCACAGCAGGATGCGCACGGGGTTTTCGATCAGCGTGCGGAAGGCGGCCAGCCAGCGCGCGCCCACCGCGCCGTCCACCACGCGGTGGTCCGCGGACAGGGTCACGGTCATGACGGTGGCGGCGGCCAATTGGCCGTCGCTGTCCACCACCGGACGCTTTTCTGCCGCGCCCACCGCCAGGATGGCGGCCTGCGGCGGATTGATGATGGCGGCGAACTGGCTGATGCCGTACATGCCCAGGTTGCTGACGGTCAGCGAGCCGCCGGTGAATTCCTCGGGCTTGAGCCGGTTGATCTTGGCGCGTCCGGCCAGCTCGACGATTTCGCCTGCAATGGCGGACAAGGATTTCACGTCGGCATCGCGCACGATGGGCGTGACCAGGCCGCCGTCGGTCGCCACCGCCACCGAGATGTCGGCGCCGGCATGGTATTCGACCGCGTCCTCGTGCCAGCTGGCATTGACCTCCGGCACTTCGCGCAGGGCCAGCGCGGCCGCGCGCACGATGAAGTCATTGACCGACAGTTTCACCGCGCCGCCCTGGTTGGCCTGGGCGCGCAGCGCCAGCAGCGCGTCCATCCGGCAATCCACCGTCAGGTAGAAGTGCGGCACGTTCTGCTTGCTCTCGGTGAGACGGCGGGCGATGGCGCGGCGCATGCCGGTATGCGGCACGCGGCGCGCGGCGGGACGGCCGGCCAGCGCTGCGGGCGCCGCGGCCGGGGCGCGGTCGCGCGCCGCTTCCACGTCGCGGCGCACGATGCGGCCGTGCGGACCGGTGCCGGTCACGCCCAGCAGATCCACATGCCATTGCGCGGCCAGGCGGCGCGCCAGCGGGCTGGCGAACAGGCGCCCGCCGGGGACCGGAGCGTTGCTGGCGGCGGCCGGCGCCTTGGGCGCGGCTGCGGCGCCGGCAGGGGCGGCAGCGCAGTTGGCCGGGGGGCAAACGGCGGCGGCATTGCCGGCGGGAGCCGAAGCAGCGGCAGCGGCTGCCGGCTGCACGGCCGCGCCGGCTTCGGCCAGCGCGCGGTCGATGGCCGAGGCGTCTTCGCCCTGCGCCAGCAGCACGCCGATCACGGTGTTCACCGGCACGGAGGCCGCGCCTGCCTGGACCACGATGCGGCCCAGCACGCCGGCCTGCTCGGCATTGATCTCGACAATGGCCTTTTCGGTTTCGATTTCCGCCAGCGCATCGCCCACGGCGACCACGTCGCCTTCTTTCTTGAGCCACTGGTGCAGCGTGCCGCCCGAGGTGTCGGCGGCAACGGAGGGGAGCTTGATAAGGTGTGCCACGATATTCGTCCTATTCAGCGGCGCCAGCCAGGTCCGGCCGGTAGGTGGCGGGATCGTCGTATTCGACCAGTTCCAGCACATTGCCTTCAGGGTCGCGGAAGAACGCCAGCCAGGTGCCGGGGCGCACTTCCATCGGCGCGGGCTTGCTGTCGAAGACCACGCCCCGGGCTTCCAGGTCGCGGACCACGCCGGGCAGGTCCCGCACGATGAAGGTCAGGTAGGTTGCGCCCTGGCGGTCCAGGATGGCCGCGCCGCGCGCAGCGGCCTCGGGTGCGGCGGCGGGTTGCAGCAGCTTGATGCGTTCGCCGTAGCTGGTCTGCAGGCGCGCCACGTCGTAGCCATGGCGCGTGAGGCCGGTGGCCTGCGCCTTGTCGGCCGGCACGTTCACGCGGTTGACGAGCTTCAGGCCCAGGATGCCGGTGTAGAAGGCCAGCTGCGCGTCCAGGTCGGCGCAGCAGATGCCGACTTCCATCGGCACGGTCATGTGCAGGGTCATGCCTGTTCTCCCAGGTCGGCCAGCACGTCGGCCAGGCCGGCCATGACTTCTTCGGTGTCGGCGAAGGCCGCGCGCTCGAGCACCTTGGAGATGCTGGGCGAGGCTTCGCCGCCGGTCACGCGCTTGACCGGCTGATCCAGCCAATCGAAGTAGCGGCGCTGGATCTCGTCGGCCAGCATGGCGCCGTAGGAGGTGCCGCGCGCGCCTTGCTCCACGATCAGCACGTTGTTGGTCTTCATGATGCTGGCGCCGATGGTGTCCCAGTCCAGGCTGGCGCGGTCCAGCGTGCGCAGGTCGATGACCTCGGCGTCCACGCCGGCTGCTTCAGCCGCCTTGAGCGCGCGGCTGACCATGGACAGATAGGTCAGGATGGTGACCTTGCCGCCCTCGCGGCGCACGCGGGCCTTGCCAAACGGGATCGCATAGTCCAGGTCGTCCGCGGGCACTTCGCCCGAGGAGGCGTACAGGTCCACGTGCTCGATCACCAGTACCGGGTCCTTGGAGGCCAGCGCGGTGTTCATCAGGCCGACGTACTCGTAAGGCGTGGACGGCGCGACCACGCGCCAGCCGGGCGCGGTGGCGAAGATGCCGGCCGGATCCATCGAGTGCTGCGAGCCGTAGCCCGTGCCCATGGCGACCTTGGTGCGCAGCACGAAGGGCACGTCGATGTCGCCGCCGAACATGTGGCGGGCCTTGCCGATCTGGTTGAAGATCTGGTCGGCCGCGACCCACATGAAGTCGGGGTACATGAACTCCACGATGGGCCGGTAGCGGCCGTCCATGGCCAGGCCGCCGCCCAGCCCGGCGAAGGCGTTCTCGGAAATGGGGGTGCCCAGCACGCGGTCCGGATACTTGTCCTTCAGGCCGCGCGTGGCGCCGTTGGTGCCGCCCTTCAGGCGGTGCACGTCTTCGCCCAGCACCACCACGCCGGCGTCGGTTTCCATGCGGCGGTCCAGCACGTCGGCCACCGCGTCGACGAACTTGCGCTCGGCGGATTGGCCGGCGTAGTCGGCGGCTTCCTGGTAGCGCAGGCCGGCCAGTTCCGAGCCGTCGCTGCGCAGGCCCACGTCGCGGAAGTCCGGGCTGGGCCAGAGGTCGGCGCGCACGCGGCGCTTGCCGCCGTCGGCGGCTTCGGTCAGGCGGCCGGTCACGTCCTTCATCACGTCCTTGCAGCGCTGGCGCAGGGCGTCCACTTCGGCTTGCGTGATCAGTTGGCGGGCGATCATTTCCGCGGCGATCTTGTCCAGCGGATCGCGGCGGCGCCATTGCGCTTCCTCGTCCTTGCTGCGGTAGCCGAAGGCGCTGCCGGGGAACGGGCCGTTCTGGTGGAAAAAGCGGTACACGTCCACTTCGACGATGGTGGGACCGTTGCCGGCGCGCATGTGCGCCACGGCTTCGGACATGGCCAGGTGAACCGCCAGCGGATCCATGCCGTCCACCTTCCACGACGGGATGTTGAAGGCCAGGCCGCGCGCCGACAGGCGCGGTTCGGCGGTGGACTCTTCCACGGTGGTGGACACGGCGTAGCGGTTGTTCTCGATGAAGAAGCACAGCGGCGTCTTCCAGGCCGCGGTCAGGTTCATGGTTTCCAGCACCGAGCCGATGTTCACCGCGCCGTCGCCGAAATAGGTCACGGCGACGCGGTCGGTGCCGGCGTGCTTGTGCGCCCAGCCCGCGCCGGCCGCCAGCGGCACGCCGCCGCCGACGATGGCGTTGGTGCCTAGCGCGCCGGCTTCGAGCCAGCGCAGGTGCATGCTGCCGCCGCGGCCGCGGCAGTAGCCCTGGGCCAGGCCCATGATCTCGGCCAGCGTCTTCTGCAGGACCTCATCGATGGCGGGCGTGAGCGGATTGCGCGGGTCCAGGCCCAGCGGCGCGACGTGCTGCAGCGCCTTGGCCAGGAACTGGTGGTGGCCGCGGTGCGAACCGTTGATCTGGTCGCCGGCGCCCAGCGCCAGCACCGAGCCGACCGCGCCGCCTTCCTGGCCCACGGACGAATGCGCGGGGCCGTGCACCAGGCCTTCGGCGGCCAGGTCGAGCACGGCTTCTTCAAAGGCGCGGATCCAGTGCAGCTGGGTCAGCATGGTGCCCAGCAGGGCCGGGTCCGCCTGTTGCCAGTCCTTGGCGTCTACCGTCAGTTGCCGCCAGGGCGCTTGGGACTCAAGCGGTTGGTGGGTGGCCATGAGTGAATCTCCAGAGATGTGTGTATGCGTTCTTGCGATTAGAGGTAGCTGTAGCGGCTCCAGCCGCCGTCGGCCACCAGGGTGTGTCCGTTGACGTAGGCGGCCTGGCGCGAGGCCAGGAACACCGCCAGGTCGGCCATTTCGGCGGGTTGCGCCAGGCGGCGCAGCGGCGTGCGCTGCTTGAGGCGCTCGGGGTCGAGACGGCCGCGCGCGGCCAGGTCGCGCACCAGGTCCGTTTCCACGTAGCCCGGCGCCAGCGCGTTCACGCGCACGCCCATCGGGCCCCATTCCACGGCCAGGGTCTCGGTCAGCAGCACCACCGCGCCCTTGGTGGCGCAATAGGCGGCGCGGTCGGGCGCCGCCACCACGCCGTACATGGAGGCCAGGTTGATGATGGCGCCTGCGCCAGCGGGCACCATGCGGCGGCCGGCGGCCTGGGCGCACAGGAACACGCCGGTCAGGTTGATGTCCACGGCGCGGCGCCATTCGTCCACGGTGACTTCCAGCGTGGGCTTGTTGGCGGAGACGCCGGCGTTGTTGACCAGCACGTCGATGCGGCCCCAGGCCTTGTCGACCTGTGCGAAAGCCTGCTCGACCGCGTCGGCGTCGGTGACCGAGGCCTGCACGGCCAGCGCTTCGCCACCCAGCGCGGCCAGGCCGGCGACGGCTTCGTCCAGCGCAGCGGCGTCCATGTCCAGCAGCGCCACGCGCGCGCCCTGGCGCGCGAAGGCCTGCGCCGTGGCCAGGCCTATGCCCTTGGCGCCGCCGGTGATGACGACGCTCTGGCCGCGCAGGTCGGGATGGATGACTTCCGGAGTTTGGTCCAAGATGTTTGCCTCTTAGCGATGTATTTGCCGGCGCTCAGACCGCCAGCCATTCCTGGACCACGTCCTGGCGCTCATGCAGCTGCGCGGGCGGTCCTTCGAAAACGATGCGGCCGTGGCCCATCACGCTGACGCGGGTGGAGACCTTCAGCGCGATGGTCAGCTTCTGCTCCACCAGCACCACGGACACGCCGCGCTTGTGGATGTCGCGGATCACGTCGGCGATCACTTCCACGATCTTCGGCGCCAGCCCTTCGGTGGGTTCGTCGATCAGCATGACCTTGGGGTTGCCCAAGAGCGAACGGCACATGGTCAGCATCTGCTGTTCGCCGCCCGACAGGTTGCCTGCCTTGGTGCCGCGACGTTCCTTCAGACGCGGGAAGTAGTCGAACATCTGCTCGGTCGACCAATAGGGCGCGTCGTCGCGCTTGGGCTGTTCGCCCATGCGCAGGTTTTCGTCCACGGTCAGGTTGGCGAACACCTCGCGCTCTTCCGGCACGAAGCCCAGGCCGGCGCGGGCGATCTCGAAGGGGCGCTTGTTGGTGATGTCGCGGCCTTCGATGGCGATGCTGCCGCCGGTCACGTCCACCAGGCCCATGATGCTCTTCATGGTGGTGGAGCGGCCCGCGCCGTTGCGGCCCAGCAGGCTTACGACTTCGCCGCGGCCGACCGTCAGGTCGATGCCGTGCAGGATGTGGCTCTTGCCGTAGTGGGCATGCACGCCTTGCAGGCTCAGCAAGGGGGATTGCGTCGTCATACCGTTTCCTCTCCCAGGTAGGCTTCGCGCACGCGGGCGTCGCCGCGGATGTCGGCCGGCGTGCCGGTGGCGAGGATCTCGCCATAGACCAGCACGCTGATGCGGTCGGCCAGCGAGAACACCACCTGCATGTCGTGCTCCACGATCAGCAGCGTGCAGTCGCGGGTCACGTCCTTGATGAGCTCGACCGTGTAGTCCACCTCGTGCTGGGACATGCCCGCCATGGGCTCGTCCAGCAGGATGACCTTGGGGCGCGAGGCCAGCGTCATGCCGATTTCCAGCGAACGCTGTTCCGAATAGTTCAGGTCGCCGGCGGCGGTGTGCTGCTTGGCGGCCAGGCGCACTTTCTCCAGCAGGCGGTCGACGTCTTCGTTGACGGCGCGGTTGCGGGCGATGGGGCGCCAGAAGTTGTAGACCAGGCCGTGCATGCGCAGCACCGCCAGCCGCAGGTTCTCGCGCACCGACAGGCGCGGGAACACGTTGGTGATCTGGAACGAGCGCGCCAGCCCCAGGCGGTTGATGCGCTCCGGCGGCAGGCCGCCGATGGAGCGCGAACGCAGGCTGATGTCGCCCGAGGTCGGTGCGAACGAGCCCGACATCAGGTGGAACAGCGTGGACTTGCCGGCGCCGTTCGGGCCGATGACGGCATGGCGTTCGCCGGCCTCGACCGTCAGGTTCACGCCGCGGATGATCTGCGCGTCGCCAAAGGACTTGCGCACGTCGGTCAGGGTCAGGATTTCGTGGCTCATTGTGCAGCCTCCAGCGCGGGAGCGGCTTGTTCGTCGTCGCGCCACAGGGCCAGCGCCCAGCGGCAGGCCGCCAGGCCCGCCACGAACAGCGCCAGCGGAATCAGCCAGGTCGACAGCGCCAGCGGCGCCCAGTCGTGGCCGAACAGCGGAATCTCGGGCCAGCCGGCCTCGGGGTTCATGGCCAGCAGCGAGCGGTAGTCGCGGGCGAACATGCGTTGCAGCAGCTCAACCGTGAAGACCGTGGCGCAGGTCAGCAGCAGGCCGCCCGCCACGGATACCGCGGCGCGCGGCAGCCAGTTGGCCAGGCCGCGCTCGCGCAGCGAACGGGCGGCGCCCTGCACCAGGCCGACCAGGCCGTCCGGCACGAACAGCATCACCAGCACGAACAGGATGCCCTGGTACAGCAGCCAGGAGCGCGTGATGTCGGCCAGCGTCTGCGACAGGAAGGTCAGGATGGAGGCGCCCAGCACCGGGCCGAGGAAGGCGTTGACGCCGCCGATGTAGGCGAACAGCACCGCGTCGGTGGACAGCTTGACGTCGAACAGCACGTAGTTGCCGGCCTCGATGTTCAGCGCCTGCAGGCCGCCGGCGATGCCGGCGAACATGGCGGACAGCGCGAACACCAGGGTCTTGAGCGTGTGCGGCCGATAGCCCAGGTAGCGCAGGCGGTTGGCGTTCTCGCGCAGGCCCAGCGTCAGCCGGCCCAGCGGCGTGCGCGTCAGGCCATAAAGCGCGGCCAGCGACACCAGCACCCAGGCCAGCACCAGGAAATAGACCTCGATGTCGGAACCGAAGGTGAAGCCCCAGGCCGGCATGCGCATGGCGGATACGCCCGCCTCGCCGCCGAACACGCCTTTCAGGTGCGGCGCCAGCGCATGCAGCAGCTCGGCCAGCGCCAGCGTGATCATGGCGAAGTAGACGCCGGCGCGCATGGTGGCGAACCAGCCCGCGACCAGGCCGAACAGCAGGCCGGCCACGCCGCCCGCCAACGGCATCAGCGGCGTGGGCAAGAGGCCCGCGCCGCCCAGCGCATTCATGGCGTGGATGGTGGCGAAGGTGCCCACGCCGAAGTAGGCGGCGTGGCCGAAGGACAGCATTCCGCCCTGGCCGGCCAGCAGGTTGAAGGCGCAGGCGAACAGCGCGGCGATCAGCATCTGCACGGCTGCCACCAGCTGGCCCGGGGGCAGCAGCCAGGGCAGCGCGCAGAGCGCGGCCACGCACAGGACGAGGAGCAGCAGGGCGGAAGTACGGCGGGTCTGGCTCATGCCTGTTCTCCCTTCAGGCCCGAAGGCTTGACCAGCAGCACCACCAGCATCAGCAGGAAGGGCAGGGTCGCGGCCAGGCTGGAAATCTTCACGGTCATCAGGCCGCCCACGCTTTCGGCCCATTCGCCGGCGCCGAACAGGCCGAACAGGGTCGCCAGGCTGGCGTCGATGCCGACCGAGAACGAGCTGATCAGGCCGATCAGCAGCGAGGCGATCATCGCGCCTTCGAGCGAGCCCAGGCCGCCCACCACCACCACCACGAACACCAGCACGCCCAGTTCCAGCGCCATGTTGGGGTTGGTGGTGTAGAAAGCGCCTGCGACCGCGCCGGCCAGGCCGGCCATGGCCGCGCCCACGCCGAACACGCTCATGAACACCAGCGGCACGTTATGGCCCAGCGCCTCGGCCATGCGCGGACGGTAGATGGCCGAACGCACCACGATGCCCACGCGGGTGCGCGACAGCAACAGATAGATCACGGCGAACATCGCCAGCGACACGCCGCCCATCAGCAGGCGGTAGAACGGATAGTCCGCGTCGAACACGCGGAAGGCCGCGAAGTTGAGGAACGGCGGCACGCGGTAGTCGACCGGGAAGTCGCCGTAGAACAGCTTGATCAGCTCCGCCACGATGAAGGCCAGGCCGAAGGTCACCAGCAGTTCCTGCGCATGGCCGAACTTGTGGACGCGGCGCAGGAAATAGCGCTCAACGCCCATGCCGAGCAGGCCGGCGATGATGGTGGCCAGGACCAGCGCGGTCCAGAAGCCGGTGACGGGCGTCAGGGTGTAGGCGGCGTACGCGCCTATCATGTAGAACGAGGCGTGCGCGAAGTTGAGCACGCCCATCATTCCGAAAATCAGTGTCAGGCCTGCCGACACCATGAATAGCAGCAGGCCGTAAATCACGCCGTTCAACAGCGAGACGGTAAAGTATTCCATGTCCGCTCCAGGATTCTTGCGCTAAGACGACGGACGTCTTGCGAGCGATTGCGCACCAGGTTTTTCCGGCCCGCGCCGGGGGTGCGCTTATTGGGGTTGCCAGGGGCAATGAGGGGGTGTGCGCGGCCGGGCCGTCACGCGCAAGCTGACGGTCCGGCCGCGCAACCCATCAGTTCGGCCGCTGCATCTTGCAGGTGGCTTGCGGCGGCGCCGACACGTCGGCCGCGGCCAGCACCTTGACCGGCTCGAAGCCCATGTCGGTGCCGTCGGCCTTGTACTTGGCGTTCTTGCCGACCTTGGACACCACCATCGGCAGCTGCACCTGGTGGTCTTCCGCGCGCATCGTGTAGGTGCCCAACGACGAGGTGTAGGTGACCTTCTCCAGCGCGCCGGCCAGTTGCGGCACGGACAGCTTGCCGTCCTGCGGCTGCACTTGCTTGAGCGCTTCGCCCAGGAAGCGGATGCCGATCACGGTCTGCGGCTCGGTATAGCTGGGGTAGTGGCCGGTCTTGGACTTGTAGTCCTCGGCGAACTTGGCGCCTTCCTCGCCCGCGGCTTCGATGTTGTAGGGGTGGGCGATGTAATGGCCCAGCGCGACTTCACCGGCGTTGGCCAGGTTGCCCACCTGGTCCAGGAACACGGTGGCGAAGCGGACCTTCAGACCCGCGGCCTGCGTGGCCTTCATCAGCAGCAACAGGTCGTTGGACCAGTTGCCGGTGATGACGGTGTCGGGGTTGGACGAGCGGATGCGCGCCACGTAGGGCGCGAAGTCCTGGATCTTGTTGACTTCGTGCAGCGTCTTGCCGACCACTTCATAGCCGTACTGCTTGGCGAAGCGCTCGGTGGCGCCTTCCATGTCCTGGCCCCAGGAGTAGTTCTGGTTGATGGCGTACACGCGCTTGCCCAGCGTGCCGTCGGCCGACATGACCGAGGCCAGCGCCTTCACGCGCAGGTCTGCGTTGGTGGTGAAGCGGAAATGGTAGAAGTGGCATTTCTGGCCGGTCAGTTCCAGCGCCTCGCCGCCCACGTTGAGGAACACGACTTCCTTGCCCGGGTTGCGCAGGTTGTGCTTGCGCACGTCTTCGGTCAGCTGGCCGGAAATGGCGGACGACGAACCCTGCACCAGGATCTGCACGCCTTCGGCGGCGGCCGCGCGGAAGCGGTCGGACGCGCCCACCGGGCCGCCCTGGTTGTCGAACTCGACCAGTTCCAGCGGCTGGCCGTTCCAGCCGCCGGCGGCGTTGATGCGGTCCAGCTCATATTTGACCGCGGCGCGGAACATCAGGCCGGTCGAGGCCTGCGGGCCGGACAGCGTCTCGATCAGGCCGATCTTGACGGGCGCGGCCTGGGCCGATGCGGCGATGCCGGCCAGGCACAGCAGGCCGGTGGTGAAAGCCAATTTCATGCGTGTCTCCTCCGTGGGACGGGAGTGTGGTGAATGTGTTGATCAGGCAAGCGCGCGGGCGGGCTTGCGCGGCTCTTCTATGCCCAGGAACCGGGCAATTTCGGCAATCTGTCCTTCCAGCATGTACAGGCCCGGATGCGTGCGGCAGCCGCGCGCGGCGGCGGCGCGCAGCAAGGGCGTATCGACGCGGCTCATGACGGCGTCGGCGATGACGGTGCCGGCGGCAAGCGCGTCCAGCTGGAAGGGCAGGGGATCGGTGTCGTTCAGGCCCAGCGAGGTCGCATTGATGGCGATGTCGCAAGCCTCGGGCGTGGCGCTGGCCACGCTGATGGCCAGGCCGGGATATTGGCGGCCCAGATGGGCGGCGAAGGACAGCGCCTTGTCGGCGCTGCGGTTGTACAGGCGCAGGCTGGCGGGGCCGGCGTCGGCCACGGCACAGGCGATGGCCTTGCCGGCGCCGCCCAGGCCGGCCAGGTAAACGTGGCGGCCGGCGGGATCGTGGCCCTGGCTGCGCAGGCCAGCGACGAAGCCCAGTCCGTCGAAGTTGCCGCCGGTGAGCACGCCGTCGCGCAGGCGCACCGCGTTGACCGCGCCGCTCAATTGGGCCGAGGGCGTCAGCGCGTCGCACAGGGTGGCGGCATGTTCCTTGTGGGGCACCGTCACGACGATGCCGCCCAGATTGGCCAGCCCGCGGATGCCGGCGAACAGGCCGGGCAAGGCGTCGGGGGCCACATGGAACGGGACCATGACCGCGTCCACGCCACGCTCGCGCAGCAGGTTGTTGAGCCGCTGGGGCGTCTTGACGTGCGCGATCGGGTCCGCCGCGATCGCGAAAACGGTAGTGCTGCCGGTGATTTCCACCTGTTTGTCCCCTGCCTGGGTAGCGGTTTGCCGCTGTGTCGTTCCCGACTCTCTTGCCTGAAAGCGTCAGTTGCTTTACGCTTTCGGAATAAGTTGTCAGGCAACTTTATTAAGTTGTCCGATAAATCATAGGGCAAGCGTTTTTCCCGTGTCAAGCGGCGGTTTCGGGAGTCCAATCGGAATTTCCGCGGCCGCCGGAACGGCGCTCAGCCCGCGTACGAGCGTGCTACAGGAGACAGAATGATTTCGTTCGAAGGAAAGGTTGCCGCCATCACCGGCGCGGGCAATGGCATCGGCTTGGCGACGGCGCGGCTGATGGCGGCACATGGCGCCCGGCTGGTGCTGACCGATATCGACAACGCGCGTCTGGAAGAGGTGGCGGCCGAGCTGGATCCCAGCGGGCAGCGCGTTTACACGCACGCGCTGGACGTGTCGGCATCGGCCGACTGCGAACGCGTGTTCGAGGCCGCGGCCAAGCATTTCGGTGGGCTGGACCATCTGGTGCATTGCGCCGGCATCTACCCGGAGCAGCTGGTCAAGGACACCAGCGACGAGGCCTGGCGCACGCTGATGCGCGTGAACCTGGACGGCACCTTCTATGTGTGCCGCGCCGCCCAGCGCCACTTGCGCCATGACGGCGCCATCGTGCTGCTGACCTCGCTGGCGGCCCAGCGCGGCAGCTATGCGCACGCGGCCTACTCCGCGTCCAAGGGCGCGGTGCAGAGCTTCACGCGCAGCCTGGCGCTGGAACTGGCGCCGCAGATCCGCGTGAACGCGGTGGCGCCGGGCATCATCGCCACCTCCATGACCCAGGACCTGATCGGGCAAAAGGGCGCGCAGCTGCTGGAAAGCACGCCGCTGCGCCGCTACGGCACGGCCGAGGAAATCGCCGGCTCCATCGCTTTCCTGTGTTCGCCGCTGGCCGGCTTCGTCACGGGCGAGGTCATGCAGGTCAACGGCGGCATCTATATCGCGTAAAGTCCCAGGATGGCGTGGCTGTCCATGCCGCGGCCGCTCTTCCGGGCATTCCCATAAACAAGAGGCGGCGCGCCTGCGCGCCGCCCGCAAGTTTCCACCATTCGACCATGCAGCCCAACCAAGAACAGGATCCGCCGCGCGCCGCGCCCAAGAGTTCGCTTTCGGCGGCGCTGGGCGACGCGTTGGCGGAGCAGATCCGCCAGGGCGTGCTCGCGCCCGGCGATCGCCTGCCCACGGAAAAGCAGCTGACGGAAACCTATTCGGTCAGCCGCGCCGTCGTGCGCGAAGCGCTGGCGCGCCTGAAGTCCGAAGGCCTGATCACGTCGCAGCAAGGCAGCGGAGTGTTCGTCGACCCGAACTTCCAGAAGAACGCCTTCCGCATTGCCGCGCCCACGCCGGGCGACAACCAGGAACTGGAACACATCCTGGAGCTGATGCTGTCCATCGAAGTCACCGCCGCGCGCTATGCCGCGCAGCGCCGCACCGATGCGGACCTGAAGAAGATGCGCCAGGCGCTGGTGGGCATGGAATATGCGCTGCTCAACGACAAGCTGGGCGACGAAGAGGACTACCAGTTCCACCACGCCATCGTGCAGGCCACCCATAATCCGCACTTGGTGGCCCTGAACGATTACCTGGAAGCCAATGTGCGCCGGGTCATCCGCAGCGCGCGCAACAACACGGCGCGCATGTACACCGAACGCATGGCCGCAGTGCAAAGCGAGCATCAGGCGATCTTCGCCGCCATCGACGCGGGCGATCCGGACGCCGCTGGCCGCGCCGCCGACCAGCACCTGCGCAACGCCGCGGATCGTCTGCGCCTGTTCCAGGCGGAGCGGCCGGCGCCGGTCTAGGGCGCCGGGGACTGCCCGCAGCGCGGGCGGACTCTAGGCGAAGGTCTGTTCCATTTCGCGGCGGAACTGCACCGCCGTGGACCTTTCGTCGTACTCCACGTCGGCCCAGCGGATCGCCTGGGACTGACGCACCGGGTTCTTCAGCTTGACCTGGTGCGACAGGCCCAGCGGCAGATAGCCTTCATCGACCGAATCGCGGGCCGGCATCAGCCGGCCGTACACCGTGTAGCCGCCTTCGCCGTCCAGGATCTGTCCGGCCGGCAGGTCGCGCTTGGCGGTGGCGACGACGTCGCCATGCCAGCCGGCGGGCGCGCCGGTGGGTTCGCGCCGCAAACCGACGCTGGCCACGCTGATGCCCAACTCCAGCCCGATCAGGTGATAGGGCTTGTACATGGCGGTGTAGTTGCCGCTGGGATCCGTGACCAGGCCGTATTCCTTGAAGCAGCGGCGCACGTAATCGCTGTCGGCGGCCAGTGTCACGTACACGCCCCAACGCAGGTCGCGGAACACCGGGCGGCCGTCGCGCTCCAGCGAGGAAATCACCTCGACCTGACCGCGGTGGTGCAGGATGCCGCCGCTTTCGCGCGGCCGCAGCACGCGCGCCAGATCGTCCACGCCGCAGGGCGGGAAGTGCAGGCCGGACGGCGAGGGCAGCAGCCCGGTGGCGTTGGAAACCGCGGCCATCTCGATGGCGCTCTTGGTGCCGTCGAGGAAGCTGTTGAACATCTGCGCGTTGAAGTCGCCGGCCGCGACCATCTCGGCGGTGAAGCCGTAATAGGGCCAGACGGTGTCCGGCGTGGAGGTATGGAATTCCGGCAGGTACTTGGTGCCCTTGCCCGCGGCCATGACCTCGAAACCGCTGGCGCGGGCCCAGTCCACCATTTCGCAGATCAGGGCGGGCTGGTCGCCGTAGGCCAGCGAATAGACAATGCCGGCTTCGCGTGCGCGCCGCGCCAGCAGCGGGCCGGCCAGCGCGTCGGCCTCGACGTTGACCATGATGATGTGCTTGCCGTATTCGCAGCAGGCCAGCACATGGCTGATGCCGGCGGCGGCCTGGCCGGTGGCGTCGATGACGATATCGACATCGGGGCTGGCGATCACGGCGTGGGGGTCGTCGCAGAAATAGACCTTGCCGTTCTTCAGCGCATCATTGGTGCTGGCGGCATTGAGTGCCGTGGCGGGCCAGCCGACGCGGGTAAGCGCCGCGCGGGCCCGGTCGGGTACCAGATCGGCGACCGCGACCAGCCTCATCCCGGGCGTGCGCGGGGCCTGGCTCATGAACATTGCGCCGAACTTTCCGGCGCCCAGCAGTGCAACACGCAAGGGCTTGTGATCGGCTTCACGCTGCTTCAGAAGACGGTACAGATTCATGGCGCAGGCTCCTCCGGGGTGGGGCTACAGCAACACAGAATAGTCCCAAATCGCGGCTGCTGAACAGGACTCACTCATCTGCCGTATACAGCTCTCCGGCCAGTACGTTGCGCCAGTTCTGCCAGCTGATGCGGGGGCGGTCCGACACCTCGCGGTTGTAGGGCGCGTCGAACAGGATGTGCTTCCAGCGCGGCTTGACCGCGCCTTCGATCAGCGGCTTGTCGTCGATCAGCAGGTGGCCGTGCACCAGGGTCTTGTCCTTGGTCAGGATTAGGCGGTTGGTCGCTTCGCGGCCCAGGTGCTTTTCCACCCACAGATACTTTTCCGCCACGCAGTTCTCGAACTGCGACAGGGGCGAGGAGCAGATGCGCACGTCCATGCCCAGCGCCAGCAATTCCTTGATGGCTTCCAGCGCGCCGGGCACCGGCGGCAGGTCGCGGATGAAGCCGGGCGCCGTGTAGATGGCTTCGGCCATGCCGCGCAGCTCAGGGGCGTAATCCTGGCGGATGTAGAAGGACTTGCGGTCCTCGAACGCCACTGGCGGGATGTCAGGATGGCGCGCGCGCCAGGCGTCGATGAAGGCGTGTTCGAAATCGGCGAGCACGCCGTCTTGGTCCAGCAGGATGATCATGGCGGTCCCGGGGGGTGGCAACCGGCTGATTGTGCCAGAGCGGGAGGTCAGGAGGCTTGCGGCCGGGACTGCGTCACGATGCGATAGCGGCTGCCGCCCGATTGCGATTCGGAGGCGACCAGCACCATGCGGTCGTAGCGCCAGGGCAGGGGGGCGGGGGCCTCGGCAGGGGGGCTGGCGCGCTCGATGTTGCGCAGCAGGGTGACGTGCGGGCGGAAAGGCTGGGGCGGCGCGGCCAGGCCGAAGCCGGACAGCCACAGCCAGAGCTCATCGTGGGCGGCCTGCAGGCCCGCGGGCGTGTCGCCGGGGCCGGCCCACAGGATGCGCTGGCGGCCGAAGACGCCGTAGCGGTCCAGCAGGATGTCGTCGGGGGCGAGGCGGCGTTCAGGAGTCGCCGCGGCCAGCTCGTCGGCGAGCGCCGCGTCCACCGGCCCCAGGAAGGCCAGGGTCAGATGCAGGGTTTCCGTGCGCATGGCGCGCCCGCCGCAGCCGGGACGCGCCTGCTCCGCCCAGGTCGCGAGCTGGGCGGCCAGCGAGGGGGCAGGCCACAGGGCGTAGAACAGGCGGACGGTGGACATGCGCTGATTGTAGGGGCGCATGCGGCGCGATGCGCGTGCGCGGCCATTCAGTCGCTTGTGGTCTCGGTGCGGCGCCGGCGGGTCAGGGCGGTGTCGAAGCGTTCCACGCCTGGGCGGGCGGGACGGTCGAAGCGTTCCACGCCCGGACGGGCGGGGCGGTCGAAACGTTCCACGCCGGGGCGGGTGAAGCGCTCGACGCGCTGCGGGGTTTCGGTCTTGGCCTGCACGCTCTGGGCGGCCGCCTGTTCGCGCTTGGCGATGATTTCCTCGGCGCGCTGGTGGTGCGGCGCCATCTTGCGGACCATCACCCGGCCGTCGCGCGGGAAGTAGTTGATGCGGCGCGCGTGCACGTCGCCCAGGTCTTGCGCCTTGACGGGGATGCCTTCGGTCTTGAGATAGCTCAGCACGAACTGGCCGTTGCGTTCGCCGATGTTCATCTGCTGCATGGCGGACAGCACGGCGCCGCCGCCGAACACCTTGGCTTCGAGCCGGTCGCGCACCGCGCCGGCCTTCAGCAGTTCGTTGATCAGCACTTCCATGGCGAAGGCGCCATAGCGCATGGTGGCCGAGGCGGGCGACTGCATGTCGCCCTCCGGCAACATGAAATGGTTCATGCCGCCCACGCCCGTGACCGGGTCGTGGATACAGGCGGCGACGCACGATCCCAGGACGGTCGAGATCATCAGGTCTTCGTTGGTGACGTAGTACTCGTTGGGCAGTACTTTCACCGCCTGACACTGGAACGCGCTGTCGAAATAGTGGCGCGTCGCACGGGCTTCAAGACGGGCGGCCATGGGACTCGATTAAGGGCAAGAACAACGATTGGGACACGAAGTTGGCAGCTCGGAAATCAGGTATGTATCAAAATATGTAAAAAAATGTCGCTTTATTCTTGCATACTCAAGCTTCCAGCGGGTGAATTGCTATGTAACGGGCGCAGTAATGTGTCCTGTTTTTGCAGCGCGGCCCAAAGCCGAAGACGCCCGCGGGCAGGCATGCAAGCATCCTACACAGGCGGGCGGAAGTCGTTCCCCGGATCACGGGGAAGAAGGGGCTTTATACGGAGCTTTAGGCGCCGCGCGTCAGAAGCGCGTGCTGCGGGTAACCGACCAGCGGGCCGACAGGGCGCCCAGGGCGGCCGAAGCCACCACCGCGCCGATCAGCACGGCCGGGCCTGGCAGGTGCAGGGCGAATTCGGCCCCGTAGCTGCGGGCCAGCCCGACCAGGGCGTCGTTCAGCGGCGACAGCGCGACCGCCGCCACGCCGATGGCCAGAAGCGAGGCCACCGCGCCCGATAGCGCGCCCAGGTAGAGGAAGGGGCGGCGCACGAAGGATTCGGTGGCGCCGACCAGCCGCGCCACGCCGATCTCCTCGCGTTGCGAGAGCGCCTGCATACGCACGGTGTTGAAGACCGTCGCCAGCACCACCACCGCCACGCAGGCGGCCAGGAAGGCCAGGCCGATGCGGGCAAAGCGCAGGATCGCCTCCAGGCGCTGCACCCAGGCGCTGTCCAGCTGCACCAGGTCGACGTGGTTCCATTGTTTCCAGGAGGCGGCCAGCTTGTCGGCCCGGCCGGCGAGGTTGTCGCCATCGGCCAGCGTCACCACCACCGCGTCCGGCAGCGGATTGCCCGGCAGCACGGCCAGCGCCTGCTGCCAGGCCGGGTTGGCGCGCAGATCCGCCAAGGCGTCCTCGCGGCCAACCACGCGCACGGCTCGGATGTCGTCCTTGAATTCGTCCTGGATGCGTTTGGCCACGTCCGCGGCGGCGCCCGCGGGGGCGTCCACGCGCATGAAGACGGTGACTTCGGGGGTGACCGACATCTGGCGCGCCACCGGCTGGACCGAAACCAGGATGGCGCTGCCCAATAGCGGCAGCGCCAGCGCCAAGGCCATGACCAGCAGGTTGGCCAGGGAGGAGAACGGTTGCTTGATCAGCCGGCGCAGGGTGACCAGCAGCGCATAGCGATGTTGCCGCAGCCAGGCGTTCATGCGGACTCTCCCGGGTAGGCGCGGCCGGGCGCGGCGCCCGGCTGCTGTCCGATACCGGGTTGTCCCGCGCCGGCCTCAGGCGGCGGCGTTGCGGAACCCTGGGAGTCGGCGAACTTGCCCGGGTCGATGCGCAAGGTGCGGGTGGCGTAGCGCGCCATGAGGTCCTGGTCGTGCGAGGCGATCAGCGTGGTCACGCCGACGCGGTTGAAGTCGCGGAACACATTCATGATGCGCTGCGCGTTGTCGTGGTCGAGGTTGGCGGTGGGTTCGTCGGCGATCAGGATGGCGGGCCGGTTCACGATGGCCCGCGCGATCGCCAGGCGCTGCTGTTCGCCGCCGGACAGTTCGATCGGATTAAGGTCTTCCTTGCCGGACAGTCCCACCTTGTCCAGGGCGGCGCGGGCGCGCGCCGCGGCCGAGTCCCAGGCGTGGCCGGTAACCGCCAGCGGCAGCATGACATTTTCGAACGCGCTTCGATCGAACAGCAGATGCGTGTCCTGAAGAATCACGCCCACGGCGCGGCGCAGGTACGGCCGGGCGCGGGCGGGCAGCTTGTCCAGCCGCTGGCCGTTGACCTGGATCGAACCCCGGCTGGCGGGCTCCAGCCCGCCGATCAGCTTGAGCAAGGTGGACTTGCCGGCGCCGGACGGCCCGGATACGAAAACGAATTCTCCCGCGCTCACGCGGAAGTTGATGTCGGCCAGGATATTGCGGCCGCGACCATATGATTTGAATACGTGCTGGAATTCGATCATGGCGGCTGTCAGATGAAGCCGCAATAGTAACTCGGGGACACTAAGGTGGCCTAAACCGCCTGGACGAGGGGCGGACAAATATTTGCGCGCAAGGCGTCCGGGCGCGTTTGTCCCGGCTCAAACAGTGCCCCCATTTTTGGTAGAAAACAGCGTTTCATTTCACCCAGTGTCCCTATATTTCAAGGGAATTCCCGGATGCGCCGCGTGCTGCGCGGACGCTACCATCCGCCCCATACGTGGACCCAACCCGGCCTGCGTGCTACTTCGCTTTATCCCACACGGAGAACACGATGAAAGTACTGAAACTCGCTGCGATCGGCGCCGCTTTGTTTGCTGCATCCACGGCTGCCAATGCGGGCGCAACCTTCGATAACGTCAAGAAAAAAGGGTTTGTCCAGTGCGGGGTTTCGACGGGCATTCCGGGGTTCTCCATCGCTGACAGCAAGGGCGAATACAAGGGCATCGACGTGGACCTGTGCCGCGCCATCGCCTCGACCATGTTCGGCGACGCCACCAAGGTCAAGTTCACCCCGCTGAACACGCAACAACGCTTCACTGCGCTGCAGTCCGGCGAAGTCGACGTCCTCACCCGCAACACCACCGTCACGCTGACGCGCGACACGACGCTGGGCCTGATCGGCGTGGGCGTGAACTACTACGACAGCCAGGGCGTCATGGTCTCCAAGGACCTGAACGTCAAGAGCGCCAAGGAACTGAACGGCGCCACCATCTGCGTGCAGCCCGGCACCACCACCGAACTGAACCTGGCTGACTGGTTCCGCGGCCAGAAGATCGAATTCAAGCCGGTCGTGATCGACAAGTACGACGAAATCATCCGTGCCTTCTCGGCCGGCCGCTGCGACGCCTTCACCACCGACAAGTCGCAGCTGGCTTCCACCCGCACCACGCTCGAGAACCCGGACAAGTTCATCATCCTGCCGGAAGACTTCTCCAAGGAGCCGCTGGGCCCCATGGTCCGCCAGGGCGACGAGCAATGGTTCAACATCGTGCGCTGGTCGCTCAACGCCATGCTCGAAGCCGAGGAATACGGCATCACCAAGGCCAACGTCGATGAAATGGCCAAGAGCCCGAACCCCAACATCCAGCGCATCCTGGGCGTGACCCCGGGCATGGGCAAGAACCTGGGCGTGGATGACAAGTGGGCCTACAACATCATCAAGAACGTGGGCAACTACGGCGAGAGCTTCGAAAACACGCTGGGCAAGAGCAGCGCGATGAAGCTGGAGCGCGGTCTTAATGCTTCCTACAAGCAAGGTGGCTTGATGTACGGCTGGCCGGTGCGCTAACACACGGCTGCCTGGAAAAACGGAGCCCCGCGCTCCGTTTTTCCTCTCCCGCCCTCGGGCGGGTGGCAGGAGTGGGTGGCGCGGCCCTACCGGCTTCGCCGCCCGGTGTCCGACTTCTGTAGATTTACTCATGAATACTCCCAATAAAAGCGCGCCTGCATCGGCACCTCCCCGGCGTCTGAACTGGAACGATCCCGGGGTGCGCTCCGTGGTCTATCAAGTCCTGGCGCTGGCCGCGGTGGCCTGGGCCGTGTGGTTCCTGGTTTCAAACACGCTGCACAACCTGTCCGTGCGCAACATCGCCACGGGCTTCGGCTTTCTGGACCGCGAGGCCGGCTTCGCGATCGGCGAAACGCCCATCGCCTATACCCCTGCGGACACCTATGGCCGCGCCATCCTGGTGGGCCTGCTCAACACGCTGCGCGTGGCGGTCATCGGCATCGTGCTGGCGACCATCCTCGGTACGCTCATTGGCATCGGCCGCCTGTCCAAGAACTGGCTGGTCGCCAAGATCACCTCGGTCTACGTCGAGATAATGCGCAACGTGCCGCTGCTGCTGCAGCTGTTCTTCTGGTACGCGCTGATCACGGAAAACATGCCGGGTCCGCGCCAGGCGCACAATCCGCTGCCCGGCGTCTTCATCTCCAACCGCGGCTTGAAGGTGCCGGGGCTGGAAGGCAATTCGCTGGACTGGATGCTGGCCGGACTGGGCCTGGCCATCGTGGCGATCATCCTGCTGGGCCACTGGGGCAAGAAGCGCCAGGAGGCGACCGGCCGCGTGTTTCCGCTGGGCCGCGCCGCGATCGGCCTGCTCATCGGCTTGCCCATCGTCGGCTGGCTGGTCAGCGGCGCTTCGCTGACCCTGGACATGCCGGAGCTCAAGGGCTTCAACTTCTCGGGCGGCCTGACCTTGTCGCCGGAATTCGCCGCCCTGATGGCGGGCCTGGTGATCTACACCTCGGCCTTCATCGCCGAGGTGGTGCGTTCGGGCATCCAGGCGGTCAACAATGGCCAGTGGGAAGCTGCCGGCTCGCTGGGCCTGCGCCGCAAGCAGGTGCTGCGCCTGGTGGTGCTGCCGCAGGCGCTGCGCGTGATCATCCCGCCGATGACCAGCCAGTACCTGAACCTGACCAAGAACAGCTCGCTGGCGGTGGCCATCGGCTACCCCGACATCGTGTCGGTGGTGAACACCACGCTGAACCAGACCGGCCAGGCCATCGAGGGCATCCTCATCATCATGGCCGCGTACCTGACGGTCAGCCTGTCGATCTCGATATTCATGAACTGGTACAACAAGCGCATCGCGCTGGTGGAGCGTTGATATGAGCAGCACTTCGCATATCCCCGCCGAAGGCCTGCCGCCGCCCAGCACCCACGTGGGCGCCTGGGTCTGGATCAAGTCGCGCCTGTTCTCGTCGCCGCTGAACATCCTCATCACGGTGCTGCTGGCCTGGTTCCTGCTGATGGCAGTGCCGGCGTTGGTGGAATGGGCCTTCATCAAGGCGAACTTCTCCGCGGCCAACGCGCAGGAATGCCGCGCTTCCGGGGGCGCCTGCTGGGCGTTCATCATCGAGAAGCACCGGCTGATCCTGTTCGGCACCTATCCCTACGACGAGCAATGGCGTCCGCTGATCGCAACCATCATCCTGGTGGCTGTGATCGTCTGCAGCGGCATCCGCCGCTTCTGGAACTGGAAGCTCGCCGTCATCTGGACCGTGGGCCTGACGGCCGTGGCGCTCCTGATGTGGGGCGGCGTGTTCGGCCTGACCTACGTGGAAAACGCGCGTTGGGGCGGCCTGCCGCTGACGCTGATCCTGTCCACGTTCGGCATTGCCTTCGCCTTCCCCATCGGCGTGCTGCTGGCCCTGGGCCGGCGCTCCAAGATGCCTGCCATCAAGGCGCTGTGCGTCGTGTACATCGAGCTGATCCGCGGCGTGCCGCTGATCAGTCTGCTGTTCATGTCGTCGGTGATGTTGCCGCTGTTCTTGCCTGAAGGCTTCTCCATCGACAAGCTGTTGCGCGCGCAGATCGCGATCATCATGTTCGCGGCGGCGTACATCGCCGAAACGGTGCGCGGCGGCCTGCAGGCGATTCCCAAGGGCCAGTACGAGGGCGCGGATTCGCTGGGCCTGAACTACTGGCAGCAGATGCGCAAGATCATCCTGCCGCAGGCGCTGAAGATCGTGATTCCGCCGCTGGTCAGCATTTTCATCGCGCTGTTCAAGGACACCTCGCTGGTGGTGATCATCGGCATCTTCGACCTGACGCTGGCGGCCAAGGCGGCCTTGTCCGATGCGGCATGGCGCGGATTCGGGGTGGAGGCGTACCTGTTCATTTCGCTCATCTACTTCGTCTTCTGCTTCTCCATGTCCAAGTACAGCCAGGCGCTGGAAAAACGCCTGGCCACGGGACACGCACGCTAGAACTTTGCAGCGCGTCCGCCCCGGGCGGACGCGCACCGCGATACTTACGGGAGTACAGGCATGTCTGATGCCATCATCAAATTGCAGGACGTGAACAAGTGGTACGGGCAGTTCCACGTGCTGCGCAACATCAACCTGGACGTCGCGCCGGGTGAGCGCATCGTGGTGTGCGGGCCGTCGGGCTCGGGCAAGTCCACCATGATCCGCTGCATCAACCGCCTGGAAGAGCACCAGAAGGGCCACATCATCGTGGACGGCACGGAACTCACCAACGACCTCAAGCACATCGAAACCATCCGCAAGGACGTCGGCATGGTGTTCCAGCACTTCAACCTGTTCCCGCACCTGACGGTGCTGGAGAACCTGACGCTGGGACCCATGTGGGTGCTGAAGAAGCCGCGCGCCGAAGCCGAGGCCACGGCCATGAAGTACCTGGAGCGCGTGCGCATTCCGGACCAGGCCAAGAAATTCCCCGGCCAGCTGTCGGGCGGGCAGCAGCAGCGCGTGGCGATTGCGCGTTCGCTGTGCATGAGCCCCAAGATCATGCTGTTCGATGAGCCGACCTCGGCGCTGGACCCGGAAATGGTCAAGGAAGTGCTGGACGTGATGGTCAACCTGGCGCAGGAAAGCGGCATGACCATGATCTGCGTGACCCACGAAATGGGCTTCGCGCGCAAGGTCGCCAACCGCGTGATCTTCATGGACCGCGGCGAGATCATCGAGCAGAACAGCCCGGATGAGTTCTTCGACAATCCGCAGAACGACCGGACCAAGCTCTTCTTGAGCCAGATCCTGCACTGATGCTTCAAAACCGCCTTCGGGCGGTTTTTTTTTTGGGCGGCCTGTTGCCGCGGCGGGGGCAGCGGCGTGAACAGCCGGGGGTTCTGCTGGTATCTCTTTGTTACGCCTGATTCCTCGCTGCGGTATGCTACTGACCGCTATTGATCCGAAGCGAGGAGAACAACATCATGACGCAGACCCCCCGCAGCGCTGTGCGCCGCGCCCTGTTGCAAGGCGCCGTGGCGCTGGCCGCCACCCTGCCTTTCGGCGCTCCGGCGCTGGCCCAGGCCACCGATTTCCCGACCAAGCCGCTGCGCTTCGTCGTGCCTTACCCGCCCGGCGGCCCGCTGGACACCATGGCCCGCATGCTGGCCGAGAAGGTGCGCGGCTCGCTGGGGCAGCCGGTCATCGTGGAAAACCGTTCGGGCGCGGGTGGCAACATCGGCGCCGACCTGGTGGCCAAGGCGCCGGCCGACGGCTATACGCTGGTGATGGGTGCGGTCGCGACCCACGCCATCAATCCCTGGCTGTTCGCCAATCTGCCGTATGACCCGGTGAAGGATTTCGCGCCGGTGACCATCGTGGCCTCGGTGCCCAATGTGCTGGTGATGAACGTCGAGTTCGCGCAGAAGAACAAGATCGAGAAGCTGGCCGATCTGATCGACTACGCCAAGAAGAATCCGGGCAAGCTGAACTACGGTTCGGGCGGCAACGGCAGCGCGGGCCATCTGTCGGGCGAGCTGTTGAAGGCGCGCGCGGGGATCAATGTCGAGCACATTCCTTACCAGGGCGCGGCGCCTGCGCAGCTGGCGCTGCTGTCGGGCCAGTCGGATTTCATGTTCGATAACCTGGCGGCTTCGGCGCCGCTGATCAAGGACGGCAAGGTCAAGGCATTGGCCGTGACCACCGCCAAGCGTTCGTCGCTGCTGGCGGATGTGCCTACGGTGGAAGAGTCGGGGATCAAGGGTTTTGACCTGGGGACCTGGTTCGGAGTGTTCACGACGGGCGGTACGCCGGCGCCGGTGGTGGCGAAGCTGAACAAGGCTTACTCGGAGGCGATGCAGCAGGCGGATGTGAAGCAGCGCTTGCTGACGATGGGGTCTGAGGCTGCGCCGATGACGCCTGAGGCGTTTGCCGAGTTCGTCAAGAGCGAGAAGGCGAAGTATCAGGAGATTGTGAAGATCTCGGGTGCTAGTTTGAATTGATTGGTTTGTCTTGATGGGCGTCGTTGGTTCTTAAGACGCCCGGTGCGTCGGTGGCCCGGGAGGCGCGGGTCAACGATTGCGGTCCGGAGCCTTCGCTCCGGACTTCCCCGTCCTCATCCTCGTCCAGGCCTTCGGCCTTCCCTACGGATTCCGTCGGGCTTATCGACGCCCCGCGCCTCCCGGGCCACCGACGCACCGGGCTCTGGCGGTTGAAACTTGACGTCAGCTGGGGCGATTGGCGTTCTTCTGGTTCTTGCCGACATCTGTGTTGGGGGGCGTGTCTTGCGGGGCCCGCCCCAGGCCGGCCGCGCGGGCGGCCTTTTGGGGCTTACGCGGTGTCTTGCGTCGTGATGCTGTGTGCCTTGTGCCTTGTGCCTTGTGCTTTGCGCTTTGCGGTGCGGCTTGTGATCTATGCTGAGCGTCCTTGCTTTTTTATCTGGGGCCGTCATGCATCTGCAAGCTGCCATTCCCATTTTGCGCATTTTCTCCGTGGAGAAGGCGCGCGAGTTCTATCTGGACTTCCTGGGGTTCGAGTGGGACTGGGAGCATCGCTTCGAGCCGGGCATGCCGCTGTATGCGCAAGTGCATCGCGGCGACCTGGTGCTGCACCTGAGCGAGCACCACGGCGATGCCACGCCCGGGTCCGCGGTGTTCGTGCGGATGCGGGGCGTGGACGAGTTCCAGGCCGAGGTGAACGCCAAGGGCTATGGCTATATGCGGCCCGGCGTGGAAGAGATGCCTTGGGGGCGGGTGATGGCGGTCATCGATCCGTTCGGGAATCGGCTGAGCTTCTGCGAATCATCCGATTAGACGCCCAGGTAGCGCTGCGCCAGTTCGGGCTGCGCGGCGAGTTCCGCGGGGCTGCCTTGCCAGACGACGCGGCCTTTTTCGAGAACGTGGTGGCGGTCGACGAGCGTCGCCATTTCCTTCAGGTTCTTGTCTATCACCAGGATGGTCTGGCCTTCTTCCTTCAGGCGGCGCAGGCAGTTCCAGATTTCGTGGCGGATCAGCGGCGCCAGGCCTTCGGTGGCTTCGTCCAGGATGAGCAGGCGCGGGTTGATGAGTAGGGCGCGGCCGACGGCGAGCATTTGCTGTTCGCCGCCGGACAGGGTGCGAGCGGATTGGGCGCGGCGTTCCTTCAGGCGCGGGAACAGGTCGAAGACGCGGCCGACGTGCCAGCCGGCGCGGGTGTTGCGGGCGGTGGCGATCAGGTTTTCTTCCACCGACAGCGAGCCGAAGACGCGGCGGCCTTCGGGCACCAGGCCTATGCCCAGTTGGGCGATGCGGTGCGGCGCCTGGCCCGCGATGGGTTGGCCGTCGAGCAGGATGCTGCCGCCTTGGGCGGACAGCATGCCCATGATGGTTTTCACGGTGGTGGTCTTGCCCATGCCGTTGCGGCCGATCAGGGATACGACCTGGCGCGCGGCGATGTCCAAGTCCACGCCGAACAGCACTTTGCTTGCGCCGTAGCCGGCCTGCAGTTGCTTGAGTTGCAGCATCAGTCCTCCTCGCCCAGATAGGCGGCGCGCACGTCGGGGTGATGGCGCACCTCGTCGGGCGTGCCGGTGAAGATGGTCTTGCCATAAACCAGCACGGTGATGCGGTCAGCCAGGGCGAAGACGGCGTCCATGTCGTGTTCGACCAGCAGGATGGCGTAGCGGCCCTTCAGTTCTTGCAGCAGCGCGGTCATGCGCTGGGATTCCTCGGCGCCCATGCCGGCCATGGGTTCGTCCAGCAGCAACAGCGAGGCATCCAGCGACAAGGCCATCGCCAGTTCCAGCTGGCGTTTCTCGCCGTGGGCCAGTTCTGAAACTCGCACGTGGGTGCGGCCGCCCAGGCCGACGCGTTCCAGCGCCTCTCTGGCAGGTTGGCGCAGTTGCGGCAGGCTGCGGGCGTTCTTCCACAGGTTGAAGCCGCCCGGGCTGCGCGCCTGCACCGCCATGGCGACGTTGTCCTCGGCGCTGAAGGCGGGATAGAGCTGGCTGATCTGGAACGATCGCGCCAGACCCGCCGCGGGCCGCTTGTGGGCCGGCATGCGGGTGATGTCGCGGCCGTCCAGCAGGATGCCGCCCTCGTCCGGCAGGATCTCGCCGCTGATCTGCGACAGCAGCGTGGTCTTGCCCGCGCCGTTGGGGCCAATGAGCGCATGCAGTTCGCCGGGCCGGACCTGCAGGTTGACGCCTTGCGTCGCACGCACGGCGCCGAAGGATTTCTGCAGGTCGCGGATTTCCAGTTTGGGATGATCAGTCATGGTGCTTGCCTCCCACCAGCCAGCCATAGACGCCGCGCTTGCCGAACAGCACCACCAGCACCAGCACCGGGCCCAGGATCAGCATCCAGTGCTCGGTCCAGGCGGTGGCGATCTGTTCCAGGCCCAGGTACACGGCCACGCCCAGAACGGGACCGAAGATGGAGCCCATGCCGCCCAGGATCACCATGGCCATGAGTTCGCCGGACTTCTGCCAGGAAGTCATGTCGGGGCTGACGAAGAGCGCATAGTTGGCCCATAGCGCGCCCGCCAGCCCGGTGCCCGCGGCCGACAGCACGAAGGCGGTGAGCCGGTAGCGCAGGGGTGCCAAGCCCAGGCCGATGCTGCGGCGCGGATTCTGCTTGATGCTTTGCAGCGCCATGCCGAAGGGCGAGTTGACGATGCGGCGGCAGGTCAGAATCCATGCCGTCATGAGCGCCAGGCAGACGTAATAGAAAGCGGTGGGGTTGTTCATGTCCAGGCCGGGCAGGGTGTTGCGCACGTCAATGGACAGGCCATCATCGCCGCCATAGACCATCAGGCCGACCAGGATGAAGTACAGCATCTGTCCAAAGGCCAGGGTGATCATGATGAACTGCACGCCGGAGGTGCGCAGTGACAGGAAGCCCACCACCAGGCCGGCCAGCGCGGCGGCAGCGATGGCCAGGGGCCACATCACCAGCGCCGCGTTGCTGCCGCTCCAGCCGAACAGCGTGTCGCCCTGGGCCAGGTGAAAGCCGGCGATGCCGATCACGTAGCCGCCCAGTCCGAAGAAGGCGGCATGGCCGAAGCTGACCATGGCGCCGTAGCCCAGGATCAGGTCCAGGCTGACGGCGGCGATGGCGTAGATGAGAAAGCGGGTCATCAGGTTGACCAGGAAGCTTTCGCCGGTGGCCGACGCGATGGCCGGCACCAGGGCGAACAGCAGCAGCCCGATCATGTTGACGAGTGTTTTTCTGGTCATGGATATCGTTCCTATCGCTGCGCGGGAACCAGGCCGCGCGGCTTGAACAGCAGCACGATGGCCATCAGGATGTAGATGCTGGCCGAGACCAGGCTGGAACTCGCCGAGTCCGACAGCTCTGGCGGCAGCAGCCGCGACATCCAGAACGGGATGTAGGCGCGCCCCAACGCATCGGTCATGCCTATCATGAGCGAGCCGACCAGCGCGCCGCGCACCGAACCCACTCCGCCCACCACGATGACGACGAACGTGGTGATGAGGATGCGCTCGCCCATGCCGATTTCCACCGCCAGGAGCGGCGCCGCCATCACGCCGGCAAAGCCGCAGAGCAGGGCGCCCAGCGTGAAGATCAGCGTGAACAGGCGCTGGATGTTCACGCCCAGCGCGTCGACCATTTCGCCGTCGTCGGCGCCGGCGCGCACCAGCATGCCGACGCGCGTGCGCGAGATCAGCAGCCACAGCCCCAGCGCCACCAGCACGCCGGCGCCGATGAAAGCCAGCCGCATGAGGGGATAGTTAAGGCCGGGCAGAATCTCCACGGAACCTGACAGGAAGGGCGGAATGTCCATGAAAGGCGGGCTGCGCCCGAACAGAACCGTCACCATCTCGTTGGTGAACAGCGTCAGGCCCAGCGTGGCCAGCACCTGGTCCAGGTGGTCGCGGCGGTACAGATGGCGGATCACCAGCAGCTCCACCACCAGCCCATAGAGCGCCGCGCCCGCCAGCGCCGCCAGCAGCGCGGCCAGGAACGATCCGGTGGCCGCCGCCGCGCTGGCCGCGCAGAACGCGCCGACCATGTAGAACGAACCGTGCGTCAGGTTGATGACGTTCATGATGCCGAACACCAGCGTCAAGCCCGCCGACAGCAGGAACAGCAATGCGCTGTACTGCAGGCCATTCAAGACCTGCTCCAGGAACATCAGCATGGGGACTCCTTGTGGAGTGGGCCCGGCGGACTGCGCGCAATCCGCCGGGCGTCGTGCGGACTTACATCTTGCAGTCGGCGGCGTGCACGTCGGTATGGTCGCGGGCGATGACCTTCAGGTTCTTGTAGACCAGCTTGCCGTTCGGGCCATCTTCAATGTGCAACAGGTACCAGTCCTGGATCGGATGCTGGTTGGAGCCGAACTTGAACTTGCCGCGCACGCTGGGGAAGTCGGCGCGGCGCAGCGCGTTGCGGAAGTCGTCGGCGCGGCCGGTGATGTCGCCGTCCACCGCCTTCAGCGCGGAGCCGATCAGGTTGGCGGTGTCGTAGGCCTGTGCCGCGTAGGCGGTGGGTGCGCGGTTGTAGGCTTTGGTGAAGGCTTCGACGAAATGCTTGCTCTGCGGGTTGTCGAGATCCGCGCTCCACAGCGAACTCAGGTAGAAGCCCTTGCCGGCGTTGCCGGTGGCGGCCAGCATGCGGTCGTCCATCGAGTAGATGGGCGTGATCATGCGGATCTTGTCGGCCAGGCCGGAGTTGGCGAATTGCTTGGTCAGGTTGATGCCGGCGCCGCCAGGGTGGAACTGGAAGATGGCGTCGGGATTGAGCGAGCGGATGCGCGCCAGTTCCACCGAGAAGTCGGCCTGTTCCAGCTTGGTGTAGATCTCGTCGGCGATTTCGCCTTTGTAGGTGCGCTTGAAGCCGGCGACGGCATCGCGTCCGGCCTGGTAGTTGGGCGCCATGATGACCACGCGCTTGGCGCCCAGCTCGTTGGCGGCCAGGCCCGCGGTGTCGGCGTAGGAATCGTTCTGGAACGCCACCGAGAAGTAGTTCGGGTTGCAGGCCTTGCCGGCGTAGTTGGAGGGGCCTGCGTTCAGGCTGACGTAAAAGGCGCCCGCGTTCAGCACGGTCGGCCCCACGGCCGCCATGACGTTGGAGAAGTTGATGCCGGTGAACAACCGCACGCCGCCCTGCACCATCTTGTCGGCGATCTGCTTGGCGTTGGCGGGTTTGAGCGCATCGTCCTCCACGCGCACATTGACCGGCACGCCGCCCAGCTTGCCCCCGCCTTCCTTCACGGCCAGCATGAAGGCGTCGCGCTCGTCTTCGCCGATGTATCCGGCGGGCGTGGACAGGGTGCCGATGAAGCCGATGTCGACCGGCTTCTGCTGCGCGGCGGCCGCGAACGCGGTCAGCGCAAGCGCGAGGGCGGCGCTGCCGCGGATTGCGGTTTTTCTCATGGTTGTCTCCTTGGGTGCCTGCATTTTTTCTATTGAGAGGAATGCCCCGCGAGGCAGTTTTCCACCTTCCAGCCGTACAGCCACTGCAACGCGTCGTAGAACTGGGACTGGCTGCGGCCAGTCCACAGCATGTTGCGCACGGTGCGTTCGACGCCCCGCGCGTGATAGAGCCTGCCCATTTCGCGCGTGGACCACACCACCCGCGCGCTGCGCGGGATGCGGACGGATTCGTACAGGCGGAACGCGGCCTCCAAGTCGTGGCCGCACTGCTTCACGGCCTCGCCCAATGTCACCGCATCCTCCAGCGCCATGCAGGCGCCCTGGGCCATGTATTGGGTCATGGGATGGGCGGCATCGCCCAGAATGGTCACGCGGCCCTGGCCCCAGCGCTCCACGGGTTCGCGGTCGGCGGTGGCCCAGCGCTTCCAGGAAGTGGGGCGGTCCAGCATCTGGTGCGGACGCGGGTGGATGCCCTGGAAGTAGGAAAGCACTTCTTCCTTGCTGCCCTCGCGCACGCCCCATTCTTCTTGTTCGCGGCTGTGGAAAGTCACCACCAGGTTGTATTGCTGGCCGCCGCGCAAGGGGTAGTGCACCAGATGGCAGTGCGGGCCGGCCCACAGCACCGGCGCGTTGATGCGCAGCTCCTCGGGCATGTTCTCGCGTTCGACCACGGCGCGGTAGACCACGTGGCCGGTCACGCGCGCCGGGTCGCCCACCATGCGTTCGCGGATCACGGACTTTACGCCGTCCGCGCCCACTACGGCGTCGGCGCGATAGCGGTTGCCCTGCGTGTCCACGGCCTCCACGCCCTTGTCGTCCTGCGACATGGAGGCGATCTGGGTGGAGGTGCGAAAGCTGATCAGCGGATTCTGCTGCACGGCCTCCAGGATGGACAGGTGGATGTCGGCGCGGTGGATCACGGCGTAGGGGCCGCCGAAGCGCTCGCGGAAGGCCTCGCCTGTATCGATGCGCACGACCTCTTTGGCGTCGACCGCGTCCATCATGATGATGTGGTCGGTGAAGACGGCGCGGGCGCGCGCGGTCTGGCCCACGCCCAGGGCGTCCAGCGCCGCGAAGGCGTTGGGGCCCAGCTGGATGCCGGCGCCGATTTCGCCGATGTGCGCGGCCTGCTCCAGCAACTGCACGGCGATGCCTTGCCGGGTCAGCGCCAGCGCGGCGGCCAGGCCGCCGATGCCGCCGCCCACCACGATCACGGATTTATCGGTTTGCGTTGCGTTCATATGTGGCCTCCGCGCCGTTCAGTCCTGGCCGCCCAGGAACACGCCTTGTTTCAACAGCTGCGCCTGCAAGGCGGAAATGGGCACGTCGCCCGGTGCGATGCCGGCGCGCAGCGCCATGGCGGCCGCCGTGCCCGCGGCCTCGCCCATGACGAAGCAGCTGCCGCTTACGCGCGCGGCCGACTGGCCTTCGTGCGTCATGGAGGCGCAGCGTCCGGCCACCAGCACGTTGCCCGCCACGCCCGGGGCGCGTTTGGGGACCATCATGCGGAATGGCAGCTGGTTATAGCCGCGGGACTCGGGGATAGGCGGCCAGAGCCATTGCACGTCGCCGGCCGTGTGCATTTCCAGCGGCCAGCCGTTGACACCGATGCTGTCCGGAAAGTCGGCGCAGCCCAGCACGTCTTCCTTGCTCAGGACGGCCTCGCCGACGATGCGGCGCGTTTCGCGGATGCCCAGCTGCGGTGCGATGTCCAGCACATAGGCGTTCTCGAAACCCGGCACCTTGGCGCGCAGGAAGGCGAGGTATTGCACGATCTGGCGGCGGCCTTCGAGTTCGCCGGCCGACAGGGAATCGGCGTCGGTGCCGTCGGCCGCGCTGCCGTCGGCGTTGGCCAGCTGGGTGACGTTGACCCGCCATTCGTAGTCATGTTTTTGCGGGCGCACGATGGCGCCGCGGCGCGGGAAGGTGAATTCGCCGCTGGCCGCGGCCTGGTCCATCAGCTGCGGAATGGTCTTCCAGGCTTCCTGGGCGCGGGCGCCGTCGACATTGCCGACCTTGAACATCAGCGTGGGGTAAAGCATGCCGCCGTGCTCGTCGCCCTTTTCGAAGGGCAGGCCGCCCCATTGGGCGATGTCGGCGTCGCCCGAGCAATCGATATAGACCTTGGCGCGCACGGCGCAGCGGCCGGACTTGGTTTCCAGGAACAGCGCATCCACGCTGCCGTCGGCGCCGCGCGCCAGGCCGGTGGCCAGCGCATGGAACAGCACCTGCGCGCCGCTGGCCTGGACCAGCCCGTCGGCGGCGCACTTGAAGGCCGAGATGTCGTAGGCCTGGGCGTGGATCTTGCCCAGGATCAGATGCGGCTCGTTGAGGCCGTCCAAGGCCCGCATGCGGTCCAGCAAGTCCTCCGTCATACCGTGGACCACCTGGCGGATATTGCCGCGGACGTTCGCGTGCAGGCCGCAGAAGTTGGATACGCCGGCCGCCGTGCCCATCCCTCCCAGGAAGCCGTAACGTTCCACCAGCAGCACGCTGGCGCCGTTGCGCGCGGCGCTGGCGGCGGCCAGCAGGCCGGCGGGGCCGCCGCCCAGCACGACGACGTCATATTCGCCGTAGAGCGGAACCTGGCGGGCGGGTTCGGTGATGAGCATCCCGAGTTCTCCTTGTGTGGATTGCGAGGCGTGGCCGGGCGCCGGCTTACTGGCCCTTGATGCCCAGTTTCTTGATGAGCGGCTCCCAGCGCTTGAGTTCGTCATCCATATAGGCGCGGAATTCGGCGGGCGTGGTGCCGGCGGGATCCATGAACTGGGCCTGCAGGCGCTTGGTGACCTCGGGATCGCGTATGGCCTGGATCAGCGCGTCGGACAGCTTCTTCTGGATGTCGGCGGGAACCTTGGACGAGATCACAAAGCCGATCCACGCCGAGCCTTCGATTCCCGGCACGCCGACTTCGGCCAGCGTCGGGATGTCGGGCAGCAGGGCCGAGCGCCTGGAAGAGGTGACGGCCAGCGCCTTCAGGCGTCCGTCCTTCACCATGGGCATGACGGCGATGGGCGGCAGCGCGGCGAACTGTGTGTCGCCGGACAACAGCGAGGTCAGCGCCGCGGGCGACGAGGGATAGGGCACGTGGGTGGCGCGCGCGCCGGTCTGCTGCAGCATCAGTTCCACGGCCAGGTGCGACACCGTGCCGGCTCCCGTGGACGGGAAGTTGTACTTGTCCGAATTTTTCTTCAGCGCTTCCAGCAACTGGCCGATATTGTCGATGCCGGCCGAGGCGGGCACGACCAGCACATTGGGCTGGTGCACCGCCAGCGTCAGCGGCGCCAGGTCGGTAGCCGGCGCATAGGGCAGCTTGTCGAACAGCAGCGTGTTGTTGACCAGCGGGCCGGTAATGGACACGCCGAAGGTGTAGCCGTCGGGCTTGGCGTTGGCGATGGCATAGGTGCCGATGTTGCCGCTGGCGCCCGGCTTGTTCTCGATGACGATGCTCTGGCCCAGGATGGCGCCGGCCTTTTCGCCGACGATGCGCGCCACCTGGTCGGGGCTGGAGCCCGGGCCGAAGGGCACGATGGCCTTGAGCGGCTGGGCCGGCCAGGCCTGGGCTTGCGCGGCGGCCAGCGGCGCAAGCGCGGCCAATCCCAGGATCAGCGCATGGGCGGCGATACGGCGCGCGTAGGGCTTATGCATGGGTGTCTCCGAGATCCTTCATGGTGTTGAAATAGGTTTGTTCGTTGGCGATGAAGGCCGCGACCATGGCGCGATAGGTGGCGTCCACGACCTGGTCCAGATTGGCGAAGCCCTGGTTGTGGCGTTCGGCCAGCAGGCGCGCCTTTTCGAAGACCTGGGCCTGGCGGGCCGGGGCGCTGACCTGGAAGGCGTCGCGCTTGAAGCGCGCGGCGTCCTTCACGTACATGGCGCGCTCGGCGATCAGGCGCACGATCTCGTCGTCCAACCGGTCGATGTTGGCGCGCACGTCCGCCAGGGTGGCGCATAGAGGGCGGTAGGCGGGATCGGTGTATTCGCGCAGCGGCGCGCCCTGGGTGTCGGGTTCCTGGTTGCTCACTTGGTGTAGTCCGGTTGCTGGGTGGGGGCCGCCTGCTGGAAGGCGGGCTGCGCATTGCAGTACTCATAGACGCGCATGGCGCGCGGATAGGCCGACAGGTCGCAGCCCATGCGCTGGGCATTGGCCATCTGCGGCACCAGGCAGCAGTCCGCCAGCGTGGGCGCGTCGCCGTAGCAATAGGCGCCGTGGCCGTGGCGCGCCAACAGCGCTTCCACGGCCGTCATGCCTTCGCGGATCCAGTGGTGGTACCAGGCGTTCTTCTGTTCTTCGCTGGCGCCCAGCACGTCCTGCAGATAGCGCAGGATGCGCATGTTGTTGACGGGGTGGATGTCGCAGGAAATGGCGTCGGAAAGCTCCAGCACGCGGGCGCGTTCCAGCGTGCCGGCCGGGATCAGGCGCGGCTCGGGATGGGTCGCGTCCAGGTAGTCGATGATGGCCAGCGACTGCGACAGCTGGGTGTCGCCATCGATCAACAGGGGTACGCCCGCCGAGGGATTCTTGGCCACGTAATCCGCGGCGCGCTGCTCCTGCTTGCGCAGGTTCACGGGCAGGTACTCGTACGGCAAACCCTTGAGCGCCAGCGCGATGCGCACGCGATAAGAGGTGGAACTATTGAAGAAGCTGTGCAGTTGCATGCGGATTTCCGGAGGGTTCACGCCATCTGCACGCTGAGCGTGCCCAGGCCGTCCACGCCGCCGACCATCTTGTCGCCGCGCACCACCGGGCCTACGCCTTCGGGCGTGCCGGTGTAGATCAGGTCGCCGGCTTCCAGGCGGAAGTACTTGGACAGGTAGGCGACGGTTTCGGCGACTGACCAGATCAGCTTGCCGATGTCGCTTCTTTGTTTGTCGGCGCCGTTGACCTGCAGCCAGATGGCGGCCTGGTCGATGTTCTTGACTGCGCCAGCAGGATGCAGGGGGCCGATGGGCGCGCTCTGGTCGAAGGCCTTGCCCAGTTCCCACGGGCGGCCGGCCTCGCGCATCTTCATCTGCAGGTCGCGGCGGGTCATGTCCAGGCCCACGGCATAGCCCCAGACGTGTTGCAGGGCCTCGTCGACGGAGATGTTGGCGCCGCCCTTGCCAATGGCCGCCACCAGTTCGATCTCATAGTGCAGATTGGCGGTCTCAGAAGGATAGGGCAGCGACAGGGTGCTGCCTTCTGCCACCGGCACCACGGCGTCGGCCGGCTTGCAGAAGAAGAACGGCGGTTCGCGGTCGGGGTCGAAGCCCATTTCGCGGGCATGGGCGGCGTAGTTGCGGCCGACGCAATAGACGCGGCGCACGGGAAAGCTGTCCTGGCTGCCGGCAACGGGCACGGCGATGGGGGCTGCGGGGTCGAAGACGAAAGACATGGGTCACCTTTAAGGAATGCGGAGCGGGGCCTGGCGCGGCCCCGGCCTGAAATGGAAGCGGAGGGAGCGCGCCGGCTTCTAGCCGACGCGCGCTTCGCGCCACACGCCCAGCGCGTCCTGCACGGGGCGGTCGGAATAGCTGAACAGGGTGGCGTCGTCCAGCGCGGCCAACTGCACCGGCTGCCAGGACGGCGCGACGAAGACGTCGCGCGGCCCGAAGTGGAATTCCTGGTCGCCGATGCGCGCGGTGCCGCGGCCTTCGACCACGCTGTAGACAGTGGAGTCGGTGCTGCGGCAGGTCTTGCCCTGGAATCCGGCAGGCAGGAATTGCATGAAGGTGGCCATGGTCGGCATGGGGTAGCCGCCGGTGGCCGGATTCAGGTAGCGCAGCTTCACGCCGTCCCAGGGATCCAGCTCGCCGTGGCGGTAGAGCTGGTCCAGCGCCTCGCGGCTGCGTTCATAGGGATAGTTGAAGATGGGCGAGGTGCCGCTGGAGGTCTGGTGGCGCACCGGCGCCATGTTGTGGCCGTAGCGCGCCATGCTGTCGCCCTCGGGGCGGGTCACGGGTTGTGTGGCCGAGGGATAGTTTTCGGCGAAACCCGCGTCCAGGAAGCGCAGCAGCGGAATGTCCAGGCCGTCCAGCCAGACCACGGGCTCGCCGCCTTCGGCGGTTTCGGCGTTGCCATGGTCGTGCCAGGTCCATGACGGGGTGATGATGAAGTCGCCGGGGTGCATGGTGGTGCGTTCGCCGTTGACCGCGGTGTAGGCGCCGCGGCCTTCGACGATGAAGCGCAGGGCCGACTGCGTGTGGCGGTGGCTGGGCGCGATCTCGCCGGGCAGGATCAGTTGCAGGCCCGCGTACAGGCTCTGCGTGATGCTGGCCTGGCCGGGCAGGCCGGGATTCTCCAGGATGAGCACGCGCCGCACGGCTTCTTCCGCCGTAATGAGCGAACCGGACGCCATGACGTCGTCGCGCACGTCTTCGTACTTCCAGATGGCGGGGACGCAACGCGGCGCGGGTTCGCGCGGCACCAGGTTGTGCAGCGACTCCCACAGGGGCGCCATGTGTTTTCTGGCAATGCGTGCGTAATAGGCGGCGCGGTCCGCGCCGGGGGGGTGACCGTCGGGCATGCTTGTCTCCGGAATGTCCGGCTGGCGCCGGCTTCGCGTGGCCGCCGCGTGGTTCGCGGCTGGTCCTGATATGGAGACGATTATGCGTAAGGAGCTATGTGTTTTGAAATGAATTTATCTTATTATCCATACCAATAAGAATATACATAGACGAGACGAGGGCCTGCATGGACTGGACCCACCGGTTGCGCCTGCGCAATCTGAAAATGCTGCTCAGCCTGGCCCAGACCCGCAACATCAGCCACTCGGCCGCGATGCTCAATACGACGCAGCCGGGCTTGTCCAAGTGGCTGAAGGATCTGGAAGACGACATCGGGCTGCCGTTGTTCGAACGGCATGCGCGCGGCCTGCGGCCCACGCCGCACGGCGACGTGCTGATCGCGCATGCCCAGCGGGTGGAGGCGCAACTGGATCGCGCCAGCGCGGACATGGCGGCCTTGCGCGAGGGCGGCGGCGGCCGGGTGGTGATAGGCGCGTCGGGCGCGTCGGCGTCGGACACGGTGCCGCTGGCGGTGATGAAGCTGCTCGAGCGCATGCCACAGGCCCGCGTCAAGCTGGTGGAGGGCACGACCGACCAACTGCTGGCGCAGTTGGCGCAGGGCGACCTGGACATCGTGGTGGGACGTTCGGCGCCGGAGCATCACGACCCGGCGATCCGCTTCGAGGCCCTGTACCTGGAACCCATCCATCTGGTTGCGCGGCCGCGCCATCCGCTGTTCGCGATCGAGCAGCCCTCTTGGCCGGACCTGCTTTCTTACCGCTGGATCCTGTGGCCCAAGGGCACGCCCATCCGCAATGCGGTGGACGCGGCGCTGGCGGCGGCGGGCCAGGCGCCGCCGCCGGACCACGTCGAATCGAATTCGGTGACCATCAATCTCACGTTGATCAACAACAGCGACATGATCGGCGTGGCTTCGCACCGGGCGGCGCTGCGGTTTTCTCAGATGCGGGCGATGCGGATCATTCCGGTGCGGCTATCCGGCTTCGGGTCGGTGGCGATGTACTGGCGCGAGGACCCGTTCCGTCCGATCGCGGTGCAGGAGGCAATGGCGGCTTTGCGCAGCACGGTGGCGGAACACGCGCCGGGCGCGGCGAGGGCGTGATGGATGCGCCGCGAGCGGGGCTGAACGCGTTGATCGCGCAGTGCCGCAAACTGGAGGCGGCGCTGCCGCAGCGGGACCAGCTAGCCATGTCGGCGGCGATGCATCGCTTCGTGGCAGAGATGGATGCGCGTCGCGCGCCACCGGGGATGTGGTCGCCGCTGGTGTTGGCGGTGCTGGTGATGACAGGCGGGTTGGGTGTAGGGATAGGCCTGCTGAGCCTGTTGCTGCGCGGCGCGGGGCCGGCATTGGCGGCGTTCGCGCTGGTGCTGGTCTGTGCGGCGACGGCCCTGGCGTTGGCCATCGGCGTGGTCGCCTTCATGGGCGGGCACGCATTCGGGCTGGTGCTGCTGAAGCGGCTGTCCTTGGGCTTGATAGCTGTCGGCTTCCTGGGCTTGATCGCGTGGACGCAAGGGGATGTTCGGGCGGTGGGGCCGGTGGTTGCTCTGCTCGGCGGGCTGGGAGCTTGGCTGGTGCTCAATAGCAATGGGTTTTATGTGTTTGCGGGGTATCAGATGGCGCGGAGGTATATGGAGCGGCGGGGATAACAACTTTCAAAACGCCTCGCCCACAAAAATACGGACAGGCTCAGACCTGCCGTTTATGCCAGCCGAACTGGAGGATCAATTTTTTCATCGCTTAAATAGCATCAACAGGCCTGATCTGAACAACGATCAGGCTTCCAACGCCTTAAACACAAAAAAACTGACCTCTCCCTGTTCGCTGCCCCCGGGCTGCCGCCAGAGCAGAAGGCTCTACTCCTGCCCACCCACAGCCGGACTAATCTCCCCGATATACCGGCAATCCAGCTCCAGAGACAACTCATCCATCCCCAGGATATCGATCTCCACCGCAGTCCCCCGCTCCAGCTCCGGCATCCCGCCCACCCGAGTCACCAGCGGCGCATTCGCGAACCGCACCAGATCCTCGCGCAGCACGTGCGCCACGGTGCGGGTCACGCTGTGCTGTTTCAGCCAGCGCAGGCACCAGTAGCGTTCCATTGCGCTCTGGAACTCCGCCCAGGCCGCGTATTGCGCATCGAACGCGCCGATGATGGCGAACAGGTCCGCGTCGCGCGGCTTGAAAGGGGCGACCAGGCGGGCGGACACGCCGTGTTCGACCGCAGCGATCAACTGCCACTGGTTCACCAGGTCCACGTAGCGGCGTAGCGGCGAGGTGCTCCAGGCGTATTGCGGCACGCCGATGGCCTCGTGCGGCAGGGCCTGGGTGCTCATGCGCACGCGGCCCGCCTGTTGCGAACGGTAGATGCCCGGCACGCCGTGCTGGTGCAGCAGGCCGCCCCAGAGGTTGTTCGCCAGGATCATGTATTCCGCCACCATGCGGTCCAGCGGCGCGTTGCGCTGGCGCGGCACCAGGCGTACCGGCGTGTCGGGATCGTCGGGGTTGCCGTCCAGGTAGAAGCTGTACTCCACCCGCGAATTGTTTTCCGGCTTGCCGCGCACGTTTTCGCGTTGCGCCGACAGGGCCTGCGCCAGCTTCCACAGCGGGCGCAGCCAATGACCATAGGGCAGGTCGGCCGACGGATCGGACAGGCTGGCTTCCGTGACCTGGGCGTCCAGCATGTTGTGGCGCAGGTTCTCGCGCACCACGATACGTTCCAGGCGGGTTTCCGATTCGATGATTTCGCCGGTTTCCGGATCGGCCACGACGTACAGGGACAGCGCCGGCACTTCGCGGCCGGCGTCCAGCGAGAACGCCTGGATGATGCTGTCCGGCTGCATCGGGATCTTGTCGCCCGGCATGTAGACGGTGGACAGGCGCGCGCGCGCCAGCTTGTCGAAATCGCTGTCGCGGGTCACGGTGATGCCCGGCGCCGCCACGTGCACGCCGACGCGCAGGCGGCCGTCGGGCAGGGTGGAGACGGACAGCGCGTCGTCGATTTCCGTGGTGGTGACGTCGTCCACCGAATAGATTTCGGCGTCGGACAACGGCAGCTCGCGGTCGATGGCAGGCAGTTCCAGATCCGGGAACGCCAGCCCGCGCGGGAAGTTCACCGCCAGGAAGCGGCGCTTGTGCAGCGCCAGCGCGTGCGGCCAGGCGCCCAGCTCCAGCAGCAGGCGGTCGGGGCTCTTGCCCAGCTTGGCGCAGGCTGCATCCAGCGCCTTCCACTGCTGCGAATTCTTGTCGGGGCGGATCAGCAGCGATTCCGCGGCCTGGGCGATGGGCTCGGGCAGGCGTCCGGCAGCCATTTCATCGACCCATTCCTGCTGCTGCTCGGCCTGGCGCTGTTTTTTCTCCAGGGCGGCCAGCGCGGCGGCCAGGATGTCCGGCGGGGCGGGGCGGTAACGGCCCTTGCCGCGACGATGGAAGTACGCCGGCGCGCCGTGCAGGCGCATCAGCAGCGCGGCCTGTTCCACCGGCGTGGGCGCGTGGCCGAAGTAGTCGGCGGCCAGCGCGGGGGAATCGAATTCATCCTGCGGCGCGCATTCCCACAGGAATTGCAGGTCCAGGGTTTCGGCGGTCGCGGCCGCCTGGCTCATCAGCGCGGTCGGTTCGGGCGAGGCGAAGGTGAACAAGGTATTGGCGCGCTTGATCTTGCTGCGCTTGCCCGATTCCGATTCCACCTGCAGGCTGGCGTCGGTCTCGGACAGGATATTGCCGGCCTTGAAGCTGCCGTCGTCTTCGTAAAACACATACATGGTGGGGATCGTCCTGGGCGGCGCGCACGCGCCGCCTTGCGCTGCTATATAGAGTGGTGAAGTCTGATACTGATTATTGGGGGCGAACCTGCTTGTCGCCAAGGGCGAATTCAAGCACTTCGGGCATCCATTCCGCAAAATCGGACAAACCGTGGTCGCTGCCTTGCACGATGCGCTGGCGGCAGCCCGCGTAACGGTCGCGCATTTCGCGCCAATCCAGCACCTCGTCGCCGGTGGCCGCCACCAGGAAGTAGCGGTCGGGGTGGGTGATGCGGGGGACATGGATGGCGGCCAGTTCGTCCACGTATTCGGGCAGGAAGACGAACGGCGCGTCGGAATGATACATGCGGTGCTCGCCGATCTGGGTGGCGAGGTCGCGGGCGGCCTCGACCGCCGGATTCAGCAGCACCGCCTTGCAGCCCAGCTGTTCGGCCAGCCAGGTGGCGTAGAAACCGCCCAGCGAAGAGCCGATGACGGTCAGCGCGCGGGGAGAGTCCGCGCCTTCCAGCTGGCGCCGGGCGATCTCCATCGCCAAGGCGACGGCCTCGCGCGGGCTGGCGGGCAGTTGCGGGCAGGCCCAGGCCGCCGACAGGCCGCGTTCGGCCATGGCGTCGGCCATCATGCGGGCCTTGAGCGAGGTCGGCGAGGAACGGAAACCGTGCAGATAAAGAATCATTGCTCGCCTTTGCGGTGTCTTTGGCGGAATCAGCCGCGCGCCTGCAGGGCGTCCAGCAGCTTGCCGTGCACGCCGCCGAAGCCGCCGTTGCTCATGACCAGCACCTGGTCGCCCGGACGAGCGGCGCCGGCCACGGCGGCGACCAGCGCGCCGATGTCATCGTAGCTGGAAGCCCGGTCGCCCAGGGGCGCCAGCACTTCCGCCGGATTCCAGCCCAGGGCGTGCTTGCCCGCGTGCGCGCCGAAGCAGAACACCAGGTCGGCGTCGGCCAGGGCTGCGGGCAGGCGGGCGGCCATGGTGCCCAGCTTCATTGTGTTGGAGCGCGGCTCCAGCACTGCCAGGATACGGGCCGGCCCGACCTGGCGGCGCAGGCCTTCCAGGGTGGTGGCGATGGCGGTGGGGTGGTGCGCGAAATCGTCATAGACCTTGATGCCGTTGACCGTGCCGCGCAGCTCCATGCGGCGCTTCACGCCCGCGAAGCGGCTCAAGGCCTCGATGCCCTGGGCTGCCGGCACGCCCACGTGTTCGGCGGCGGCCAGCGCCGCCAGCGCGTTCATGCGGTTGTGTTCGCCCGTCAGGTTCCAGCGCACGGTGCCGGCTGTCACGCCGCCGCGCAGCACGCTGAACGCGCCTTCGGCATCCGGCGCCGTTGCCTGCCAGGCGCCATCGGCGCCGAACGTGACGGTTTCGGACCAGCATCCGCGCGCAATCACGCGGTCCAGCGCGGCGCAGCGCGCCGGGCGCACGATGCGGCCCGATCCGGGAATGGTGCGCACCAGGTGGTGGAACTGGGTCTCGATCGCCGCCAGATCGGGGAAGATGTCGGCGTGATCGTATTCAAGATTGTTCAGGATGGCCGTGCGCGGACGGTAATGCACGAATTTCGAGCGCTTGTCGAAGAAGGCCGTGTCGTACTCGTCCGCCTCGATCACGAAGGGACGACGCGACGGATCGAAGCGCGCCGACACGTGCAGGTCCTGCGCCACCCCGCCAATCAGGAAATTGGGCGCCATGCCCGCGGCTTCCAGCACCCAGGCCAGCATCGAGCTGGTGGTGGTCTTGCCGTGGGTGCCGGCCACCGCCAGCACGTGCTGGCCGGGCAGGATGTTGTCGCCCAGCCATTGCGGGCCGGACACGTAGCGCGCGCCGGAGTCCAGGATGGCCTCCATCAGCGGATTGCCGCGGCTGACTACGTTGCCGATCACGTAGAGATCGGGCTTGAGCGCCAGCTGTTCCGCGCCGAAGCCTTCGATCAGCTCGATGCCTTGTTCGGACAGTTGCGTGCTCATGGGCGGGTACACGCCCGCGTCGCAACCAGTGACCTTGTGGCCGGCAGCGCGCGCGATCAGCGCCAAGCCGCCCATGAACGTACCGCAGATGCCAAGAATATGCAGGTGCATTGAAAAACTCTCCTGTCCTGCATTGTATATATATAGAGTGGCGACCCGCCGCGGCCCGCACGGCGCGAAACCTGCGCGGCGCAAAACCTGCGCGGCGCAAAACGGCGGCAGCGGTTATGATCGCGCCATGAATCGACGCCTACTTCTTTCCGCCGGCGTGGCCATAGCCGCCACGGTTGCGGGCGGCTATACCCTGATGGGCCGTAAGACCTCGACGCCCTCGGCTACTGCCGATGCCGGCGATCCCGTCGCCGCGCTGATGCAGATGCCGCTGCCTGACTTGAACGGGGCGTCTCATACGCTGGCAGGCTGGAAAGGCCAGCCCATCGTGGTCAATTTCTGGGCAACCTGGTGCGCGCCTTGCGTCCGAGAAATGCCCGAACTCGACGTCTTGCAGAAAAAATACCCGCATGTACGGTTTGTCGGCATTGGCGTCGATTCGGCTGCGAATATGCAAAAATTTGTCGAGAAAGTACAGGTTTCCTACCCCTTGTGGGTGATAGGCGCCGGCGCTATCGATACATTGCGTAAGCTGGGAAACCCCAGCGGCGGCCTGCCTTTTACTATTGTTTTCAACGCAGATGGCGGAATTAACCGGAAGATATTGGGTGAAATCCAGCCCGATGACTTGGATCGCACCCTGTCTGGTTTAAAGGCGTAAGTCTGTTGGACAAATAGTAGGAATTGGCGTAAAAAGCTGGTTTATCGGCTGTTTTGCCAACAATTGGCAAACCACTCATTGGCAAGCGCATGGCGCAAAACATACTGGTATTGCATGGCCCGAACCTGAACCTGCTCGGCACCCGAGAACCTCACATCTACGGCAGCCTCACGCTGCAACAGATCAACGAGGGTCTTGAGCTGCTCGCAGGCGAACTGGGCGCCACGCTGACAGCGTGGCAAGGCAATCACGAAGGCGCATTGGTTGACCGCATCCAGGCGGCCCGGCAAGACGGCACCGACTTCATCATCATCAACGCGGCGGCATATACGCACACCAGCGTCGCAATTCGCGATGCGCTGGCTGGGGTCGCGATCCCATTTATTGAAGTACATTTGTCCAATCTGTATAAGCGAGAGCCCTTCAGGCATCACTCGTATCTGTCCGACTTGGCGGTAGGCCTCATCAGCGGCCTGGGCGCGGACGGCTACGAGGCGGCTCTGCGTTACGCAGTGCGGCACTGATCTCGCACCAAACCACAGCATTTACATCTTATACGGCGCGGACCCGACGCAGGGACGTCGCCGACACTATCTCGGGAAGCAGCTTCTATGGACCTCCGAAAACTCAAAACCCTGATCGACCTGGTGGCTGAATCGGGCATCGCCGAGCTGGAAATCACCGAAGGCGAAGGCAAGGTGAGGATCGTCAAGTTCTCGCAGACCTTGCAACCGGTCGCCTACCACCACCCCGAAGCCGGCGTGCCGGTTGCGCCAGCGGCCCAGGCCGTCGCTCCGGCCGCGCCCGCCGCCGCCGAAGCTGCGCCGGTGATCCAGGGCCATGTCGTGAAGGCTCCGATGGTCGGCACGTTCTACCGCGCGCCGAACCCGGGCGCCGCGCCGTTCATCGACGTGGGCGCCACCGTCAAGGAAGGCGATCCGCTGTGCATCATTGAAGCCATGAAGCTGCTCAATGAAATCGAAGCCGACAAGTCCGGCGTCATCAAAGAAATCCTGGTCGAAAACGGCGAGCCCGTCGAGTACGGTCAACCCCTGTTCGTCATTGGCTGATAGCTGAAAATGTTCGAAAAAATCCTGATCGCCAATCGGGGCGAAATCGCCCTGCGCATTCAGCGCGCTTGCCGCGAGCTGGGCATCAAGACCGTGGTGGTGCATTCCGAGGCCGACCGCGAAGCCAAGTACGTGCGCCTGGCCGATGAATCGGTGTGCATCGGGCCCGCGCCGTCGCGTGAAAGCTACCTGAACATGCCGGCCATCATTTCGGCGGCCGAAGTCACGGATTCCGAGGCAATCCACCCGGGTTACGGGTTCTTGTCCGAAAATGCCGACTTCGCCGATCGCGTCGAAAAGAGCGGCTTCGTCTTCATCGGTCCGCGTCCCGACACCATCCGCCTGATGGGCGACAAGGTCAGCGCCAAGCGCGCCATGATCGAAGCCGGCGTGCCGGTGGTGCCGGGTTCGGAGGGCGCGTTGCCCGACGATCCGCAGGAAATCGTCCGCATTGCGCGCGAAGTCGGGTATCCGGTCATCATCAAGGCGGCAGGCGGCGGCGGTGGCCGCGGCATGCGCGTGGTGTACACCGAGGCCGCGCTGCTGAACGCCGTCACCATGACGCGTTCCGAAGCGGGCGCCGCGTTCAACAACCCCGAAGTCTATATGGAGAAGTTCCTGGAGAATCCGCGCCACGTGGAAATCCAGGTGCTCGCCGACGGCGGCCGCAACGCGGTCTGGCTGGGCGAGCGCGATTGCTCCATGCAGCGCCGCCACCAGAAGGTCATCGAAGAAGCGCCGGCGCCCGGCATCGCGCGCCGCCTGATCGAGCGCATCGGCGACCGCTGCGCCGACGCCTGCCGCAAGATGGGCTACCGCGGCGCGGGTACGTTCGAGTTCCTGTATGAAAACGGCGAGTTCTATTTCATCGAAATGAACACCCGCATCCAGGTCGAACACCCGGTCACCGAGCTGATCACCGGCATCGATCTGGTCCAGCAGCAGATCCTGATCGCCGCCGGCGAAAAGTTCACGCTGCGCCAGCGCGACATCGAATTCAAGGGCCACGCGATCGAATGCCGCATCAACGCGGAAGATCCGTTCCGCTTCGTGCCCAGCCCTGGCCGTATCACCAACTGGCATACGCCGGGCGGCCCGGGCGTGCGTATCGATTCGCATGCGTTCAACGGCTATTTCGTGCCGCCGAACTACGACTCGATGATCGCCAAGGTCATTACCTACGGCGACACGCGCGACCAGGCGCTGGCCCGCATGCGCACCGCGCTGTCGGAAATGGTGGTGGAAGGCATTTCCACCAACATCCCGCTGCATCGTGAAATGCTGCAGGACGCCCGCTTCATCGAAGGCGGCACCAGCATCCATTACCTGGAACACAAGTTGGCTCAGCGTCCCTGACCGCGATCCGGGGGCTTTCCGCTCCCGGGCCGCTCCTGTTTTGTTTTACGGTCAACGGGCCGCGGCGCAAGCCGCGGCCCGTTGACCAGATGGAAGAATCATCATGCGTGAACTCGTGCTCCATTGCCTGGAGGCGCAGGCCGAAGCCCTCTCGGACGCCTTGCTGGAAGCAGGCGTGCTGTCGGTATCCGTCGAAGATGCCGACCTGGGCACCGATGACGAACGCCCCTTGTTCGGCGAACCGGGCACCGAGCCCGACGTGCAGGCCTGGGACCGCAATCGCGTCGTCGCCCTGCTGCCCGACGGAGCCGATCCCGCGCAGATCATGGAAGAAGCCGCCGCCGCGGGCGAACTCGATCCCGCCGTGTTCGAGGGCTGGAGCCTGCGCGACGTGCCCGACGCCGACTGGGTGCGCCTGACGCAGTCGCAGTTCGGCCCCATCCATATCGCCGAACGCCTGTGGATCGTGCCCAGCTGGCACCGCGACAACCCCGATGTGCCGGCCTTCGAGCCGGACGCCGCCACCCAGGAAGGCGCGATCCACATCGAGCTGGATCCGGGCCTGGCTTTCGGCACCGGCAGCCATCCCACGACGCATCTGTGCCTGGCTTGGCTGGAAGCCGAGTTGCGGGCCGGCGCCACGCTGCTGGACTACGGCTGCGGCTCGGGCATCCTGGCGATCGCAGCGCGCAAGCTGGGCGCGGGCCCGACCCAGGCGGTGGACATCGATGCCCAGGCGGTGCAGAGCACCATCTTCAATGCCGAGGTCAACCATGTCGAGCTGCAAGCCATGCTGCCCGATGGACTGGCGGAAGGCACTTTCGAAGTGGTGGTGGCCAACATCCTGTCCAATCCTCTGAAGGTGCTGGCGCCCATGCTGGCCGGACGCGTCGCCGCGGGCGGTCATCTGGTGCTGTCCGGCGTGCTGGAGCGGCAGGCCGAGGAAGTGGCCGCCGCCTACGCGCCCTGGATCGCCATGTCGGTCTGGCGCGCGCGCGATGGCTGGGTGTGCTTGCACGGCCAGAAGGCCTGAGCGCTGCCGCCGCTGGATCGCGCCATGGCCCTGACCACCCGTTGCCCGCAGTGCGGCACCACCTTCAAGGTGGTGCCTGACCAGCTACGGGTCCGCAATGGCCTGGTGCGCTGCGGCGCCTGCTCGACCGTGTTCGACGGGCGTGCCTGCCTGCTGCCGGCCGCCGGTGCGGCGCCGCAAGCCGTGCCGCCCGCCGCGCCGCCGATGCCGGTGACACCCGCCGCCAGCCAGGCCGCACCGGTCCTGGCGACGCCGGCAGCGGCTGTTGCGCCGCAGGTGCCGGCAGCCCCCATTGCACCTCTGCCTCCCGCCACGCCGCCGGCTGCGCGTTCCGCGCCCGCGGTGGATTTTTCACAGATCCCGCCCTGGGACGACGAGCCGGAACCGCCGCGCGCGCCCGTGGCGGCGCCCTATGGTGCGCCCGCGGTGCCGCCTGCCGTGCTGCGCGGCCGCGACGATATCCGCCGGCGCGCCGAACCGATACCAGGCGAGGAAGATGCGGGGCGGCATGAGTCGGACGACCTGGCCGACGACGACATCGACGCTGACGAGGATCCGCTGCGCTGGACTGCGCCCGCCGTTTCGAGGGCGGGGCATCATGCCGATACGGCCGCGCGCGGCCCGCTCGCTGAGCCGTCCTTCACCATAGGCCGCGCTCGCGCCGATGTGCGCGACGAAGCGCGCGACGACGAATACGACAACGAATACGCCGACGAGCATCGCGACGAGGACCCCGGCGATTACCGGGAAGACTACCGCGACGATCACGGCCCCGGCCGCGAAGACGCTGGCGAGCCCGTGCTGGGCGACACCCGCACGCGTTATTCCAGCGCCACCGACGTGGGCCGCGCGCCGCCCGAATTCCTGGATCAGGACCGCGAGGAGCGGCAAGGCCTGTTGCGCAAGGTCTGGGGCTATGCCTGCCTGGTCGGCCTGATCGCGCTGGGCCTGCAGCTGGTGTACGCGTACCGCACCGATATCGCCAATTCCGTGCCCATTCTGCGGCCGGCGCTGGAGATGGCGTGCCAGCCGCTGGGCTGCACCGTGGGATACGCGCGCCGCCTGGAACTCATTCACATCACCTCCTCGTCGCTGCAGCCGCCGACCGGCGCGGCAGCGATCGATGACGGCCGCAGCCGCTTGGTGCTGACGGTGGTGATGCGCAACCGTCACGACAAGCCGCAGCACTGGCCCGCCCTGATGCTGGACCTGAACGACCTGTCGGATACGGTGGTGGTGCGCCGCGCGCTCAAGCCCGAAGATTATCTGACGCCCGAGCAGCTGCGCGGTCCTTTCGCGCCTCAGGGCGAATTGAAGATTTCCGTGCCGATCGAAGTGACTGGCGTCCAGGTCAATGGCTTTCAAATCAATAAATTCTTTCCTTAAGGGATGACTCGCATGGCTACCCCAGTTCTGGTTTGCGGTTCGATGGCGTTCGACACCATCGCGGTGTTCGAAGGGCGTTTCAAGGAACACATTCTCGCCGACCGCATCCAATCGTTGAGCGTGTCGTTCCTGGTGCCCAGCATGCGCAAGGAATACGGCGGCTGCTCGGGCAACATCGCCTACAACATGAACCTGCTGGGCGGCAAGCCCGTGCCCGTCGCGACCGTGGGCGAAGACGCGGGCGAGTACATGGAGCGCATGGCGGGCCTGGGCATCGATGTCAGCCGCGTGAAGGTGATTCCGGAAACGTTCACCGCGCAGTGCTTCATCACCACCGATCTGGACGACAATCAGATCACCGCCTTCCATCCGGGCGCCATGTCGCACGCGGCGGAAAACGATCTGAGCGACGCCGATGCGGCCTGGGCCATCGTTGCGCCCGACGCCAAGGAAGGCATGTTCGCCCATGCCGAGCGCCTGCATAAGCGCGGCATTCCGTTCATCTTCGACCTGGGCCAGGCCATGCCGCTGTTCGACGGGGCAGACCTGGAGCGCATGCTCAAGCTGGCGCAGGCGTTGACGGTGAACGATTACGAAGCCGGCGTGGTGGAGCAGCGCACGGGTCGCAGCATGGACGACATCGCCCGCAGCTTGCAGGCGGTGGTGGTGACGCGCGGCGCGGAAGGCGCCACGTTGCTGACCGAAGGCAAGACCATCCTGATCCCGCCGGTGCGCGCGGCGCAGGTGGTCGACCCGACCGGCTGTGGCGACGCGCAACGCGGCGGCCTGCTTTACGGCCTGACCAGCGGCTGGGGCTGGGAAGACAGCTGCCGTCTGGGCAACGTCATGGGCGCCATCAAGATCGCTTCGCGCGGACCGCAGAATCATGCACCCTCGCGCGCCGAGATCGACGCCGTGCTGCACGCGACTTACGGCATTCATCTGCCGCTCTGAGACCCTCGGGAACCCGGCAGTTGAGCTGAGGTCGAAGCGTTGGGAAGGGATGAAGACGCGCTGTTCCGGCGTCTTGACCAGCCGAGCTTTTCGCCGGGTTTTTCAGCTTCTGGCGGTGCGTTTCAGTGTGTTGCAGCATCGCTGGCCCCAATTCGGGGTCAGGGTATGATGAGTACATCGTCGGCAACGGCCGATCGAGGAGTCCAAATGAATCAAAGCAAAACTTTTTCCCTGGTGACGCCGCGCGCGGGGCGCTGGCTCGCGATCGCCGCCGTCGTGACCTCGATGGCGGTCCTGGGCGGCTGCGCCAACCGCAGCGCGTCCAGCGGCGTCTACAGCTATGACCAGGCGCAGCGCGAGCAGATCGTCCGTACCGGCACGGTCACTGGCGTGCGTCCCATCGTGATCCAGAACGACAAGTCCAGCGGCGTCGGCATGGTGGCCGGCGGCGCGCTGGGCGGCGTGGCGGGCAACGCCGTCGGCGGCGGCACCGGCCGCACCATCGCCACCGTGGGTGGCGTGATCCTGGGCGCGCTGGCAGGCAATGCCATCGAGAACCAGACCGGCAAGAATTCCGGCTACGAAATCACCGTGCGCCTGGACAACGGCGAAACCCGCGTGGTCGCGCAGGAAGCCGATGTGCCCATCAGCGTGGGCCAGCGCGTGCAGGTGATCAGCGGCGCCGGCCCGACCCGCGTCACGCCGATGTAATTACTGTCCAGCGCCGCTTGCGGCGCGGCCAGGCAAGAAAGCCCCCGTCAGGGGGCTTTTTTGTTGCCGGCGACATCGGGCGAAAACGGGGGCAAGGCGGTAGAAGCCGCGCAAGCGTAAAAATCTGTCGCTCGGCCGCAACGCCGCGCCCAGGGACTTACCCGCGAACGTTACGTTTGCCAGCGTTTTCTCGCGATTTCCTCCAAAAGCGTCATGGAGATTTGACGAACGTAGTGCCATGATTGCGCCTGCGAACGACGTCGCATTGCGAAAATCATGTAACTGAGTGCATCGGAGCGTCGTTTGTCGGGGGGCTGGATGTTCAGCCTGGTTTCAGCAGTTTCTTTGTAATCTCATCGTCCTGAATCCCGGGGCGGGGGATTGTTGGCCGATCAGGCCTGTAACGCCGCACTATCTATGCATACCGAGCAAGAACTCCACACCAAGATCGGCGAGATCGTCGAGTCGATCGTCATGAAGAAAGTCACCCCCGATACGCAGTTGATTGCTACCGGCCTGGTCGATTCGCTCGCCGCCGTGGACATCACGCTGGCGGTCGAGTCGGAGTACGGCTGCAGCATCCCGGCTCCCGAGATCGCGGAGCACCTACAGTCGGTCCGCACGCTTGCCGGCTATGTCGCTGCCCATACTTCGTAATACCCGGCTGTTGTCTCACGTCGCGGCAGCCGCGACGGCGGTGGCTCTGGCGGTGGGTACGTATTGCGGCGCGGACGATCTGCTGAGCCGCATCGTGAATCCCATGTCGTCGCCTTCGGCCGCGGCCGCCGCCAAGAGCAACTACCTGCCCAACCTGGGACCGGACTGGGGCACCCAGCACGTCAACCTGAACCGCCTGGGCAACGCCCTGAGCGATGGCACGCTGGTCGTGCTCGGCTCGTCCGAACTGTCCAGCCACGACCTGCGCTTCGTGCCTTACCGCTTCTTCCCCGAAGAGCTGAAGGTGCCGACGCTGGCCTATGGCCACGCCATGTTCCAGTCCTACGGCATCGTCAGCGTGCTGGAGTCGGTGGCGGACTCGCTCACGCCCAACACGCGGCTGGTGATCATGCTGTCGCCGGCCTGGTTCGCTTCGGGCGGACAGTTGCCGCGCAGCGCATTCGCCGAGCATGTCACGGGCCCGGTCTGGGATCGCCTCTGGGACAAGCCCAATACGCGCGAGCAGATGCAGACCTGGATCAGCGACAACGCCAACTGGGGCCTGTTGTGGCTCATCGCCAACGGTCAGGTCGCAGAGCTGAAGGACAAGCTGGCGCTGTGGTGGCACGCGCGCAAGGAACCCGCGCCCGACCGCCCGCGTACCAAGCTGTCCGTGCCGGCGCACCGCTACGTGTCGTGGCCGTCGGCCGCCCGCCTTGACCAGGGCGAGTGGGGGCGTTTGACGCATCAGGCGCGCGCGGTCGAGCAGGATCTGGGCGGGCACAACCCCTACGACGTGCGCGACGACTACTACAAGCAGTACCTGGCGCCGCTGTACTCGCCCGCCCGCAACGAGTTTGCCGACGTTGACCCGATCACCCGCACGGAACTCGGCGATCTGTCGCGCGTGATGGCCTTGCTGCAGCAGCGCAAGGTCCACGCCTACTTCGTCATCCAGCCCTTCAATCCCAAGCTCATCCTGGACGTGGAGCGCTTCGACCCGGTGGTGGCCGCCATCACGGGCATGTGCGAGCGCTACCAGATGGGCTGCCTGGATCTCTACAGCATCCCCTTCGAGCCGGGCATGCTGCGCGACGACATGCACCTGGCCGAACTCGGCTGGGCCATGGCCGATCAAGGTATTGCGGAGTACTTTTCCCGATGAGCAAGATTCTTCCCGCGGCCGCGCCAGAGGCCGGCCGCGCTGTTGAAGGGCAGGAAAGCCGCAAGGCGGCTGCGGCCTGGGGCCGCCGCTTTCTCTGGCACCTGTGCCTGTATATCGGCGTGATCCTGGTGTTCGTGCTGCAGGCGCAGCCCACCACGGGCAGCGGCGGGCCGATCAAGGTCGAATTCCAATACCAACAGTTCTGAGCCCGCCATGGAATTGTTCGCAAGCTTGAGCTTTTTCGGCGGCGCCCTGTGCGGTGGCCTGGGACTGTTGGCCTACCGTTCCTTCGGCATGCCGTTCCGTATCGGCTACCGCCACATCATCGGCGTGATCTGCCTGGGCGTGTGGATGGCGGTGTTCTGGGCGCGTCCGTATCAACCCATCGCCTTGCTGGCCATTTCCGGCAGCGCGCTGTGGGCGGTGCGGCGCAACTACATCCCCACCTGGCTGGCCGTGATCATCACCATGACGCCGCTGCTGCTGGTGAAGACGGGCGTCTCGCACCTGGGCGCCATGCTGGGACTGTCGTTTGCCACGTTCCGCGCCATCGACGTGCTGCTGTTCGCGCAGCGCAACGAGCGCGTGTCGCCGCTGGACTACTTCATCTACCTGTTTTTCCCGCTGACGCTGCTGGCCGGTCCCATGTACCGCTGGCGCAATTTCCAGGCGGACCTGAAGCGCGGCTATGAAGGCGTGAACCTGAACACCTGGCTCAGCGGCCTGGAGCTCATCATGCTGGGCGTGATCCAGAAGTTCGGCGTGGCCGAACTCATCTGGCGTTACGGCCTGGCGACGCTCGACGCGCATGATTACTCATTCACCGGCGTGGCGCTCAACGCCTCGCTCTACAGCGCCTATCTGTTCTTCGACTTCGCCGGCTATTCCACCATGGCGATCGGCATCGGCATGCTGTTCGGCTTCACTTTGCCGATCAACTTCCGCAATCCGCTGGCCACGCTCAACCCGCAGGACTTCTGGCGCCGCTGGCACATCAGCCTGTCGGAGTGGCTGCGCGACGTGGTGTTCATGCCCATCTACAAGGCGCTGAGCAAGACCAAGTTCTTCGGACGCCACCGCATGGCGGCGCAGAACATCGGCATCTTCGCGACCTTGCTGGCCATGGGCGTCTGGAACGGCCTGTCGCTGCACTACATCGTCAGCGGCCTGATGTTCGGCGCGTACTCGGTGGGCCACAACCTGCTGATCAACGCGGCGCGCACCCGTCCGGCCTTGCAGGCTGCGCTGGCGCAACCCGTCATGCGCTTTCTCGGGCGCGTGCTCACCCTGATTCTTGCTGCGCTGGCGCTATATGTGTTCAGCGGCCGCAGTCCCATCTGACGCCGGGAGTTTCGGCATGCGTTTCGATCTGAAGTCTTTCCAGTTCACGGATACCGAATATGCGCCTGACGCGCCTGCGGTCGTCGCCGCAGACCGCAGCCTGAGCTGGTCGCAATTGCGCGCCGAGGCCGGCGCCTGGGCCGACGAGGCGCGCAGGCATGGCGTGGCGCCGGATGTGCCGGTGGCCATTTATGGCCACAAGGAAGCTGCGTTCTTCGTCGCCATGGTGGGCGCCTTGCTGATCGGGGCGCCGTTTGTGCCGGTGGATACCATCTATCCGCAAGAGCGTTTGCGCCGCATCGTCGAGATCGTGCGCGCCGCCGCCGTGTTCGATGCGGCCAGCGGCCGCTTCACGCCGGGCGAGGGCGCCATGCTGGAAGAGCGCGGCCTGGCCTACGTCATGTTCACGTCCGGCAGCACGGGCGATCCGAAGGGCGTGCAGATCGGCCGCGAAAGCGTGGGCCTGCTGGGCGACTGGATGCTGGGCAGCTTCGGCCTGGGCGAGGCGCCCGTGTTCATGAACCAGGCGCCGTTCAGCTTTGACCTGTCCATGTACGAAGTTTTCGCCACCTTGGCCGCGGGCGGTTGCTGCGTGCTGAACGCACGCGAGCAGATCGCCGCGCCTGCCGCCTGGATGGCCCGTTTGGCCGAACACGGCGTGACGGTCTGGGTCTCCACGCCGTCGTTCGCGCACCAGCAGCTGGCCAATCGCGACTTCTCGCCGGCCTCTTTGCCCAAGCTGCGCACCTTCCTGTTCTGCGGCGAGCCGCTGCCTTCGGCGCTGGCCAAGAAGCTGCGCCAGCGTTTCCCGGATGCCGTCATCCTCAATACCTATGGCCCCACGGAAGCCACCGTGGCGACCACCTGGATCGAAGTCACCGACGCGGTCCTGGCCGCGCACGATCCGCTGCCCGTGGGACATGCCAAGCCGGATAGCGTGCTGATCGTGGACGAAGGCGAGATCTGCATCGTGGGCGACCACGTCATGCGCGGTTATCTGAATCGCCCGGACCTGAACGAAGCCAAGCTCTACACCTATGCCGATGGCCGCCGCGCCTTCCGCACGGGCGACCTGGGGCAGATGGAGGGCGACGGCCTGCTGTTCTGCCGCGGCCGCATGGACGACCAGATCAAGCTGAACGGCTATCGCATCGAGTTGGCGGAGATCGACGAAGCGTTGCATGGTCTGCCGGGCGTGGAGGGCGGCGCCTGCGCGGTGTTGCGCCGGCCTGACGGCACCGCGGTGCGCTTGATCGGATTCGTGGCGGGAGCGGAAGCGGAACAGGCGCCGCGCATTTTGGCGCCTGAGGCGCTGGCGGGCTGGAAAGAGCGGCTGGCACAGCGCCTGCCGCCTTACATGGTGCCGTCCGAACTGGTGGCCTGCCCGGCGCTGCCGATGTCGAACAATCACAAGATCGACCGCAAGAAGCTGGTCGAGATCTACGCCGGCATTCCGGCGTAAGGTCTGGCGGGGCGCGGCCCCGCCGCTTTACAGGCCCACCATGCGCTGGCTGATGTTGGACAGCACCATCAACAGCACCTGCGCGACGATCAGCAGCACCAGCGGCGAAAAGTCGATCGCGGTGCGCGGCAGCAGGCGGCGGATGGGGTCCAGCATGGGCGCGGTCAGCGCCTGCAGCAGCGGCATCATGGGCGCCATCGGATTCACCCAAGACAGCACGGCCTGGATCAGCGTCAGCCACACCACCAGATTCAGCGCCCATTTGACGGCCATGATCAACGCCGAGCCCATGACCCTGGGCAGGTAATCCAGCGGAATCAGCGCGCCGATCACCACCAGCCAGATCAGCACCAGATAGACCAGCGCGGATAGCCACACGGCGACCAGGCTGGTCCAATCGATCTTGTTGCCGGCGGGAATGATCTTGCGCAAGGGCATCACCAGCCAGTTGGTGACCTGGTAGATGAAGCGCGACAACGGGTTGAACGGGTGCAGCCGTATCGCGTGCATCCAGGCGCGCGCAATCAGCGCCGCGCCGAACAGCGTGAACACGATTTCGAGAAGGAAGCGCAAGATTTCATCGAGCATGGACACGGTCACCCTGAAAAAGAGGAGTCAATTGTCGCATGCCCAGGCGAAAAATCGCCTGCGGGCCGCGCTGGCTCGCCGTTCTGGACGAGGCTGGCCGATGCCGGGCCGCGCGGACACGAAAAAGCCGCCCGGCCTAGGCCAGGCGGCTCTGCGAAGCTAGTGCTTCGAACCGTCCGGATTAAGGACGGCCACCCGTCGGGAACGGCCACGACGCGGCGGGGTTCAGCGCGGTCTTCGCGCCCGGAGCAGCAGCCGTGGACGGCGGCGTTGCGGGCTTCTTCGGAGCGGCTTTCTTCGCAGCGGGCTTCTTGGCGGCAGCAGGCTTCTTGGCAGCAGCAGGCTTGGCTGCGGCAGGAGCCTTCTTGGCAGCGGGGGCCTTCTTGGCAACAGCCTTCTTGGCGGCAGGCGCCTTCTTGGCTACGGCCTTCTTGGCAACCGCCTTCTTGGCAGCAGGAGCCTTCTTGGCGACGGCCTTCTTGGCTACCGCTTTCTTGGCGACGGCCTTCTTGGCGACGGCTTTCTTGGCAACCGCCTTCTTGGCTACGGCTTTCTTGGCAACCGCCTTCTTGGCGACAGCTTTCTTGGCCACGGCCTTCTTGGCGACAACCTTCTTGGCTACCGCTTTCTTGGCGACGGCTTTCTTGGCGACGGCCTTCTTGGCTACCGCTTTCTTGGCGGCGACCTTCTTGACTGCCGGCTTCTTGGCGGCAACCTTCTTCACTGCCGGCTTCTTGGCAGCGACTTTCTTGACGGCTACCTTCTTGACGGCAGCTTTCTTGGCCGGTGCGGCCTTCTTCGCTACTGCCTTCTTGGCGGCGGGCTTCTTCACCGCTTTCTTTACGGCTTTCTTGGCTGTTGCCATGGTCATGCTCCTTAGGTTCAGGGGTCCCAGAACTTAAACCCGTGCCCCGATCCGCCAACAAGGCGCATCGTGCCCGGGCTATTCATCGGCGCAAGCCGCTGTTCTGTGCGAGCAACAGCTACTACGGTTTGCGCTAATGAATTCGGCACAGCCATTTGATATGGCCCCCGCTCCTTTGGCGCGAGCCATTTCAAATGGCGCCGGCAGGCGACCTGATCACAGACCGCCGACCGCTTGTTCTACGTGTGTTCGAATGCCCCACGCCGCGCCTTCGGCTTGCTGCCCCCCGAGGGGGCGCGTTTTGCCTTGGGGCGGCCCGGCGGCAAAACACCCTGACCAGGGAGAACATCATCAAGCCTGTCGCGAACGCGACGCTCCTTGCATCTGGAGCGTGCCCGCGCCGGGCCTGATGACGTACTGCTTTTACTCCCAGCTCAGCGTGCCACCGGTTTGGTATTCGATCACGCGAGTTTCAAAAAAGTTGCGTTCCTTTTTAAGATCGATCATTTCCGCCATCCACGGGAAGGGATTTTCTTCCTGCGGGTACAGCGGTTCGATACCGATTTGCTGGCAACGACGGTTGGCGATGAAGCGCAGGTAGGATTTGAACATAGGTGCGTTCAAGCCCAACACGCCACGCGGCATCGTGTCTTCGGCGTAAGCGTATTCGAGTTCGACCGCTTTGCGGAAGAGTTCTCGAATTTCTTCGCGGAATTCCGGCGTCCACAGATGCGGATTTTCCAGTTTGACGGTGTTGATCAGGTCGATGCCGAAATTGCAGTGCATGGATTCATCGCGCAGGATGTACATGTACTGCTCGGCGGCGCCGGTCATCTTGTTCTGGCGGCCCAGCGCCAGGATCTGCGTGAAGCCAACGTAGAAGAACAGGCCTTCCATCAGGCAAGCGAAAACGATCAGCGACTTCAGCAGCGTCTGGTCGGCTTCGGGCGTGCCCGTCTTGAAGTTGGGGTCCGCGATCGCGTCGATGAACGGGATCAGGAACTCGTCCTTGGCGCGGATGGACGGCACTTCGTTGTAAGCGTTGAAGATCTCCGCTTCGTCCAGGTCCAGGCTTTCGACGATGTATTGATAGGCGTGCGTGTGGATCGCTTCTTCAAACGCCTGGCGCAGCAGGAACTGGCGGCACTCGGGCGCCGTGATGTGGCGGTAGGTGCCCAGCACGATGTTGTTCGCGGCCAGCGAGTCGGCAGTGACGAAGAAGCCCAGGTTGCGCTTGACGATGCGGCGCTCGTCCTCGGTGAGCCCGTTCGGGTTCTTCCAGAGGGCGATGTCGCGCGACATGTTGATCTCTTGCGGCATCCAGTGGTTGGCGCAAGTCGCCAGGTACTTCTCCCATGCCCACTTGTACTTGAAGGGCACGAGCTGATTGACGTCGGTCTGGCCGTTGATGATGCGCTTGTCGGCAACCTTCACGCGTTGCGAGGTGGCGGAGCCGCTGGCGGCCAAGCCAGCCGCGTGTTCAGGCGCGGCAGGCGTGGGCATGGCGGTGTCGCCGAAAACACCGGTCGCCGCCCGGACGGCGGGCGCAGCCTGCCCGCCCGCCGCGGGTGCGGGCGATTGTGCAGGTTGCGTGGCGATGGTGTCGTCTTCCCAATTAATCATGATTCATTCTCCGGAGGCGGTTATTGGCAGGCTTCGCACTCTTCGAAGCCGGGGTCGCCCGGCCGCATGGTGCAAACCGCCCCGAGAACTTCGGGTTCCGGCAAAACAGGTGCAGCAGCGACAGCAGGACCCGCGGACGGTGCGCCCGCCGAGACGGCGTTCAATTCGCCGCCGCGTCCCGTGGACTTCTCGGCGCTGGTGGCGCCAAGCGTACGCAGGTAGTAGGTCGTCTTCAGGCCGCGCTTCCAGGCCAGCTTGTAGGTGTCGTCCAGCTTCTTGCCCGACGCGCCCGACATGTAGATGTTCAGCGACTGTGCTTGATCGATCCACTTCTGGCGACGCGACGCGCATTCAACCAGCCAGCTCGGTTCGACTTCGAACGCGGTGGCGTAGAGGTCGCGGAGTTCGGAAGGTACGCGATCGATGCGGGACAGGCTGCCGTCGAAGTACTTGAGGTCGGCGACCATGACTTCGTCCCAGAGACCGAGTTTCTTCAGGTCACGCACGAGGTAATCGTTAACGACCGTGAACTCGCCGGAGAGATTCGATTTGACGTACAAGTTCTGGAAAGTGGGTTCGATGCACGCAGATACACCAATGATATTGGAAATAGTCGCGGTTGGGGCGATTGCGATGCAATTGGAGTTGCGCATGCCATGTTGTTTGATGCGCGCGCGCAACGTATCCCAATCGAGCGTGCTCGACTCATCAACTTCAACGTGACCACCGCGTTCATCGCGCAGCATCTTCAACGTGTCTTGCGGCAAGATGCCACGCGACCACAGCGAGCCTTCATACGATTGATAACGGCCGCGCTCTTCAGCGAGCAGGCTCGAGGCCCAGTACGCGTGATAGCACACGGCTTCCATCGAACGGTCGGCGAATTCGACGGCGGACTGCGATGCGTAAGGCACGCGCATCATCTGCAGGCAGTCCTGGAAGCCCATGATGCCCATGCCCACCGGACGATGGCGCGCGTTGGAATTGCGGGCCTTGTCGACGGCGTAGTAGTTGATGTCGATCACGTTGTCGAGCATGCGCATGGCGATGCTGACCGTGCGCTTGATCTTGTCGTGGTCGAGTTCGAAACCGCCGCCGGCAGCCGGCTTCATGTGCGCGACCAGGTTCACGGAACCCAGGTTGCACACCGCGATTTCGGATTCGTTGGTGTTCAGCGTGATCTCGGTGCACAGGTTCGAGCTGTGCACGACGCCGACGTGCTGCTGCGGCGAACGGATGTTGCAAGGATCCTTGAACGTGATCCAGGGGTGGCCGGTTTCGAACAGCATCGACAGCATCTTGCGCCACAGGTTCAGCGCCGGCATCTTCTTGAAGAGCTTCAGTTCGCCGCTGGCCACGCGCGCTTCGTAGCCCACGTAGGCTTCTTCAAAGGCGCGGCCGTACTTGTCGTGCAGGTCGGGGCAGTCGGACGGCGAGAACAGCGTCCATTCGCCGCCTTCCATGACGCGCTTCATGAACAGGTCGGGAATCCAGTTCGCCGTGTTCATGTCGTGCGTGCGGCGGCGCTCGTCGCCGGTGTTCTTGCGCAGTTCCAGGAATTCTTCGATGTCCAGGTGCCACGATTCCAGGTACGTGCAGACAGCGCCCTTGCGCTTGCCGCCCTGGTTGACCGCGACGGCGGTGTCGTTGACGACCTTCAGGAACGGCACGACGCCCTGGCTTTCGCCGTTGGTGCCCTTGATGTGGCTGCGCAGCGCGCGCACCGGGGTCCAGTCGTTGCCCAGGCCGCCGGCGTACTTGGCCAGCAGCGCGTTTTCCTTGATGGCGTCGTAGATGCCTTCCAGGTCGTCGGAGACGGTGGTCAGGTAGCACGACGACAGTTGCGAGTGCAGCGTGCCCGAGTTGAACAGCGTCGGCGTCGAGCTCATGAAGTCGAACGAGGACAGGATCTCGTAGAACTCGATGGCGCGGGTTTCGCGGTCGGTTTCGCGCAGCGCCAGGCCCATGGCCACGCGCATGAAGAACACCTGCGGCAGTTCGATGCGCGTGCCGCGGATGTGCAGGAAGTAGCGGTCGTACAGGGTCTGCAGGCCGAGGTAGCCGAACTGCAGGTCGCGCTTGGCGTTCAGGGCGTGGCCCAGCTTGGTCAGGTCATAGCTGGCCAGCTCGGGCGACAGCAGGCCGCCTTCGATGCCGCGGGCGATGAAGGTGGGGAAGTACTCGGCGTAGCGGGCGGCCATGCCGTCCTGCGAGACTTCTTCGCCCAGCACTTCCTTGCGGATCGTGTGCAGCAGCAGACGGGCGGTGACCTGGCTGTAGGCCGGGTCCTTTTCGACCAGCGCGCGCGCGGACAGGATGGCGGACTTGAACACTTCGTCGACGGGGATGCCGTCGTACAGGTTCTTGACCGTTTCCTTCAGGATCGCTTCCGTGTCGATGAATTCGGCCAGGCCTTCGCCGGCGGCTTCGATGGTGGCGCGCAGTTCAGCCAGATCCAGCGGGCGGCGCACGCCGGCGTCGGTCACGTTCAGCACGTGTTCCTGCGGGGCGGCGGCCTTTTCCTGGTTGTCGGCGGCGGCAGCGGCGGCCGCGCGTTCCTGCGTGCGCTTTTCGCGGTACAGCACGTAGGCGCGGGCGACGTCGTGTTCGCCCGAGCGCATCAGGGCCAGTTCGACCTGGTCCTGGATGTCTTCAATATGGAAGGTGCCGCCGTTGGGGCGGTTGCGCACCAGCGCGTTGACGGCCTGGCCGGTCAGGTTCTCGACCAGCTCACGCACGCGCGCGGAGGCCGCGCCCTGGCCGCCGTTCACGGCCAGGAAGGCCTTGGTCATGGCGATGGCGATCTTGTTGGGTTCGAACCCGACCACCGAGCCATTGCGGCGAATGATGTTGTAGCTGGCCCATTGCCCGCCGTTGGCGTCAGCAGGGGAATCGGTTTGGGAGGGCGGCACGGCCGAGGGCCGGGTCACAGAGGCGATCGTAGTCTGCATGGAAGCTCCTGTGCGAAAAGCGCGTAGATAGCGACATGACGGCGTCATGTCAGGTACAAAATCGGATCTTTTGAGGGGGTCGTAACGCTAGGACGGCTTAGTCCAAAAGGCGTGGCCGACGGGAATCAGCTCTTAGGCGACCACAACATATAGTGTAGCACCCCTCGTTGGACACTAATTCTAGTGATCGAGTACGACAGGGACAAGAAAAAAATAAGACGAAGTCCACAAAAGGTTGTTACCAAATGCACTAGGCGCGCCCAGCAAGGCGCGCCCAGGAAGGTGCCGCTCGGAGCGAATGTTTATGCGGTCTTCCGCAGGGGCATATCGCGCGGGGCAGGCGCCGTATAGGTTTGCATCAAGCGGCCCAACTCCGTCCGATACTTCTCGACGTTTGCAGCCTTCACGTGACCGAAGCCGCGGATGGTTTCTGCAAGGCCGGCGATTGTAGCCGCTTGGGCCAGCTTGTCGCGGGTCAACCCTGCCAGCAACTGGTCTATGGTCTGGCGGTACTCGCGCACCAGCTCCCGTTCCATCTTGCGCTCGGCGGTATGGCCGAAGGGATCGAACCAGGTGCCGCGCAAGCCCTTCAGGCGCGCCAGCATTTTCAGCGCGGTCATGGTGCGCGGGCCCAGCGTCATCTTGCGCGGCACGCCGGTGCGCGGGTCCTTGCGGGCGAAGATGGGCGGGGCCATGTGGAAGCGCAGGCTGTAGTCGCCTTCGAACTGGCCCTGCAACTGCGCCTGGAAGGAGGCGCCCGTGTAGAGCCGCGCGACTTCGTATTCGTCCTTGTAGGCCATGAGCTTGAACAGGCCGCGCGCGACCGCCAGCGCCAGGCGCGGCGTCTTGGCGTCGGGTGCCAATTCGCGCTCGCGCGCGGCGACGGCCTCGACCACGTCCTGGAACTGGCGGGCGTAGTCGGCGTTTTGATAGGCGGTCAGGTCTTCGACGCGGCGGGCGACGGCGCGCTCGAACGATTCGGGCACGTGCAGTTGCACGACCTGGGCGCGCGGGCGCAGCGCGCCTTCCAGCGCGTCGGGCTGGTGCGCCGCCAGACGGCCGCTGTCGAAGGCGGCACGGTTGGCGGCCACCGCTACGCCGTTGAGTTCGATGGCGCGGTTGATGGCGGCCTGCGACAGCGGCACGCCGCCGCGCTGCCAGGCATAGCCCAGCATGAACATATTGGACAGGATGCTGTCGCCGAACAGCGCCAGCGCGGCTTCGTGCGCGTCGATCGCGACGGTGTTGGACTCGCCCGCGGCGTGGCGGATCTTGGCCAGCAGCGCTTCGGGCCGCATGGCCGCGTCCGGGTTGCGGGTGAAGTCGGAGACCGGCGCGACGTAGCTGTTGACCGTGACCTGGGTGTGGCCGCGGCGCAGCGCGCCCAGCGAGTCCGGCGCCACGGAGGCGACCGGGTCGCACAGGATCGCGGCGTCGGCCTGCTGCCAGTCCAGGCGCACCGGGCCGGCGGGGGCGCCGGCAGGCGCCAGGCGGATATGGCTGACCACCGTGCCGCCTTTCTGAGCCAGGCCGGTCAGGTCCAGCACCGCGGCGGACAGGCCTTCCAGATGCGCCGCCATCGACACGATGGCGCCGATGGTGATGACGCCGGTGCCGCCCATGCCGGCGACCAGCAGACGATAGGGATGGTCCAGCGCAGGCATGGCCGGCAGGGGCAACTGCGCGATCAGTTTCTGCAGGCGTTCCTGGTCGGCCTTGGGCGCCGCGCTTTTCTTGGGCTTGCCGCCCATCACGGAGACGAAGCTGGGGCAGAAGCCTTCGGCGCAGGAATAGTCCTTGTTGCAGCTGGACTGGTCGATGGCGCGCTTGCGGCCATAAGGCGTTTCCAGCGGCACCACCGACAGGCAGTTCGATTGCACGCCGCAGTCGCCGCAGCCTTCGCAGACGGCGCTGTTGATCAGCATGCGGCGCGCCGGGTCGGGGAACTGGTTCTTCTTGCGGCGGCGGCGCTTTTCGGCGGCACAGGTCTGGTCGTGGATCAGCACGGTCACGCCGGGGATCTCGCGCAGCTCGCGCTGCAGCGCGTCCAGTTCACGGCGGTGGTGCACCTTGATGCCGGCGCCCAGGTCCACGCCCTGGTACTTCTCGGGTTCGTCGGTGGTGACGACGATGCGGGCCACGTTCTCGCCGCGCAGTTGCTGGCAGATGCTGGGCACCGAGATCGGGCCGTCGATGGGCTGGCCGCCGGTCATGGCCGTGGCGTCGTTGAACAGGATCTTGTAGGTGATGTTGGCCTTGGCGGCCACGGCCTGGCGGATGGCGAGATAGCCCGAGTGGTAATAGGTGCCTTCTCCCATGTTCTGGAAGATGTGCGGCATCTTGGTGTAGCGCGACAGGCCGATCCAGTCCACGCCTTCGCCGCCCATCTGCGTCAGGCCGCCGGTGTCGCGGTCCATCCAGGCGGCCATGTAGTGGCAGCCCACGCCGGACAGCGCCTGGCTGCCTTCCGGCACCTTGGTCGAGGTGCTGTGCGGGCAGCCCGAACAGAAGTAGGGGCGGCGGCGCATGCCGTCGGCATCGTTGGACAGCGGCGCCTGGCACGCGAACACGGACAGGTCCGCCGCCAGCGGCAGGCCGGCGGCGCGGCTGAGCCAATTGGCCAGCGGCTGCGCCAGCAGCGAGGGGCGCAACTGGCCGGCCGAGGGCACCAGCGCTTCGCCGTCGAAGCCCTTCTTGCCGATGACGGTGGGGCGGTCCGGCCGGTTGAACAGCAGGTCCTTGATCTGGCTTTCGACCACCGCGCCCTTTTCCTCGATCACGAGGATGTGCGACAGGCCGCGCGCGAATTCCAGCAGACGTTCGCTATCCAGCGGCCAGGTCAGGCCGGGCTTGTAGATGCGCACCGGCGCATTGGCGGTGACGGTGTCCACGCCCAGGCGCGATAGCGCTTCCATGGTGTCCAGATGCGCCTTGCCCACCGTGACGATGCCGACAGTGGCCTTGGGCGCCGGACAGGTCAGGCGGTCGATGCTGTGGCGGCGCGCGAACGCGGCCACAGCCTTCATGCGCAGGTTCATGCGCGTCTCGATCGCCAGCGACAGGAAGTCGCGCGCGGAATACTCCAGCGATTCGGGCGGCATGTCCGGATCCGCCGGCATGTCGTAGCGCTGGGCAGGAGCGGGAACGAAGGAATGCCCGCATTCGATGGTTTCGGACACGGCCTTGAAGGCGACCCAGGTGCCCGAGTAGCGCGACAGGGCCCAGCCCCACAGCGCGAAGGTTTCGTATTCGTCGATGGAGGCCGGGTGCACGATGGGCATCTGCCAGCCGATCAGCGAGGCCTCGCTGGAATGCGGGATGGAGGACGAGACGGCGGTGTGGTCGTCGCCCACCACCACCAGCACGCCGCCGTTGCGCGATGCGCCCGCGGCGTTGCCGTGATGCAGGGCGTCGCCGGCGCGGTCCACGCCGGGGCCCTTGCCGTACCACATGGCGTAGACGCCATCGACGTTGCGGTCGGCGCGCACGCCGGCCTGCTGGGTGCCCATGACGGCCGTGGCCGCCATGTCTTCATTGATGGCGGGCAGGAAGGTGATCTGGTTGGCGTCCAGCGCCTTTTGCGCCTTCCACATGGCCATGTCCACGCCGCCCAGCGGCGAGCCGCGGTAGCCCGAGACGAAGCCAGCCGTGTTCAGGCCGCGTTCGCGGTCCATCCGGGCCTGGGTGAGCATGATGCGCACCAGCGCCTGGGTGCCGGTCATGAAGATGCGGCCGGAGCTGCGCGTGAGGTTGTCGGCGAGCTGGTACTCGAGGTCCAGCTGGGGTTCGGCGGCGGGGGTACCGTCCATGGTGAATACTCCTGGTTTCGGCACCATGATAGGTTCGCGAGCCATCAGGTTTATTGCGTTTTTGGATCGTGCTATCCCTATAATTCGCAATGAACGTTTCGTGTTCGACAAAAACCAGGAGACTAAGCGATGGACAAGACCGATATCGGCATCCTCAAGGCCTTGCAGGAGGACGGCCGGGCCTCGGCGCAGCAGCTTTCAGAGAAGGTGGGGCTGTCGGCCGCGCCGGTGTGGCGGCGGGTGAAGGCGATGGAAGCCAGCGGGGTGATCCAGGGGTATAGCGCCCAGGTGGACCGCAGCAAGGTGGGGCTGGGCTGCATGTTCGCGCAGATCAGCCTGGAGCGGCACTCCGCCAATACGGTCGAGAACTTCGAGCGCTCGGTGCGCGACGCGCCCGAAATCCTGGAGTGCTACGCGGTGACGGGGGATTCGGACTTCCTGCTGAAGATCCTGGTCGAAAGCCCGGAGGCCTACGATCGTTTCCTGCACCGCTTCCTGTTCAACATGCCGGGCATACGGCAGACGCGCACCATTGTCGCGCTGCGCGAAATCAAGCACGAGCAGCGCCTGCCGCTGTAGATAAACGGGCCCTCTCTATATAGATATAGGGAGGGCCGCGGATTTATTGGGGTTGGATGCCCGAGATCCGGATCCATTCCTTCCAGCGTGCGGTGTCTTCCTTCACGAAGGCGTCAAAGCGCGCCACGTCCATGGATTCCGGCGTCAGGCCCAGGGCGCGCAGCTTGCCGGCGGTGGCTTCGTCCTTCACCGCCGCCTGCATATGGGCGTTCATCTTTTCCACGATGTCCTGCGGCGTGCCTGCCGGGGCCGACAGCCCCAGCCAGCCGGCGACGATGAAGTCCGGATAGTAGGTGGCCATGGTCGGCACGGTGGGCCAGGCCGGCTGCGGCTGGGCGCCGGTGACGGCGATGGGAATCAGCCCCTTGCCGTCGATCTGGCCCATGGCGGTCAGGTAGTCGACGAAGGCGAAGTTGATCTGCTTGCCGCGCAGGTCGGTGATGATCTGTGTGATGTTCTTGTAGGCCGCGCCGGTGATCTCGATGCCGGCGCGCTGCTTCAGCAGTTCGGACGGCACTTGCGAGGACGAGCTGTAGTAGCCGAAGAAGACCTGTCCGGGATGTTGCTTGGCGTACGCGACCAGGTCCGGCACCGTGCGGTACGGGCTGTCAGGCGACACCACGCCGACCGTGCCGAAGGTGCCCAGCATGCCGACCTGGCGGAAGTCCTTTTGCGCGTCGTAGGGCAGGCTCTTGTAGAGGAACTGATTGGCCGAGTGGGTGGAGTTGGTGGACAGCAGGAAGGTGTAGCCGTCCGCCGCCGCGTTCTTGGCCGCGTTGGTGCCGACGATGCCGCCCGCGCCGGGCCGGTCCTCGACCACCACGGTCTGGCCGGTCTTTTCGCCCAGGTACTGCGCCAGGGTGCGCGCGGTGAGGTCGGCCGCGCCGCCCGCGGCGGACGGCACGATCAGGGTCACGGGTTTCTCGGGCCAGCCGGCGGCGTGCGAGGCCGCGGCCAGCAGCAGGCCGGCGCCGATCAGGGCCGGACGGATATAACGGGGTATGAACATGGTTGTCTCCTGATGGCGCGGTTGCGCGTCGTTGTCGTTGTTGTCGTTGGTATTCGGGGGGGCGATCAGTCGAACTGGCCGCGGTGCCACACCAGGATGGCGGCGGCGCTGACTTGCCACTGGTTCGCGTACATCATGCAATGCGGCTGGCCGGCAAGCACGGCGTGGGAAAAACCGAAGCGGCGCGCGATCGCCAGGTCCTGGCCGGGCGGGTGGCGGTCATGCGTGTCCAGGCCGGCTTCCAGGCACAGGCCCGGAGCGCGGATGGCGGCGGCGTCGACGGGCACGCGCAGCAGATAACGGTCGTTGAGCACTTGCGGACTTTCGGGGCACAGGCGCTGCGATACCGAGGCGACGTCGCGGTCTGGCGAGGTCGCCAGAAAGCGTGCGCGGATTTCGGCGTCGTTCGGCGCGCGCCGCGGCAGGCCTTCAGGGACGGGCGGCAGCGCTTGCGCGCCGGGCAGGTCGCCGGGCGGCGACGGCGCCAGCAGGACCACGCCCGCCACCGTCCGCTGGCTGGCGGCCAGCAGCGCGGGCAGCGCGCCCATGCTGTGGCCAATGACGACCGTGGGGCGCGCCAGCGCGTCCAGCGCGCTGACGACATCCTGGCCCAGATCGGCGATGCCAACCGACGTAAACGCCGCGTCCTGGGGCAGGTCGCCGTGGCCGCGCAGGTCCAGCGCCGCGCAGGCCAGGCCGGCGCGGGCGAAGAAATCCAGATAGTGCGCGTAGCACCAGGCGCCGTGATAAGCGCCGGGCACGAACAGCAGGCCGGGCCTGTCGTCCTGGGGATCGGCGCCGACTATCAGGCGGCCCTGGCCGGCGAGGCGCGCGGGCAATTGGTCGATGCGGCTGAAATCCAGCGGATCGGCGCGGGTGGAAAGAGGCGGGAGCAGCGAGTCGGCATTCATGGTGCGGCCATCTTAGGTGGGCTGGTGCTATCAGAAAACTTTATTTTTCATATGATTGGATAAGTTTCACTAATCGAAGTCAGTCATGCGCCCGTTGCCTGAAATTTCCATCACGCACTACCGCCACTTCCTGCTGGTGGCCGAGCTGCGCAGCTTCCGCGCGGCCGCGGCGCGAGCCTTCCGCTCGCAGCCGGCGTTGTCGCTGTCCATCCGCGAGATGGAGCAGCGCCTGGGGCAGCCGCTGTTCGAACCAGGCAACCGCGGCACGCTCACGCGTTTCGGCCAGGACTGCCTGCCGCTGGCGCGCGAACTGGTGCAGCACCACGACCGCGTGGCGGGCGCGTTGTCGGGGCTGGCCAGCAACGAGGCCGGCACCTTGACCATGGCGTCGGTTGCCACGGTGGCCACGCACTGGCTGCCGGAACTGGTGGCGACATACCGCGAGCGCTATCCGGCGGTGGCGTTGCGCCTGTTCGACGACAACTCGGAAGGCGTGGAGCGCATGGTGCTGGCAGGGGAGGCGGAGCTGGGCGTGTGCAGCCCGGTGTCACAGGACCGGCGGCTGTCCTTCGAGCCCTTGCTGCGCGACGCCTTCGGCCTGGTTTGCCATCGCGGCCATCCGCTGGCCAGGCGCAAATCGGTGAGCTGGCGCGAGATCGAGGACCTGCCTCTGGTCGGCACCATCGCCCATCGCCAGCTCGCGGGCTATCCGCAGGCGGCCTTCATGCTGGACCGGCAGGTCTTCGTGTCCAACATGATGTCGCTTCTGGCCATGCTGGAACGCGGCGTCGGCGTCACGGTGCTGGCGCGGCTGGGCGTGCCGCCGGATTCGCGCGGCCTGGCCTTTGTGCCGCTGTCCGCCCCGCGCATCGAGCGTGAACTGGGCATCACCCGGCTGGCCGGCCGCAGCCTGTCTCCAGCCGCGGCGCGCATGGAGGAAATGCTGCGCGCGAAGGCCGCGAAACGCGGCCGCACTGTCGCTTGAAACCAACGCATTTTTGCGATTTGCGGCCATAAAACAGGCCAATTCCGGGGCCTACTGTTGCGCAATTGCACTGGTCGCGGATCGCCGTTGATTCTTCGCAAACGCCTCTTTAGAGTGCGTGATGTTTGCTGCGCGAGGGATGCGCCGGGGTGCTCGGTGCGGCGCGTCGACAGACGTGTTGAGGAAGTCATGAGCAGTGTGTATTTGCGTACGGCGGGCGTCGCCTGCGCCGTTCTGATCCTGGCCGGCTGCGCCGCCAGAAAGCCCGCCACCATCACCGAAGCCCAGCCCGCGGAACCACCCAAGCCGGTGGCCTGCGTACCCGCCAAGGCCGGCGATCCCATGATAGGCACCTGGCTGTCGAACAGCCGCCCGCGCGACGTCAGCGGCGATCTGCAATCGCTGATCGTGCTGTCCGCCGATGGCACCATGGCCTATGAATCCCTGCTGAAGATCGGCCGCAAGACGCGTCCCGCGTTGCGCGAGACCGGCTGCTGGAGCGTGGCGGACGGCATCTACACGATGCAGACCACCAAGTCCGCCGGCGAACTGGTGGACGCCAACGATCCGATCTACCTGAACCGCTACCGCGTCGAAAAGGTCGAGAAGACCCGCCTGACGATGCGCGAGCTGAAAAACGGCGGCCAGGTCATGACCGCGCGCCGCATGCCCACGGGCTATCGCCTGCCCTATTGAGCGTTGCGCGGGGCGGACATTCCGCCCCGCGACAAAGCCAAGATGGCCGGGCTGCGGTAAGGTGCGGTCTTCACCCATCGCCCGCAGCCGGTCATCCATGCCTGCCCTGTCCTCCGAAGCGCGCGCCATCGCGCTGCTTGCCCTGGCCGCTTTCGTCAGCGCCAGCGCCTTCCGCATCTGTGATCCCATGTTGCCGCAGCTCGCGGCGGAATTTGGCACCACCACGGGCCAGGCCGCGCGCGCCGTGACCGCGTTCGCCGTGGCCTACGGCGTGTTGCAGATGTTCTTCGGTCCCCTGGGCGACCGCTACGGCAAGTACCGCGTCGTCAGCATCGCGACCTTTGCCTGCGCGCTGGGCAGCGCGGGCGCGGTGGCCGCAGGGTCGCTGGACGTGCTGGTGTTCTGCCGCGTCCTGTCGGGCGCGGCGGGGGCGGGCATCGTGCCGTTGTCGATGGCCTGGATCGGCGACAACGTACCTTATGAACGCCGTCAGGCCACCTTGGCGCGCTTCCTGACCGGGACCATTCTCGGCATGTCGGCGGGCCAGCTGGCCGGCGGCCTGTTTGCCGACACGGTGGGCTGGCGCTGGGCATTTGCCGCGCTGGTCTGCGGCTACCTGATAGTGGGCGTGCTGCTGTTGCTGGAAGTGCGCCGCCAGCAGGCCTCGGGCCTGGGCCAGGTGGACCCGGGCGCGGTGCGCCAGGGCTTCGTGGCGCAGGCGCGGCTGGTGCTGGGCACACCCTGGGCGCGCATCGTGCTGGCGACGGTATTCGTCGAAGGCCTGCTGGTTTTCGGCGCACTGGCCTTCGCGCCTTCCTACCTGCATGAACGCTTCGATATCTCGCTGACCGCCGCGGGCGCGCTGGTGGCCGTGTACGCCGTGGGCGGCTTGCTGTATACGGTGGTGGCCGGCCGCATCCTGAAACGCCTGGGCGAACGCGGCCTGGCGATCGCCGGCGGACTGGTACTGGGCGTGGCGTTCCTGTCGTATTTGCTAGGTCCCGTTTGGATGTGGAGCTTGCTGGCCAGCGTGCTGGCCGGTTTCGGCTACTACCTGCTGCATGCCACCTTGCAGACGAATGCGACGCAGATGGTGCCGTCGGCGCGCGGCACGGCGGTGGCGTGGTTCGCATCCTGCCTGTTCATGGGCCAGGCGGTGGGCGTGGCCGTGGCGGGCGCGGTGGTCGACGAGATCGGGCCGGGCGCGCTGTTCGGCGGCTCGGCGGCGTTGTTGCCCTTGCTGGGGGCGTTCTTCGCGCGCGCATTGAAGGTGCGCGCGGCCATCCAGCAAGCCTGAGGGAACGGCTGAAAACACCGCGGGCCTTGCTCATCCTGGAATGAGCAAGGCCCGCGGTGTTTTTGGGACAGGCGCTTAGATTGCGGCCAGGCGCTTGAGCACGGTCTGCTTGCCCAGCAGGGCCAGCACGGCGTCCACGGCCGGGGTCTGGGTCTGGCCGGTGACGGCGACGCGCAGGGGGATGGCGAGCTGCGGCATCTTCATGCCGCGGTCGGCCAGCACGGCCTTGATCAGGGCGGACAGGGCTTCGCGGGTCCAGTCGGCGTCCTGGGCGCGCTGCGCGAAGTCGGCCAGCGCTTCGCGCGCGGGCGCGGTCAGGTGCTGCTCGGCCAACTCGGCGGGCGCGCCCTTGAATTCGGCGCAGAACAGCATGGCGCCGTCGGCCAGCTGCTCCAGCGTTTCAGCGCGGTCCTTCAAGAGGCCCATGACGCCCGGCAGATCGATCTTTTCCGGATGGCCGCCGCGGTTCGCCACGCGCGGCGCCACGCGCTCGGCCAGTTCGGCGTTGTCCATCTGCTTGATGTAGTGGGCGTTGACCCAGTTCAGCTTCTTCGGATCCCACTGCGAGGCCGACTTCGACAGGTGCTTGGTGTCGAACCACGACACCAGCTGGTCGCGCGAGAAGAGCTCGTCGTCGCCGTGGCTCCAGCCCAGGCGCGCCAGGTAGTTGACCATGGCTTCCGGCAGATAGCCTTCGTTGTCGTACTCCATGACGTTGACGGCGCCGTGGCGCTTGGACAGCTTTTCGCCGTCCGGACCCAGGATCATGGGTACATGGCCGTACTCGGGCAGCGTGGCGCCCAGCGCACGCAGGATGTTGATCTGGCGCGGGGTGTTGTTGACGTGGTCATCGCCGCGCAGCACATGGGTGATGCCCATGTCCCAGTCGTCGACCACGACGCAGAAGTTGTAGGTGGGCGTGCCGTCCGGGCGCGCGATGATCAGGTCGTCGAGTTCGGTGTTGTCGAAGCTGATGGTGCCCTTGACCATGTCGTTCCAGGAGGTCGCGCCTTCCTGCGGGTTCTTGAAGCGCACCACGGGCTTGCGGCCTTCCGGGATGGCCGGCAGGGTCTTGCCGGGCTCGGGGCGCCAGGTGCCGTCGTAGCGCGGCTTGTCGCCGCGGGCGCGGGCGGCTTCGCGCATGGCTTCCACTTCCTCGGGCGAACTGTAGCAGTGGTAGGCGGTGCCGGCGGCCAGCATCTGCGCGACCACTTCGCGGTAGCGGTCCATGCGCTGCATCTGATAGAAGGGGCCTTCATCGGGCTGCATGCCCAGCCAGTCCATGCTGTCCAGGATGGCCTGCACCGCTTCCGGCGTGGAGCGTTCGACGTCCGTGTCTTCGATGCGCAGCACGAAGGTGCCCTTGTGATGGCGCGCGAAGGCCCAGGAGAACAGCGCGGTGCGGGCGCCGCCCAGATGCAGGAAGCCCGTGGGCGAAGGCGCGAAACGGGTACGAATGGGGGTAGAGGCGTTGGAAGTCATAGGTGGCAATGATAGCGGCTGCGGCGCCACAAATCGGCGTCAGGCTGGGCCCATGTCAATCGTAGGGCAGGGTTGTCTTGTTACGATGAGGGGTATTTTAGATTAGGGCCTGCTAACACCATGTTGCGACACGCTCTCGCCCCGATGTTCGAGCCCGCCTCGCTGGTGATCGTCGCCGACCGGCCGCTGCCGGCGGCGGCCTCGTTGCCGCCCGCGCTCAAGGGCAAGACCACGGTGGTGGCCTGCGAAGTCGGCGCCGCGCCGGACCTGCCGGACACGCTGCAGGGCCTGGCCCAGGGCGAACGGCCTGATCTGGCCCTGGTTTGCGTTTCGCCCGCCGTCCTGCCGGAAACGCTGCGCCGGCTGTCGCCGCTGGCGCCGCGCTCGGTAATCCTGCTGCCGCACGAACTGCCCGACCCGTATCCGCGCGGCACGCTGGCGCTGTGCCGCGCCTGGGCCGAGGAAAACCGTTGCGAATTGCTCGGCCCGCGCTCCTTCGGCGCACAGCGGCCGCACGCCGGCCTGAACCTGAGCCAGCACCCCGTGCTGGCGCGCGCCGGCCGCGTGGCGCTGCTGGCGCAGTCGCGCTCCATCATGGCCGCGGTCATGGACTGGGCCGAGGATGTGCACATCGGCTTTTCCACCGCCGTGTCGCTGGGCGACGAGGCGGTGGTGGGCCTGTCCAAGGTGCTGGACTATCTTGCCAGCGATCCGCGCACGGACAGCATCGTGCTCTATCTGGAAGACGTGGGTCCGGCCCGCGAATTCATGAGCACCTTGCGCGCCGCGGCCTCGATCAAGCCCGTGATCGTGCTGAAGGCCGGCCGCGCGGATACCGACAGCGCCGACGCCATCTTCGACGCCGCCTTGCGCCGCGCCGGCGCGGTCCGCGTGCGCTACTTCGTGCAGCTGTTCTCGGCGGTCAAGGTGCTGGGCTACACGCGCCGTCCCAAGGGCCGGCGCGTGGCGCTGATCTCCAACGGCAGCGGGCCTCCCCAACTGGCCATGGACCTGATCGGCCCCGACGCCGCCGTGCTGCGCGCGGAGCTCGCGCCCGCGACCCAGCGGACGCTGGCGGCCATGCTGGAGCCCGACGCCGCCACCGCCAATCCCGTCATCACCTTCACGCCGCTGACCCCGGAGCGCATCCGCGCCATGCTGGACGCGGTGCTGGACGATGCCGGCGTGGACGGCGTGCTGGTGCTGCTGGCGCCCGACGCGCTGGCCGACATGCAGGCGGTGGCGCGCGAACTGGCGCAGATCGCGCCCAAGGCGAAAAAGCCGGTCGTCACCTGCTTCATGGGCGACGCCGGCATGCGGCCGCTGCGGCGCATGCTGGATGACGCGGGGACCTCGGCTTTCCGCACGCCCGAATCGGCCGCCGACGCTTTCGGCGTGCTGGCGACCCATCACTACAACCAGCAGCTGTTGTTGCAGACGCAGCCGCCGGAGCCGGCCAGCCACGTGCCGGACCTGGCCGCCGCGCGCGAGATCCTGGCGCGCGTGCGCGCTGAATGCCGGCGCGAACTGAATACCTCCGAAATCCGCAGCCTGCTGGCGCTGTTCTACGTGCCGCTGCGCGACACGCCGATGGACGTGGCGGCTGCAGAGCCGGAGTCCCGCCCCATGGCGATCCGGGTGCGGCGCGACCCGCAGTTCGGCCCTGTCATCCGCTTCGGCGCGGGCGGCCCGGACGCGGTGCTGTCGCAATCCGACCGCGGCGTCGACCTGCCGCCGCTCAACGGCTTCCTGGCCCGCCAACTGATCGAACGCAGCCGGCTGTGGCGCCGGGTGCTGGCGCCGCGCATCGGCCACATGGCCGCCGAGGCCTTGCAGCAGGCGGTAGTGCTGGTGTCCGAGCTGGTGTCGGAGTTGCCGGATATCGAATCCCTGGACATCGATCCGCTATACGCCGGCGAAACCCATCTGCGCGCCGGCGGGCTGCGCATGACGCTGACCGAGAAGCCCGGCTGCGCAACGCCGCAGACCGCGGGCTACCCGCATATGGCGATCCACCCGTATCCGGCCCGGCTGGTGCAGGTGCGCCGCTTCGCCGACGGCATCCCCTGGGTGTTGCGTCCCATCCGCCCCGAGGATGCCGAACCGCTGCAGGAATTCATCCGCGGCCTGTCCGAGCGTTCGCGCTACATGCGCTTCGTGTCCATGATGCGCGAGCTGACCCCGCGCATGGTGTCGCGCTACACGCAGGTGGACTACCACCGCGAGCTGGCCCTGGTGGCCGCCACGCAGGTGCCCAACCCCGCCAACCGCGGCCATCCGCGCGAGGTGCTGGTGGGCTTCGCGCATTACCTGCGCAACCCCGACGGCAGGGGGGCCGAGTACGCCCTGGTGATCGGCGACGACTGGCAGCGCCGCGGCCTGGGCCGCCAGCTGATGTCGGCGCTGATCGACGCGGCGCGCGAGCAGGGGCTGGAATACATCGACGGCCTGGTGCTGTCGACCAACCGGCCCATGCTGTCGCTGATGACCAGCCTGGGCTTCACCAACGACGCGGATCCGGAAGACCCGACGATGCGCCGGGTCTGGCTGAACCTCTCCTGATATCAGGCCCGTTCAGGCGGTCTTCCTGGCTGCCTGGGCGGGCTTGAGCCGCGCGATCGATTCGTCCACCGACAGCACGTCGCCGAAGAACAGCATCCAGCCGTGCAACGCGTGTTCATGCTCGGCAGGCGTGACGGCGGCCAGCGCGTCGTCCACCATGATGGTGCGGAAGTCCCGCATCATCGCGTCGCGCGCGGTGGATTCGCAGCACACATTGGTGACGGTGCCGGCGATCAGCAGCGTGTCCACGCCGCGCCCGCGCAACAGCGGCTCCAGTTCGGACGAGCCCGGCGCCATCGCGCTGTAGAAGCGCTTGGTCACGCGCAGGTCGGTGTCGTGCGCATGCAGGTCCTGATGCAGCGCATACCCCGGAGCATCGCGGCGCAGCGTTTCCAGACGCCTGGCGCTGCGCTCCGGCGTCAGCATCACGCCGTGATGGTGCGACCAGAACGAGTCGGCGTTATCGGAGGCGGTCTGCACCCACACGATGGTGCCGCCGGCGGCGCGCACCGCGTCGCACAGGCGGTTGATGGGGGCGATGATCTCGCGCGCCGGCGCGCATTCGCCCTGGTAGCCGGGCAGCGTGAAGTACTGCTGCATGTCCACCACCACCACCGCGAGGCGCGCGGCGGGCAGTTCGTCATAGGGGTGCAGGCGGCCCTGGCGGGCGATCACGCGATCCTTTACCCATTGCGGGAATTCCATGGCGGTTCCTTATCCGTAGCGCCGCGCGATCGCGGCTTCGATGCGGTAGACGATCAGGTACATCACGCTGGAGATCAGGGCCAGGATGGCGATGGCGGTCATGACGATGTTCAGCTTGAACACCTGGCTGCCGTTCATGATGAGAAAGCCCAGGCCGGAATCCGCCGACTGGAACTCGCCCACGATCACCCCCACCAGCGCCAGGCCGATGTTCATCTTCACCGCCGCGATCAGCGTGGGCACGCTGCCCGGCAGCACCACCTTGGTCAGCACCTGCCAGCGGCTGGCGCCGAAGGTGTGGGCGAGCTTCACCTTGTTCAGGTCTATGCCGCGAAACCCCGCATACACCACCATGATGGTCACGAACACCGCGATCGCCACGGCCATGCCGTACACCGCGTAGTCCGAACCCAGCCACAGGTAGAAGATCGGCACGAAGGCGATCTTGGGCATGGCGTTGGCCACCACCAGGAAGGGGTCCAGCACCTTGTACAGGAAGTCCGACCACCACAGCGCGGCCGCCACCACGATGCCGATCGCCATGCTCAGGCCGAAGCCCACCAGCGTGGCGCTCAGCGTGGTCATGATGTGCTTGCCCAGGTTGCCGTTGTTCCAGAGCTCGATGAACGTCGGCCACAGCGCGCTGGGGTAGCTGGTCAGGAGCGGGTTGAGGATGTGCATGCGCGGCAGGATTTCCCAGGCGCACAGGAACACGGCCAAGAGCAGCGCCTGCGCGATGCGGATGTGCCGGCGGCGGGCGCGGTCGCGCCGCAGGTAGTTCAGGTACTTCTCGCTGGGCGCGCGCACGGCGCGCAGCGGAACGGTGTTGGCGACGGGCGCGTTCATGGGTCAACCCTCCACGTGGACATCGAGCTCGTCCCACAGCTGTTTGAAGTAGGTATTGAATTCGGGCCGCGAGCGCGCCTGGAACGGCGTGGGCCGGGCCTGGCCGTCGCCGTAATGGATGCGGTACTGGCTCTTGAGGCGGCCGGGCCGGCGCGACAGCACGATCACGCGGTCCGTCATGGCGATGGCTTCGCCGATGTCGTGCGTCACCAGCACCACGGTCTTGCCTTCGCGCCGCAGGATGTCCACCACTTCGTCGGAGATTGCCAGCCGGGTCTGCGAATCCAGCGCCGAGAAGGGCTCGTCCAGCAGGATCACGTCCGGCTCGGTGACCAGGGTGCGGGCCAGCGCGGCGCGCTGCCGCATGCCGCCCGACAACTGGCGCGGCGTGTGCGACAGGAAGGCGCCCAGTCCGCATTTCTCCAGCAGATGCACGGCGCGCGCCTCGCTGCGCGCATCGCGCCGGCCCTGGATCTCCGCGCCCAGCATGACGTTGTCCAGGATGGTGCGCCATTCGAACAGGTAGTCCTGCTGCAGCATGTAGCCGATGCGCGGATTGGGCTTGGTCACGGCCTGGCCGTCTATCATCACGGCGCCCGAGGTCGGCGGAATCAGGCCGGCGATCAGCGACAGCAGCGTGCTCTTGCCGCAGCCGCTTTGCCCGATCAGGCTGACGAATTCGCCCGCCGCCAGCGTGAACGACACGTTCGACAGCGCCTCCGTCTCGCCTTCCTGGGTGAAATAGGAAAGACAGACCTCGCGCAGTTCGATCTTCGCCGTGGCGGTGTCCGGCTTCAGGTTGTGGACGACGGCGCCCATCATTGGGCCTTCTTCGCGAAGTCGGTCACCACCACGTCCTCGTACTTCACGCGGGCGTTGTCCTTCATGACCGCGCTGGCGATCAGCATGTCCTGCAACTGGTTCATGGCTTCGGCCGTCACCAGCGGCGTGGTCTTCCAGATCTGGTACTTCTTGTAGCGCTCGATGGCCTCTGTCACCGCAGCCTGGTCCATGCCGGGGAAGTACGTCATGATCTGCGGCGTCAGCGTGGCCGCGGGCGTGTCCTTCACGTATTTTTCGGCGCGCGCCACCACGTCGGTCCAGGCCTGGATGACCTTGGGGTTGTCGCGGATGTACTTGTCGGTGGCGGTGAAGACCGTGTAGTCCACCTGGCCGACTTCGTGGCCCACCGAGGCGACGATGTAGCCCTTGCCGTTGCGCACCAATTCGCCGGCCTCGGGTTCAAGAAAAATGCCATATTCGCCCTGGCCGGCCATCCAGGCGCCCGCGCGCGCGGGAATGCCGATGTTGTTCAGCAGCTTCACGTCCTTTTGGGGATCCACGCCATGCTTGCGCAGCGCCGTTTCCAGGAACACGATGGGATTGGAGCCCGGCCGGAAGCCGATGACCTCCTTGCCCTTGAGCATGGACCAGTCGAACTTCTCCACCGGCTTGCGCGCCAAAAGGAAGAATCCGTCGGTGGCGGTCAGCCCGGCAAAGATCTTGGGCTTGACCGGGGATTCGCTGTTGTGGACGTAGATGGACGCCTCGGGCCCGATCAGCACGATGTCGGCGCTGCCGGACAGCAGGGCGGTCATGCCCTTGTCGGTGCCTTGCGAGGTCTTCATGGACACGTCCAGGCCCGCGTCCTTGAAATAGCCCTGCGACAGGGCCACGTACTTGGGCACGTAAAGAATGGACCGCACCACTTCTTCGTAGCGGACCTTCACGGGGGGATTGAGGGCTTCGGCCTGGGCGGCCAAGGGGGCGAACAGCGCGAGCAGCGCCGCAGCCGCCAGACGGGGCGATGGCAAGGATTTCACGGGACTTTCTCCTGCGTCTTGAATGCCACGCCGAAACCCGGCGCGACACGGCCAATGGGATGGATCGACAACAACAACAGGGAAGCCCGAACTGCTCGCCCGGGCCGGTAAGGCTTGGATCGAATACTATATTCAATACAAATAGGCGACAAGCTTTTTGCAGTTGGCGTTTTTCTCTATGGACGAGAGAAAGTCAGCCCAGGAAAATTCCAGGCTGGGATACCACTTGGTATACAAAATGAAATCGCAGGCCGCCAGGGCCTGCGAGCGGGCGGGCAGGGCGCAGGACGCCCATCTGCCGCGATCAGGGCCGCCGGGCGCGGCCCTGCATGGTCCTCAGACCAGAACCTGGTTCAGGAACTTGGAGATATCCGCCACTTCCTCGGCGCAGACCGAGTGCGGCATCGGGTAGGTGTGCCATTGCACGTCGTAGCCCAGCCGCCGCAGCTCGGCCAGCGAGGCCTGGGCGCGCGGCAGCGACACCACCGGGTCGTACTGGCCATGGGCCAGGAAGATGGGTGTGTCCTGGTTGGCGCTGTTGCGCTCGGCTTCGGCCGTGTCCAGCAGCGGCAGATAGCCCGACAGGCCCATCATGCCCGCCAGCTTTTCCGGCAGGCGGATGCCCGTGTGCAGGGTCATGGCGCAGCCCTGCGAAAAGCCTGCCAGCACGATCTTCGAGGTCGGGATGCCGCGGGCGTTCTCGCGCGCGATCAGCTTGTGGATCGCGGCTTCGGAGGCGCGGATGCCGCGGGCGTCCTCGACGCGTACCAGGTCCATGACCAGGATGTCGTACCAGGAGCGCATCGACATGCCGTTATTGATCGTCACGCGCTGCACCGGCGCGTTCGGGAACACGAAGCGCACCGATGCGCCGGCCGGCAGGTCCAGCTCCGGCACGATGGGCGCGAAGTCGTTGCCGTCGGCGCCCAGGCCATGCAGCCAGATCACGGCGTGCGTGGGATTGGGGGCGGTTTCGATCTCGATGCAATCGAGCAGGTCGGTCGGAGCGTTCATGGACGGCGGGCGATGAAAATCAAAGGGTAAGGGTCTTCAGGGCCTGGAACAGCGCGCGGTAGTGCTTCTTCTGCGGTTCCTGGCCTTGCAGCAGGGCGGCGTTGGCCAGCTTTTCCTTGCGGGCGGCGCGGATCAGCGCGCGCAGCTGCTGCACGTCGGCTTGCGGATTGCTGTTGAGCAGCTTGGTCAAGGCCTCGTCGTCGTCCAGCAGGCGGTCGCGCAGCGTCTCCAGCCGGTGCATGGCGGCGGTTTCCTCGCGCGAGCCGTTTTCCCAGACATCGAGCTGGGCGCGGATCTCGTCGGCGGGCGCGTCGCGCATCAGCTTGCCCACGAAGTGAACCTGGCGCCGCTTGCCCTCGCGCCCGGTGGTGCGCTGCGCCGTGCGGATCGCCTCATAGAGACGCTCGGCCAGCGGCAATTGCTTGAGGCGTTCGGGGGACAGTTCGATCAGCTGCTTGCCCAGGTCCAGCAGCGCGTGCATTTCGCGCTTGACCTGGGACTTGCTGGGACGGTCGTAGCCGTTCTCGTCGTAACCGTCGTCGACGGATTCTTCTTCAATATGGGAATTCATGGAAAACTGCGCAATGACAGACTTGGCTATGATAACCGTCTCTGCAAATTGGACAGCAATGGTTAAAACCTCCTCATCCTTGCCGCTGGCGGCGAATCACGCGCGTTTTTCTGAACTCGTCGAACAAACCCTCGCCTATGCGCGCCAGATCGGCGCCTCCGACGCAGCGGCGGAAGTCTCGGAAAGCCTGGGCCTGTCGGTCTCCGTACGCAAGAACGACATCGAAACCGTCGAACAGACCCGCGACCGTTCGCTGGACCTGACGGTCTACGCCGGCCAGAGCCGCGGCTCCGCTTCCACCTCCGACTTTTCCGAAGCGGCGCTGCGCCAGACGGTCGAAGCCGCCTGGCACATCGCGCGCCATACCGCCGCCGATCCGGCCGCCGGCCTGCCCGACGCCGACCAGCTGGCCACCGAATTCCCCGACCTGGACCTGCACCGCGCCTGGGGCGTGTCCACCGAAGAAGCCGCCGAGCTGGCGCTGCGCGCCGAGCGCGCCGCGCGCGAGGTCGATCCGCGCATCACCAATACCGATGGCGCCACCGTGGGCACCTACGAAGGCCAGTTCGTGATGGGCAACACGCGCGGCTTCCTGGGCGGCTACCCGTACTCGCGCCACAGCCTGTCGGTCGCGCCCATCGCCGGCCGCGGCAACGGCATGCAGCGCGACTACTGGTACAGCTCCGAACGCGATCCGGCCAAGCTGGCTTCGCCCGAAGCCATCGGCCGCTACGCCGCCGAGCGCACGCTGTCGCGGCTGTCGGCCCGCCGCATCCGCACCGGCAAGTTCCCCGTCCTGTTCGAAGCGCCCCTGGCGTTGGGGCTGGTGGGCGCCTTGACCCAGGCCGCCAACGGCGGCGCGCTGTACCGCAAGGCCAGCTTCCTGCTGGACGCGCTGGGCAAGCCCATCTTCCCCGAACATATCAACCTGACCGAAGATCCGCACATCCGCGGCGCGATGGGCAGCTCGCCCTTCGACGACGAAGGCGTGCGCACGCGCCGCCGCAGCGTGGTGTCGGCCGGGGTGCTGGAAGGCTATTTCCTGTCGTCCTACACCGCTCGCAAATTGGGCATGACCACCACCGGCAATGCCGGCGGTTCGCATAACCTGGTGTTCAGCTCCACCCAGACCCGCCGTGGCGACGACTTCGAAGCCATGCTCAAGAAGATGGGCACGGGCTTTCTCGTCACGGAGCTGATCGGCCAGGGCGTCAACTACGTCACCGGCGACTACTCGCGCGGCGCGTTCGGCTACTGGGTGGAAAACGGCCAGATCCAGCACGCGGTGCAGGAAATCACCATTGCCGGCAATCTGGCCGATATGTTCAAGCAGATCGTGGCGGTCGGCGCCGACACGATTTCGCGCGGCACCAAGACCACCGGCTCGATCCTGATCGAGCAGATGGCGATCGCCGGAATCTGATCCTGCGTATTGGCCGCGGCATGATGCGCCGCGGCCGCCACGCAGACCCGGCAGTCGTTCCGGTCTTTGCAATCCCTTACCTGATAGTGTGGCCAGGCAGGCCGATATCAGCGTGTAATATCCGCCGGGTATCGCTTGATGTCCCAGGTGTTGCTGTAAAGGAGCAAAGAGATGCAACGACGTTCGTTCTTGAAGCACGCCGGTCTCGGCGCTGTCGCCACCGGAGCCGCCGTCAGCGCGCCCGCGTTCGCGCAGGACATGCCATCATTGAGCTGGCGCCTGTCTTCCGGCTTCCCCAGCACCCTGGATCTGCGCATTGGCGCTGGCGAAAGCTTCTGCAAGTTCGTCTCTGAAGCCACGGGCGGAAAGTTCAACATCCGCCATTTCCCCGAGGGCGAGATCGTGCCCGCCGCGGACCTGATGGAAGCGGTCTCCACCAAGAAGGTGGAATGCGGCCATGCCTCGTCCCGCGCCTACTACGCCAAGAACCCCGTCTTCTGCTTCGACGCCGCAGTGCCCTTCGGCCTGAACGCCAGGCAGATGAACGCCTGGATGAGCGAAGGCGGCGGCCTGCGGCTGACCCGCGAACTCTTCAAGCCTGAAAAAATCATCAACTTTCCGCTGGGCAACACCGGCGCCCAGATGGGCGGCTGGTACACCAAGGAAATCAAGCGCGCCGGCGACCTGAAAGACCTGAAAATGCGGGTGGGCGGCCTGGCCGGCGACGTGCTGGCCAAGCTGGGCGTGGCGCCGCAGCAGGCCGATCCCGCCAAGCTGGCCGAAGCCTTCGAGAAGGACGGCCTGCAGGCGGTGGCGGGCGCGGGCCCCTACGATGACGACAAGCTCGGTCTTAATAAGGTTGCTAAGTATTACTACGCACCCGGCTGGTGGGCGCCCGGCGAACAGCTGTCGCTGTATATCAACGACGAAGCCTGGAATGCGTTGCCCAAGAACTACCAGGCCGTGGTGGACGCGGCCGCCCAGGCCGCGCATGCCGCCGCCATCGCCCGCTACGATGCCCGCAACGCGGCCGCGCTGGCCCAATTGACGACAAACGGCGCTCAAATCCGTACATTCCCGCGGTCCATCATGGACCTGGCGTTCGAGGCCACGCAGCAGCTCTATAAGGACTTGGGCGCCAAAGACCCCAGATTCAAGGCGATGCACGATAGTTACATGGGTTTTCGCGACAGCGAAATGCCATGGTTCCGTCTGACCGAAAGCGCCTACGACCAATACCTGGGCGTAGCGCTATCGGCCAGAACGTAGGACACTTACGCCTGCCGAATAACATTCGGCCGGCGTTAGGGTTTTTGCTAGTAACCACACGTTTTTTACAAAAAAATGGGCGGTTTGTAGGCTTTTGTTGAATGGCGTTCGAGTAGCCGCCTGATACAAAGGAGTAATATCCCGGGTCTTGACGCGCAAACATGGCGCCTTTAGGCGGCATCCGACGTCAATCCGGCAGGATTACATCAGCCCGGATTACCAATATTCCGAGACAGACTTTAAGGTGGTAACAACCATGCAATCCAAGACCAAGAAGCTGCTGGCCGCGCTGATCGCTGCCGGTATCGTCCCGGCTGCCCATGCGGCCGACATCAAGATCGGCGTGGCCGAAGCCCTGTCGGGCGGCGCTGCCCAGTACGGCGTGTCGATCCGCAATGGTTTCCAGCTGGCCGCTGATGAAATCAACGCCGCCGGCGGCATCAACGGCAACAAGATCGTGCTCGTGGTCGAGGACGAACAAGGCAAGAAAGAAGAAGCGATCAACGTCTTCAAGAAGCTGATCTTCAAGGACAACGTCCTGATGGTCTTCGGCCCGACGCTGTCGAACTCGGCCCAGGCCGCCGACCCGATCGCCCAGGCCGCCAAGACGGTCGCCTTCGGCACCTCCAATACCGCCGACGGCATCACCTCCATCGGCAACTACGTGTTCCGCAACTCGGTCACCGAAGCCGACGTGCTGCCGGCCACCATCTCCACCGTCAAGGCCAAGACCGGCCTGAAGAACGTGGCGGTGCTCTACGGCAACGACGACGTCTTCACCAAGAGCGGCTACGACAACTTCAAGAAGGCCCTGGAAGACCAGAAGATCCCGGTCACGACGACCGAAACGTTCGCCAAGGGCGACGTGGACTTCAAGGCCCAGCTGACCAAGATCAAGGGCACCAACCCCGATGCCATCGTGCTGTCCGCACTGCTGGCCGAAGGCGCTCCGATCATGGTGCAGGCCCGCCAACTGGGCCTGAACGTGCCCGTCATCGGCGGCAACGGCATGAACTCGGTCAAGATTTTCGACCTGGCCCCTGGCGGCGCGTCGAACAATCTGTGGATCGGCAGCCCCTGGTCGATCGAGAACAAGGCCCCCGAGAACGTCAAGTTCATCGACGCCTACAAGGCCAAGTTCAACGGCGCGCCCGACCAGTTCGCGGCCCAGTCGTATGACGCCATGTACATCGCGGCCCAGGCCCTGAAGAACGTCAAGATCTCGGGCGACCTGCCCAAGGATCGCGCAGCCCTGCGCGACGCGCTGCCCGCGGTCACCTGGACCGGCGCCACTGGCCCGTTCAAGTTCCGTCAGGCCAACGACCGCGCCGGCAAGCCCGCCGGCTACGATGCCGACCAGGCTCCCATCGTCAGCGTGACGAAGGACGGCAAGTACGTCATCGAAAAGTAAGCGCTGCGCATCCCCGCGCGGGGGGATGCGCCTTGCGGGCGGCTGAGCCGTCCGCAAGGCGCTTTTTATCGCAGGGCCGTCACCCTAAAAGAAATGCCTCCCCGCCGGGAGGCTCAAGGCCATGCAGTGGGCGCTGCATGGGGCCCTCACAGCTTTGGAAAGTCCCATCATGTTCGAACAACAATTCGTCAATGCCTTGTCGCTGGGCTGTGTGTATGCACTGTTCGCGCTGGGCTTCACGCTGATCTTCGGCGTGCTCGGGGTGATCAACCTGGCGCATGGCGCCGTCTTCATGGTTGGCGCCTACGCGGCACTGTTCGTGGTGCAGCAATTCAGCCTGCCCTTGTGGGCCGGCCTGATGGCAGCGTTCTTCGTCGCCGGCTTCACCGGGGTCATCATCGACTACCTGGTGCTCAAGCCGCTGCGCAAGCGCAACGCGCCCCACCTGATCCCCATGATCGCCACCATCGGCGTGGGCATCATCCTGAACAACACCGCCCAGAGCATCTTTGGCGCGAGCAACCTGCGCTTCCCGCACGGCACCGTGCCCGAGGAAGTGATCGAGGTCGCCGGCCTGCATCTGACCGTCATTGAACTGGGCATCATCTTCCTGTCTTTCGCGCTGATGGCCGTGCTGATGTACGTCATGCGCCGCACGCAATTCGGCCGCGCCCTGCGCGCCATCGCCGAATCGCCCAAGGCCGCGTGGCTGCTGGGCATCAACGTCGAAAAACTGTTCGTCACCACCTCGTTCGCCGCGGCCGCCCTGGGCGGCGTTGCCGGCGTGCTGATCGGGCTGTACTCCAACGCGCTGTTCCCCCTGATGGGCCAGCCGATGCTGCACAAGGGCATCGCGGTCATCATCCTGGGCGGCATGGGCGACATCCGCGGCGCCATGCTGGGCGGCCTGTTCCTGGGCTTCGCCGAGGTGCTGTCGGTGGCCTACATCGGCTCCACCATGCGCGATGCGGTGGCTTTCGGCCTGCTGTTCCTGATCCTGCTGGTGCGCCCGCAAGGTCTGTTCGGCAAAGTGGTTCAACGCAAGGCTTAAAGAATGAGCGGATTCGAAAACTTCTGGGCCATCTACGGCAACTTGGTGCTCACGCTGGGCACCAATGCGTTGCTGGCCCTCTCCATCTGGCTGACCCTGGCTTGCGGCATGCTGGCCATGGCCAACGCAGCCTTCATGGGCATCGGGGCGTACACCGCCGCGCTGCTCACCATGAACTACGACGCGCCGTTCTCGGTTGCGCTTGCCGGCGGCATGGCCGCGCCCGCGCTGGTGGCGGCGTTGATCGGCTTGCCCACCTTGCGGCTGTCCGGGGTCTACCTCGCCATGGCCACGCTGGGTTTTGGCGAAGTGGTCCGCGTGACCATCCTCAACACCGAGTCCATAACCGGCGGCGCGCTGGGCCTTAACGGCATCCCGCAGCTGACGCAGTGGTGGCATGTGGTGCTGGCCGTCGTCATCGTGCTGTTCGTGCTGTGGCGCGTGCGCGCCTCCAAGATCGGACGCTCGTTCGATGCCATCCGCGGTGACGAAACCGCGGCCGGCCTGATGGGCATCGACGTGCGCGCCAACAAGATGCTGGCCTTCGTGGCCGGCGCGATGATCGCGGGTCTGGCCGGCGCCCTGAACGCGCACCTGACCTTCTTCATCGGCCCCAACGAATACGGTTTCGACCGTGGCGTGGAAATCCTGACCATGGCGATCCTGGGCGGCATCGGCGGCCTGGCCGGTCCCGTGCTGGGCAGCTTCATCATTACCGTGTTGCCCGAAATGCTGCGCGGTTTTGCCGATCTGCGCCTGGTCGCGAACGGAGTGATTCTGGTGGTGATTGTGTTGTTCCTGCCGCAAGGCATCTGGGATCCGGCGCGCTTCAAGCGCTGGATGCGCCAAGGACGCCAGGGAGGCAAGCGCCATGCTTGAGCTTTCTTCCGTCTCCAAGAGCTTCGGCGGTCTGCATGTGCTGCATGACGTCAGCCTGTCGGTCCCCGAAGGCGCCATCTTCGGCTTGATCGGCCCCAACGGCGCCGGCAAGACCACGGTGTTCAACCTCATCACCGGCCTGTTGCCGCCCAGCGGCGGCACCATCACGTTCAACGGCCAGAGCGTCCTGGACAAGAAGCCGCACCGCATCACGCGCATGGGCATCGCCCGCACGTTCCAGAACATCCGTCTCTTCAAGGAGATGACGCTGCTGGAAAACGTGGTGGTGGGCGCCTACCGCCACATGAACTACGGCTTCCCCAGCCTGCTGCTGGGCCTGCCGGGCTACCGCGAGCACGAAAAGCGCGCCCGCGAGCGCGCGCATGAACTGCTCACCTGGATGCGCCTGGACCATAAGGCCAACGACCTGGCGGACAACCTGTCCTACGGCGAGCAGCGCCGCCTGGAGCTGGCGCGCGCGCTGGCCACCGAGCCCAAGCTGCTACTGCTGGACGAGCCGGTCGCCGGCATGAACACCGGCGAGCGCGCCGAGCTCATGCGCGAGATCCTGGCCATCCGCGACCGCGGCTACACCATCCTCATGATCGAGCACGACATGCGCTTCGTCATGGGCTTGTGCGAGCGCATCGCGGTGCTGAACTTCGGCAAGATCATCGCTTGCGGCGGGCCTGACGAGATCCGCAACAACGAACAGGTCATCGAAGCCTATCTGGGCCGCGAAGACGACGAAGACACCGAACAAGCGGGGGCCGCCAAATGAGTCGCCGGGCCGCTCCCAAGACGAATACCGTAGCGCATTGCGCGGAGGCTGCACAATGAGCGCCATGCTGGAAGTCCGCGGACTCGAGGTCAATTACGGCCACATCGAAGCCGTCCGCGGCATCGACCTGGACCTGAACGCCAAGGAAATCACCGCCCTGGTCGGCGCCAACGGCGCCGGCAAGTCGACCACGCTGCTGGCGCTGTCGGGCCTGTTGCCCAAGGCGCGCGGCAAGATCACCTTCGAAGGCGAGGACATCACCAACCTGCCGCCGCATCAACTCGTGGCGCGAGGCATCGTCCAGGTGCCGGAAGGGCGGGCCATCCTCACCACCATGACCGTGCTCGAAAACCTGGAGCTGGGCGCCTACCGCCGCGGCCTCAAGAACGTCGACTCGGACCTGGAATACGTGTTCAACCTGTTCCCGCGCCTGAAGGAACGGATCACCGGCATCGCCGGCAACCTGTCCGGCGGCGAGCAGCAGATGCTGGCCATCGGCCGGGCACTGATGGCCAAGCCGCGCCTGCTGCTGCTGGACGAACCCTCCATGGGCCTGGCGCCCATCGTGGTGCAGGAGATCTTCCGCTCCCTGCGCGCGATCAACGCCGATGGCCTGACCCTGTTCCTGGTCGAGCAGAACGTGCGCCAGGCGCTGAAGATTGCCCAGCACGGTTACGTGCTGGAGAACGGCGCCATGGCGCTCACCGGCACCGGCCGCGAACTGCTGGGCCATCCCCGCGTTCTGGAAGCCTACCTGGGCGCCTGAGCGGGCGTTCCAGGGCGTGCGTCCCTGATTGTCTGGATGTGTCGGCGGCGCCTCAGGGCGCCGTTGGCGTATTTCCGACGAGGATTAAGTTGCCCACTTTTTGAGCAGCTGTGTTAGAATCGCAGGCTTTCCCTCATTTTGGCCAATGCACGGGCGGGTAATAACGCTTAGGCAAGACGCTGATATCGACTGAATTTTTGGAAAACCCGCTGGGTTCTTTCCGCGATTTTGGTCTAGTTCGGGGGAAAAAACTGGCTGGATGGTCCAGCCAGGAAAATTTTTATTCTTAGGAACCATCATGAAGACCTTTGTGGCCAAGCCGCATGAAGTCCAACGTGACTGGTTTGTGATCGACGCCAAGGGCAAAGTCCTCGGTCGTGTGGCCAGCGAAGTCGCACGTCGTCTGCGTGGCAAGCACAAACCTGAATTCACGCCGCACGTTGATACCGGTGACTACATCGTCATCGTCAACGCTGCCGATATCGTTGTTACGGGCGCCAAGGCGAAGGACAAGAAGTACTTCCGCCACACGACGTACCCGGGCGGTATCCGTGAAACGAACTTCGAGAAGATGCAAGAGCGTTTTCCCGGCCGCGCCATCCAGAAGGCTGTCAAGGGCATGCTGCCCAAGGGTCCTCTGGGCTACGCCATGATCAAGAAACTGAAGGTGTACGCCGGTGCCGAGCACCCGCACACCGCCCAGCAGCCCAAGACGCTGGATATCTAAGGAAACGCCATGATCGGTAACTGGAATTACGGAACCGGCCGTCGCAAAACCTCGGTGGCTCGCGTTTTCATCAAGAAGGGCACGGGTAAGATCGTTGTCAACGGCAAGCCCGTCGACGACTTTTTCGCCCGCGAAACCGGCCGCATGATCGTGCGCCAGCCGCTGGAACTGACCGGCCACCTGGAATCGTTCGACATCAAGGTCAACGTGCACGGCGGCGGTGAAACCGGCCAGGCCGGCGCAGTTCGTCACGGCATCACGCGTGCCCTGATCGACTACGACGCGACCCTGAAGCCCGCACTGTCGCAAGCTGGCTTTGTCACCCGCGATGCCCGCGAAGTCGAACGCAAGAAGGTCGGCTTCCGCAAGGCACGTCGGCGCAAGCAGTTCAGCAAGCGTTAATACGCTGCTGCACGAAAAAGCCCGCTTCGGCGGGCTTTTTTTCGCACTATTTGTACCAGCGCCGGACCCCGTCCGGCGCTGTGCGCCCCGCGCGGAACTCCGCGCATTCCCTCCGGTCGGAAAGAAGGACTGCGGTGCCATTTCGGGCTCTTAGCCGCAACACCCGCTTTCCCGAGCGATACAATCGATCCTCGTTCTACGAAGAGCACACATCATGGCCCAAGCATCGAACACCCGCATCAAGGTTGGTATCGTCGGCGGCACCGGTTACACCGGCGTCGAGCTGCTGCGCTTGCTGTCGCAGCATCCCAATGTGGAATTGACCGCCATCACGTCCCGCAAGGAAGACGGGCTGCCGGTGGCTGACATGTATCCGAACCTGCGCGGCCGCGTGAATATCGCTTTCTCCGCGCCGGAAAAGGCCACGCTGACGGATTGCGACGTCGTGTTCTTTGCGACGCCCCACGGCGTGGCCATGGCCCAGGCCCAGGAACTCATCAATGCCGGCACCAAGGTCATCGACCTGGCCGCCGACTTCCGCCTGCAGGACATCCCCACCTTCGAACGCTGGTACAAGATTCCCCATACCTGCCCGGACATCCTGGCCGAGTCCCAGTATGGCCTGGTGGAACTGAACCGCGAGGCCATCTCCAAGGCCCGCGTCATCGGCAACCCCGGCTGCTATCCCACCACCGTGCTGCTGGGCCTGGCTCCGCTGCTCGAAGGCGGCAAGAAGCTGATCGATGCGCAAACCCTGATCGCCGACTGCAAGTCGGGCGTGTCGGGCGCCGGCCGCAAGGCGGAAGTGGGCTCGCTCTTCTCCGAAGCTTCCGACAACTTCAAGGCCTACGGCGTGGCTGGCCACCGCCACCACCCGGAAATCGTCGCGCAGCTGGAAAAGATCGCCGGCGGCAAGGTCGGCCTGACCTTCGTGCCGCATCTGGTGCCGATGATCCGCGGCATGTTCTCCACCATCTATGCGCGCATCCTGCCGGAAGCCCGCGATACCGACTTCCAGGCCCTGTTTGAACAGCGCTACGCCGACGAGCCCTTCGTCGACGTCATGCCCGCTGGCAGCCTGCCTGAAACCCGTTCGGTGCGCGCCTCCAACAATCTGCGGATTGCGCTCAGCCGTCCCGGCAATGGTGACCAACTGATCGTCCTGGTGATTCAGGACAACCTGGTCAAGGGCGCTGCCGGCCAGGCCGTGCAGAACATGAACCTGATGTTCGGCATCCCCGAATCGACCGGCCTGGATCAGGTCGCGATCCTGCCTTGATGTACGCAGGCTTGCGGCCGCAGGGCCGCAAGCCGCCGCTCTTTATGCCCGCCGATTCCTCCACCACGCCCCAGTCTCGCTCCGCCGGCGGGTTGACGCGCGTATTCGTGGGCCTGCTGATCGGCGTGCTGCTGGGCGGTTCCGCCAGCTTCTTCTACGCCCGCAAGCTCTACCGGCCGCAGGATGCCGTGGTGATCAGCGCCCGGCAGGCCGAGGTCCAGGAAGAGGCCATGCGTCAACAGTCGACGCAGCTACGCTACACGCAAGGGCAGCTGGACACCGCCGACGGCGAGCTGGTCATCGAACGCGCCGCGCGCCAGGAACTGGAAACGCAGCTGCGCACGGTCCAGGCCGAGGTCGGCAGGGTGCGCGATCAATTGGCGTTCTATGAGCAGCTATTGCCGCCGGGTCCCGAGGGATCGGTGGACATCCGTGGCGTCGAGATCGACCGCAGTGGCGGCGGCTTGCGCTACAAGGTCCTGTTGATGCGCAGCGGCCGCAATGGCGGCTCTCCATTCTCGGGCGCTTTGCGTTTCCAGGCCACTGGCGTCCTGAAGGGCGAAACCGTGAAGGTGGATCTGGCGCCCATGCAGGTCAAGGCCGAATCCGGCTCTGTCGCCATTCCTGGCGACAGCGCGCCGACCTCGCCGCTGGCCCTGCAGTTCGATCAATACCAGCGCAGCCAGGGCATCCTGGCACTACCCGAGGGATTTGTCCCCGAAAGCGTGACGGTCAGCGTCCTGGAGGGCGATACCGTCCGCGCGTCAAGAAGCGTCAAGCTCGAACTTTGAGTCTGCGCAAGCCCTGCGCTATAGTGACACCATGCGAGCGCCGTTGCCGCTCACCGAAATATGGCCGAACCGGCCAGGAGTGAACCATGAATGCAGTGACCGAAACCGTCGACCTGCAGGCCGCCCCGCCTGCTCCCCTGGTTTTTACCGACTCGGCTGCGGCCAAGGTGAAGGATCTGTTGGCCGAAGAAGGCAATCCTGAGCTGAAGCTGCGCGTTTTCGTGCAGGGCGGAGGCTGTTCGGGTTTCCAGTACGGCTTCACCTTCGACGAAGTCGTGAACGATGACGACACCGTGCTGGACAAGGCCGGCGTGCAACTGCTGGTCGACCCGATGAGCTTCCAGTACCTGGTCGGCGCAGAGATCGACTACAAGGAAGACCTGGAAGGCGCGCAGTTCGTCATCCGCAATCCCAACGCCAGCACTACCTGCGGCTGCGGTTCCTCGTTCTCGGTGTAATCAGCCGGGCAGGAAAAAGGAAAAAGCCCTTCGGCGCGCCGAAGGGCTTTTTGCATGGGCGCGCGGCTTTCAGGCCGGATAGAGCGCGCCCAGGATGCGCGCGCCGCGCGCGCCGGTGACGGCCGGCAAGCCCGCAGGCCTGCGCTGCACGAAGGCCTGCGCCAGCCAGGCGAACGCCAGGGCCTCGACTTCTTGCGCCGGCACGCCCAGCGCATCGGTGGCGTGCACCGGCCGTTGCAGACAGTACGCCAGTTCGCGCATCAAGCCGGGATTGCGCGCGCCGCCGCCGCAGACGAAGACTTCCTGCGTGCCCGCCGCGGCCGCATCGACGGCATTGGCGACCGTGCGCGCCGTCAGGCGCTGCAGCGTGGCCTGCACGTCTTGCGGCGCAGGCTTGGGGCCGTCGAATGCGGCCAGGCGATCGTCCAGCCATTGCATGTTGAACAGGTCGCGCCCGGTGGATTTGGGTGGGGGCAGGGCGAACCAGGGTTCACTGGCCTGCAGTTGTTCCAGCAGCGGCGCCAGCACCTGGCCGGTCGCCGCCCAGCGGCCGTCGGCGTCATAAGGCCGGCCCAGGTGGCGCTGACACCAGCCGTCCAGCAGAACATTGGCGGGTCCAGTATCGAAGCCGCGGGGCGCATGCCCCGGTTCCAGCAGGGTCACGTTGGCGATGCCGCCCAGGTTGAGGACGGCGCGGCCTTGCGGCGAGCCGAAAATGGCGGCATGGAAGGGCGGCACCAGCGGCGCACCCTGGCCGCCCGCGGCCACGTCGCGGCTGCGGAAATCCGCCACCACGTCGATGCCGGTCAGTTCCGCCAGCAAGGCGGGGGCGTTGAGCTGCACGGTGTAGCCCAGGTCGGGCCGGTGCCGGACCGTCTGGCCGTGGGCGCCGATGGCGGTCACGTCACCGGCCGCGACGCCGGCTTGCTGCAACAGGGCCGCCACGGTCTGGGCATACAGGCGGGCGAGGGCGTTGGCGGCCAGCGCTGCGCGGGCCAGCTCGTCGTCGCCGGATTGGTTCAGGGCCAGCAGTTCGCGCCGCAGGTCCGCCGGCATGGGCAGGCTGGCGCTGGCGAGCACGGCCGGCGCCTGGTCATCGGCCAGGCGCACCAGCACGCCGTCCACGCCGTCCACGCTGGTACCCGACATCAGTCCGATATAGAGCTGTGCGTTAGTGGTGGATGGATTCACGAGGAGCCTCGAAAAAGAAAAAGCGGCCGCGCAGCTGAAAGTGCGGGGCCGCTTTTGACGGGACGTTGGACCGGCTTTAGCGGCTGGCCACGTTGGTCAGCGCGTCGGGCAGAGTCTGTTGGAACTCGGTCAGCAGCTGGATCTGCGCCTTGTACGGTCCCACGGCCTGATTGAAGGCGCGGACTTCGGCGGGTTCCAGGCTGCGGGCGACCGGCAGGTCCACCGACAGCGGATCGATCGGCTGGTTGTCCACGCGGAATTCGTAGTGCAGGTGCGGGCCGGTGGCCCAGCCGGTGGCGCCGACATAGCCCAGCAACTGGCCCTGCGAGATCTTCGAACCCTTGGTGATGCCTTCGGCGATGCGGCTCTGGTGGGCGTACAGCGTCGAATACTTGCCGTGGTGCTTGACGATGACGACGTTGCCGTAGCCATTCTGCCAACCGGAGAATTCCACGGTGCCGTCGGCGGTGGAGTGGATCGGCGTGCCCGAAGGCGCCGCGTAGTCCACGCCCTTGTGTCCCGTCCAGGTCTTGTGGATGGGGTGCATGCGCATGCCGAAGGTGGAGCTGATGCGGCTGAACTTCAGGGCGGTGCGCAGGAACGCGCCGCGCAGGCTGGTGCCGTCGAAGTCGTAGTACGAACCGCTCTTTTCGTCGGGGCTGAACCAGACGGCGTTGTAGGTCTTGTCGCCGTTGATGAATTCCAGCGCCAGCACGCGGCCGGCGCCAGCGTAGCGGCCGTCGTGCGAACGCACTTCGTAGACCACGCGGAATTTATCGCCCTGGCGCAGGTCGCGCAGGAAGTCGATCTTGGCGCTGAGGATGTCGGCCATCTGCATGGTGACCGAGTCCGGGATGCCGGCAGCGTCGGTGGCGCCGAACAGCGACGAACGGATCGTGCCCACGGCGACGCGGGTCTGGCGTTCGGTGCTTTCGGTGATTTCCTCGGCCTTGTAGCTGTCGCCCGCGGGCGCGACGTGCAGCATGCGCGTCACGACCTGGCCATCCGTCTCGTTGCCGGGGGTGTGGATGTAACGCAGCCAGATCAGGTTGCCGGCTTCGTCCGTCGCGGCCTGCACGGAGCGGCCGGGGTACAGCTTGTAGATGCTGCGGGCGCTGGCTTCGTGCGTCAGGAAGGTCTGCAGGCTGGGCGCGTCGAGTTCCAGGCGTTGCAGCACCGCGGCCAGCGTGTCGCCGGCACGGATCCGGGTTTCGCTGATGTAGGGGGCGGCGCTGGGGGTGCTGACTTCGACTTGCTCGGCGCTTAGCGGCAGGACGCTGCTGATGATGCGCGAAGGGGGGAGTTCGGTACGGTCGGGTTGCTGCACCATGCCCAGGGCGGCGGCGCCAGCGAACAGACCAATTGCGGTGACGAGAAGCGTGCGGCGGAAAAGTCCCGAGCGCTGAGGCTTGGGCTTGACGGGCGCAAACACGGCAGCAACTTTGCGTTTGATGCTACTCGCCAGTTCGTGGAGGCCACGATTCATCGTGAAGATACCCTCTCAGGTGGCTTGAGCTCGCAGGGTGCGTGACACGAACGGCCCTCGCGCGCACATTTCGGGGCAAGGGCTGGCGCGGGGCGCATCTTGTGAACAGCGGGGTGTAAACCGGACCACAACTGCGTATATATGGCAATTGCGTATGATTAGGGCGGTATCCTAGCTGATTCGGCTAGAATTTTCGATAGTTTTCGTCACTTTTTACACCTTTTTATCGGCTGAAGCCGAGTTGGTCCCCCTGCCATGTCACCCTCAGAAGCCCCGATTACCCCCGAAGTCGAAGCAGATCTGCGTATAGCGAAGCGCGGCTGCGATGAGTTGCTGGTCGAGTCCGAATTCGCCCGCAAGCTTGCCAGGAGCCGCGCCACGGGCGTGCCCCTGCGCATCAAATTGGGGCTGGATCCGACCGCGCCGGACATCCACCTGGGCCACACGGTGGTGCTGAACAAGATGCGCCAGCTGCAGGACATGGGCCACAACGTCATCTTCCTGATCGGCGACTTCACCTCCACCATCGGCGATCCCAGCGGCCGCAACAACACCCGCCCGCCGCTCACGCGCGAGCAGATCGAGGCCAACGCCAAGACCTACTACGCGCAAGCCAGCCTGGTGCTGGATCCGGCCCGCACCGAGATCCGCTACAACTCCGAATGGTGCGATCCGCTAGGCGCGCGCGGCATGATCCAGCTCGCGTCGCGCTACACGGTCGCGCGCATGATGGAGCGTGAGGATTTCACCAAGCGCTTCAAGGGCGGCATCCCGATCTCGGTGCATGAATTCCTGTATCCGCTGATGCAGGGCTACGACTCGGTGGCGCTGAAGTCCGATCTGGAGCTGGGGGGCACCGATCAGAAGTTCAACCTGCTGGTTGGACGCGAGCTGCAGAAGGAGTATGGCCAGGAGCCGCAGTGCATCTTGACGATGCCGCTGCTGGTCGGGACGGATGGCGTAGAGAAGATGTCCAAGTCCAAGGGCAACTACATCGGCATTTCGGAGTCGCCCGATTCTATGTTCGGCAAGCTCATGTCGATTTCCGACACGCTGATGTGGCGCTACTTCGAGCTGCTGTCGTTCCGCTCGCTGGAAGACATCGCCGCGCTCAAGCAGGAGATCGACGGCGGCCGCAATCCGCGCGACGCCAAGGTCATGCTGGCCCAGGAAATCATCGCGCGCTTCCATTCCGCCAAGGCCGCGGACGAAGCGCTGGCTTCGTTCGAAGCCCGGTTCCGCGACGGCGCCATCCCCGACGACATTCCCGAAGTGAACATTGGCGGCGCGCCGGTGGGCATTCTCAAGCTGCTGCGCGAGGCCGGCCTGGTGGCTTCCGGCTCGGAAGCGCAGCGCAACGTGGAGCAGGGCGGCGTGCGCGTCAACGGCGATCGCGTGGAAGACAAATCGTTGCAATTGCCGGCGGGGACTTACGTCGTTCAGGTGGGCAAGCGCAAATTTGCGCGTGTTAACTTGAACCCATGATTGCGAAGTTTTGATACGCTGAGGGTACAGACAGGGGCAGTGGGGCCTTTGCGGCACATCAAGGAGCACGACATGAAACTTTCGAGTTTGTCCTTTTCCGATAACGAGTCGATTCCCGAACGCTATGCCTTCGGCAGGATCGATGCGCAATCGCACGTCGCGCTGGCAGACAACTTCAACCCGCAGTTTTCCTGGGACGAAGTTCCGGCGGGCACGCAGTCGTTTGCCTTGATCTGCCATGACCCCGATGTGCCCTCCGAGCCCGACGACGTCAACCAGGAAGGCCGCGAGGTGCCGGCCAGCCTGCCCCGCGTGGACTTCTTCCACTGGGTGCTGGTCGATCTGCCGGCCGATCTGCGCGACATCGAGGAAGGCACCTTCTCCAGCGGCATCACGCCGCGCGGCAAGGGCGGCCCGTTGGCGCCGATGGATGCGCGCCAGGGCATCAACTCGTACTCGTCCTGGTTCGCCAACGACCACGACATGAGCGGCGACTACTTCGGCTATGACGGTCCGTGCCCGCCCTGGAACGACGCCATCCCGCACCGCTACGTCTTCACCCTGTATGCGCTGGACGTGCCCACGCTGAACCTGCAGGGCTCCTTCACCGGCGAGGACGCGCTGCGCGCGATCCAGAAGCATGTGCTGGCGCAGGCGTCGCTGACCGGCACCTATACGCTCAATCCGAAACTGGCTCCCAAGCAGATCGGCGCCACCTCGGCCTGATCCGCCGCGCCGCCGAAAGGCCGCAGTCTTGCGACTGCGGCCTTTTTCTATTTCCTCAGCCCATTGCGCGCTTGAGCCGCAGCAGCGCCAATCCAAAAGTGATGAAGATGGCGCCGACCAGGCGGTTGATCCAGGTGACGATGCGGGGCTGGCGCAGCAGGCGCCGGGCGCGGTGAGCCAAGGTGCCGTAGGCCAGCAGCGACACCAGCGACATGCCCGTGAAGATGCCCGTCAGGATGAAGAACTGCGGCAGCAACGGCTCGGCGGCGTTAAGAAACTGGGGGAACAGCGCCGTGAAGAACAGGATGGGCTTGGGGTTCAGCGTGGCAACGAGCGCGGCTTCCGAATAGAGCCGGCCGGCGCTGCGCGGCGCCGGCGCGGAGGCGTCAGCGGGCGGTGCGATGGTCGAGCGGCCCAGCAGGTGGCGCAGGCCGAGGTAGAGCAGGTACGCCGCGCCAGCCAGCTTGAGCAGTGTGAACAGCATGGCGGACGATTGCAGCACCACGCCCAGTCCCAGCATGGCGGCGGCCGACAGCAGGAACAGTCCGGTGACGTTGCCCAGGGTGGACGGAAGGACGGCCCGCAGCCCGCCCGCCGCGCCGTTGCGGATGGCCAGCATGGTAGCCGGGCCGGGGCTGACGACGCTGACCGCAGCTACTAATGAGTAGGTTATGAGCGTGGCGCTTTGCATGAAAGTTTCTCAAGTCGGATTGAGGCGGCTTTTCCGGCCGCGGAGGATGGCGTGGTTTTCGCGCCCATGCCGGGAATTTTGCCCGGGTTCCCTGCATTTTGGGCGCATTTGATCCTGCCCGACGGGGTAAACTATCCGTCATTCTCCGGGTTTACCCACCCGGGCGCAGTTTTCTCCTCTCTTACCGCCTCAGGAACCCCCCGTCATGTTTGACCGCAACCTCACCTTGTCCAAGGCTGACCCGGACGTTTGGGCCGCCATCCAGAAGGAAGACGTCCGCCAGGAACAGCACATCGAGCTGATCGCCTCGGAGAACTACGCCAGCCCGGCCGTCATGGAAGCCCAGGGTACGCAGCTCACCAACAAGTACGCCGAAGGCTACCCGGGCAAGCGCTACTACGGCGGTTGCGAATACGTGGACGTGGTCGAGCAGCTGGCCATCGACCGCCTGAAGCAGATCTTCGGCGCCGAAGCCGCCAACGTGCAGCCCAACTCGGGTTCGCAAGCTAACCAGGGCGTGTACATGGCCGTCCTGAAGCCGGGCGACACCGTGCTGGGCATGAGCCTGGCCGAAGGCGGCCACCTGACGCACGGCGCGTCGGTCAACGCTTCGGGCAAGCTGTACAACTTCATCTCCTACGGCCTGGACGAAAACGAAGTCCTGAACTATGACCAGGTCGAGCAACTGGCCAAGGAGCACAAGCCCAAGCTGATCGTGGCTGGCGCCTCCGCCTATGCCCTGCACATCGACTTCGAGCGCATGGCCCGCATCGCCCGTGAAAACGGCGCGCTGTTCATGGTCGACATCGCCCACTACGCCGGCCTGGTCGCCGGCGGCGCCTACCCCAACCCGGTGCCGCACGCCGACTTCGTCACCTCGACCACGCACAAGTCGCTGCGCGGCCCGCGCGGCGGCGTCATCATGATGAAGGCCGAGCACGAGAAGATCATCAACTCGGCAATCTTCCCCGGCATCCAGGGCGGTCCGCTGATGCACGTCATCGCCGGCAAGGCCGTGGCTTTCAAGGAAGCGCTGGAGCCCGCCTTCAAGGACTACGCGCAGCAAGTGGTCAAGAACGCCAAGGTGCTGGCCGACACGCTGGTCAAGCGCGGCCTGCGCATCGTTTCCGGCCGCACCGAAAGCCACGTCATGCTGGTGGACCTGCGCTCCAAGGGCATCACGGGCAAGGAAGCGGAAGCCGTGCTGGGCCAGGCCCACATCACGGTCAACAAGAACGCCATCCCGAACGATCCGGAAAAGCCTTTCGTGACCAGCGGCATCCGCCTGGGCACGCCGGCCATGACCACGCGCGGCTTCACCGAAGCGGAAGCCGAGCTGACCGCCAACCTGATCGCCGACGTGCTGGACAACCCGCGCGACGAAGCCAACATCGCCGCCGTGCGTGCCCGTGTCAACGAACTGACCTCGCGCCTGCCGGTCTACGGCAAGAAGTAAGCGAGCATCCCTGCGGCGGGCTGTGGCCCGGCCGCAGCGGTCTACCAGGGACGGCCCCGCAAGGCGCCGTCCCTTTGTTTTCAGGCGGCCGGCGCCGTCCTGGTAAAAAATACGGGGGCGGATTAGCCCGTATTGGCGCTGGCGGCTGGACGCCTCGTTACAATATGCTCAAATATTGCCCCCTCAGTGCCTTTAGGGATCACACATGCGGTGTCCATTTTGCGGCAATGCCGAAACGCAGGTCGTAGACAGCCGGGTCTCCGAAGAAGGCGACGCCATACGCCGTCGCCGTCGCTGCCTGTCCTGTGACAAGCGCTTCACCACTTATGAGCGGGTGGAGCTGGCCATGCCCTCCATCGTCAAGCGCAACGGCAGCCGCAGCGACTACGATCCCGGCAAGCTGCGCGCCAGCCTGAGCCTGGCGCTGCGCAAGCGCCCCGTCAGCACGGAAGATGTCGACGCCGCGGTCGCGCGCATCGAAGAACAGCTGCTGGCCAGCGGACTGCGTGAAGTGCCCAGCGAACACATCGGTGAGCTCGTCATGAACGAACTGCGCAAGCTCGACAAGGTCGCGTACGTGCGCTTCGCTTCGGTCTACAAGAGTTTCGAGGACATCGGCGAATTCGTCGAAGCCATCCGCGAGATGCAGGGGCCGCTGTTGCCGGGCAAGCTGCGCAAGGACTAGCAGGGCTGCGGTTCAGCCGATGCTGGAAAATGACGGCGCTGCGGCGCCGTCATTGCATGGTGGGAGCCGCACGCGCCAGGCTGGGCGTTAGCGGCTGGAACTTGCGCCACACGCGGCGCATGTGCTGCGCCGAGCCGAATCCCGACTTTTCCGCCACGCGCTCCAGGTCCAGCCGGGTATCGCGCAGCAGGTCGCGCGCCAGCGCCACGCGTATCTGATATAGGTAGTCCATCGGCGTGCAGCCTGCGTGTTCGCGGAACAGCCGCGTCAGATGGCGCGCGCTGGTGTGTGCCTGGTCCGCCAGCGATTGCGCCGACCAGGGCGCCGCCGGATCGCGGATGACCGCGTCCTGCACCCGGTGCACGCCCGGATGCATGTGGCTGCGATGGTCCAGCCAGGGCGACAGCGTGGAATCCGTGCCGGCGCGCCGCTGGTAGACCACCATGTCGCGCGCCGTTTCGCTGGCTACGCGCGGCCCGCAATGGCGCGACACCATGTGCAGCGCCAGGTCGATGCCGGCCGTGATGCCGGCGCTGCTGACCAGCTTGCCGTCCTCGACGAAGATGCGGTTGTCATGCAGCCGCGCGCTCGGGTCGATGTTGGCCAGCTGTTCCAGGCAGGTGTGGTGGGTGGTGCAGTCGCGCTGCCGCGTCAGGCCGGCGGCGGCGGCGAACAGGGCGCCGGCGCATACCGTCATCAGCGTGAAGCCGTCCGCGGGATGGCGGACGGCCAGCCAGTCGATGATGGCGCGCGAGTCGGGGTCGTCCAGGCGCGTGGGTTTGCCCACCACGCCTGAAATGATGACCAGGGCCTCGGGCGGCAGACTGGCCGGCAGGGCCTGGATATGCGCCAGGTGCAGGCCGGGCAGGCCGCTTTCGACCTCCCGGGACGGGCCGCAGAAATGCTGTTCAAAGGCGCCCGGAACCAGCTTGTTGGCCACGCGGAAGGCCTCCGCGGGGCCTGCCACGTCCAGCAGCACCACGCCCCGCGTCAGCACGAAATACACCGGAACCATGCGGCCCCCCGCCAGTGTCAGGCCGCCAGCGCGTCGGCCGCGCGCGCGATGCGGGCAAAACGCCCTTGCAGCACCAGTTCGGTCCGGTCGCGGATCTCGGCCGGCGTGTAGTGCTGGCCGGACGGGCTCTGCATGGCGAAGGTCAGGGTGGCGTCGGTGGGGAACACCACCTTGTAGCCCGCGTCACTGGCATGGCGCGAAGTGGTTTCGCAGCACTGTTCAGTACGGATGCCGCTGACGATGATGCCTTCGATGCCGTGCTTCACCAGCCAGTCCTGCAGGCTGGCGCCGTCCGCGTCCTTGGCATAGAGCGAGGAATGCACGGTCTTGTGGAACACGGCGGTGGGGGCGATGCGCAGTTCCTTGAGCGTCTTGACGTGGCCGGAGGCCATCGAGAAGGGGTTGGCAGGGTCGTTCGATACGCTGGTGTGGAATACCTGCAGCACCGGAATGTCGCGGGCCTGGGCCGCGTCGATCAGGGACTGGATCTGCTCCACGAACGCCGGATACTCGGCTTCATCCCAAAACGGACGTTGCCGGAATGAGTCTTGTACGTCGATGACGATCAGTGCTTGTTTCATGAACCGCGCTCCTGGAGGGCAAATTGTAGGGGTGTGCAGCTATTTTTACTGCAATCCGGTGCGGCGGCGAGCGCGGCGAAAGACCGCCATCGGCCTAAAACGGACATTGGTTGCCGATGCCCCGTGGAGCCGCTGCCAAACCGCCTGCCCGCCCGGCGGCGGACATACAATCCTGGTCATGATGATTCCCAGCGACAACGACGACATTTTCTGGATGCGGCGCGCCCTGGCGCTGGCGCAGACCGTCATGTACACCACCGCGCCCAACCCCCGGGTTGGCTGCGTGATCGTGCGCGACGGCCGCGTGCTGGGTGAAGGCGCCACGCAGCCGCCGGGCGGTCCGCACGCGGAAGTCTGCGCCTTGCGCGACGTCCAGGCGCGCGGCGAATCGGTGGAAGGCGCCACGCTTTACGTCACCCTGGAACCCTGCAGCCATTTCGGCCGTACGCCGCCCTGCGTGGACGCCGTGCTCGCGGCCAGGCCGGCGCGGGTGGTGGTGGCCCTGGGCGATCCCAATCCGCTGGTCAACGGCCAGGGGCTGGCGCGCCTGCGCGATGCCGGCATCGCGGTGACCTCTGGCGTCTGCCGTGCCGAGGCGCTGGCGATCAACGCGGGTTTCATCTCGCGCATGAGCCGCGGCCTGCCGTGGGTGTGGATGAAGATGGCCGCCTCGCTGGACGGACGCAGCGCGCTGCATAACGGCGTCTCGCAATGGATCACCGGGCCCGAGGCCCGCGCCGACGGACACCGCTGGCGCGCCCGCGCCTGCGTGGTGCTGACCGGCATGGGTACCGTGCTGAAAGACGATCCGCAGCTCAATGTCAGAGGCGTGGACACACCCCGCCAGCCGCGCAAGGCCGTGGTGGACGGCCGTTTTAAAATCCCCGAGGACGCACGGTTGTTCGATGACGCCGAGGTCATCATCTTCACGGCTCGTGTAGATGCGGCCAAGGCCGCGCGCCTGCAGGCCAGGAACGCCCGCGTGGTGCTGCTGCCGGGCGAGGCGCCCGGCCGGGTCGACCTGCCGGCGATGATGCGCTGGCTGGCCCAGGAACAGTTCAACGAGGTCCACGTGGAAGCCGGCGCAGGCCTGAGCGGCGCGCTGGTCGCCGCGGGTTGCGTGGATGAGTTGCTGCTGTACCTGGCGCCGGTGCTGCTGGGCGACGCCGCCGGCATGGTCCGCCTGCCCATGCTGGAGCACCTGGACGGCGCCAGGCGCTATGAATTCATCGAGACCGCCCCGGTGGGCGCGGATCTGCGCGTGCGCGCCCGGGTGGCCGACACCTGGAATCAGCTGACGCGGCGCGTGGAGCTCCCTGAGTTGTCTTAGAGGCGGCGGCGCCCTGTACGCGCCGCGGTGTAGCGCCAGGCCAGGATCGCAGCGGCGCCGCCGGCCAGGGCCAGCAACGCGGCCGCCAGCAGCAGGCCGGGATGGTCGCGGCGCAGGCGTTCCCACGATTTTCCAGCCTGCGTGTAATGGAACCAGGCAGCCGCCTGGAAATCGGGCGCGGCGCATTCGCGGCCGAAAGAGCCGCTGAACGGGACCCGTGCGCCGTGTTCTATATAGCGGCGGTAGATCGTGGCGGCCAGTTCCGGGGAATCGTCGATGATGTAGCGGGCGCCCTGGCACAGCACGGCGGCGTAGGCCTGCGAGCGGCGCGGCAGCTCGTCGGACGCGCGCAGCGCATGATTGGCCGCGATCTCGCGGTAGTGGAAGCGGGTGTAGGGCTGCGCTTCGCTGGCGGCATAGCGGCGGCGTTCCTCTTCGGTGACGAACGGACCCGGCAGCGCGGCCGCGGCCCGCAGCGCCGGCGTCTCGGGCGTGCCAGGATCACCGTCATACGCCTTCCAGCCTGGGACCGCGCTGCGCCCCGCGCCATAGCTCGTGCTGCCGCCATAGACTGCGAAATCCGGCTCCTGCTCGAAACCCATGATTTCCATCCCGTCGCGCCGCGCCAGCCGCGAAGCCTCGTACCAGGCTTGTGCCCGTGCGGTGCGGCCCCAGGCGCTGCCGGCACGACGCAAGGCCGCGCCATACTCCGCGGCGAGCCGGCGGGTTTCCTGCAGCCGCACTTCCCACTTGCCGTCGGTGTTTTCCAGTGTGGCGTAGCGGGCGTCCGAATCGGCCGGGAAGTAGGGCAGCGCCTGCTCGATCGAACCTTCGCGCACCATCCGGCGCGCCAGCAGCAGGCGCAGGCGATCGGAGGCGGTGACGGGGTGTTGTCTTGTCCAGTCGTAGAAATTCTGCGGGTCGCGCGGCGCGGACCCCGCCGGCGTCGATGTGGCGGGCGCGTGCCGGTCCACATAGGCTTTGAGTTCGGCGGTCGTCAGCACGCGCTCGGCGACGTAGGCCGCATCATTCCAGTACGGGGTGGACAGCCAGAAGCCCTCGGCCGGGTTGGCCGGATCGTCCTTCACGGTGGCGTGCAGCAGTTGATCCAGCGCCTCGACGTATTGGCCGCGCGACAGCGTCAACACGCCTTGCTCGCCCAGCAGGCGCGCCGCGCCGACAGCTTCCAGGCTGCCGTCGGCGCGCGGAAACGCGCGTGCCGCCTGCGCATAGGCCCGGGCTGCCGCCACCGTGTCGCCTTGCCGCAGCGCCAGCTTGGCGCGCACCCACCAGGCCAAGGCCGTGTCCAGCCGCGTTGCCAGCGTTTGCGCCAGCTCGTAGCGGCCAATGCGGTAGGCCAGCGCGGCTACGCGGTCGGCATCCGGCACCTGCTTCAGATCCTGGCTTTCCAATGCCGCAACCAGCGATTGCAGCGCCGGATTCGGCGTGACGTCGTGCCCTTGCGCCGCGTCGGCCAACCCCACCTGGCCCGTCGTGTCGTAGGCGGCGTAGGGATCGCTGGCGCTGTCCGGCCTGCCATCCACGATGTCGCCGACCCTGGCCAGCGCGTACGCCACCAACAGGCGCTGCGCGACAGGATCGTCGATCAGGCGGCGCGTGCGCGCCGGATCTTCCAAGGCCCATTCGGCCAGCATGCGCAGCGACGCATTGCCGCTCGCGGAGTCGCGCGCGGCCTGTTCGGCATAGAGGCGCAGCGCATGCTTCAGCGAGGCCGCGGGAATGGCGTCCATGCAAGGCTCGGCGTTGACCAACTCCATATAGCTGCATTGTCCTTGCGGCCCGGCGAGGAACAGGCGCGCCTCCTGGCCGTAACTGGCCACGGCCAAGCCCAGCGGGTCCGGCGCGCCGTCGCGCGCCAGCTGTCGCACGCGGCCATAGGCTTGCGCCGCGGCCTGCCGCTGCGCCTCGGCGTCTTCAGAGGCCGACTCTGCCTCGTCCCCGATTTCCGCCAGCATATAGGCGGCCCAGACGCTGCGCGCCGCCGCTTGCTGCGGCGGCAGTTGGAGGATGGCGCGGTAGCGGGCGCGCGCCTGCTCCAGCAGGCCGTGGGTATCCGGCGCTTCGCGGGCGGCATGCGTGTCAACCGCGGCTGCGGTGTAAAGACGTACCGCTGCCGGCAAATCGGCGCCCAGCGCATAGGCCCGGTCGCCGTCGGCCTGCGCGCGCATGGCGCGGGCGCTGGCCCGCTGCGCCGGCGTGAGCGCGGGATCGCGGTCTTCCGGCAGGGCGTTCTGCTGGTAGCTGCCGTCCGGCAATTCATAGGCTTCGCGGGCCCGCAGCGCATCGCTGGCGTCCACCAGACGCGCGGTTTCATAGCCGAAAGCGTTGGCCGGCGTCGCGCGCAGCGTGGCCGCGCGGTCGTCGAGCAGTTGGGCGGGAAACTCCGGCCCGCAGGCGATGACGATGCCGCCGCCCATCAGGAGCAGCAGCGCCGCAAGCGATTTACGGTTGTACATGGAAGCTCGTGGGCCCGTTTTCACAGCGTATCCAGCCTATGTTGCGTTGGCCGCCTGCATGCAGCAGGCCATTCTGGGAGCGGCGCAGGAAGGCGCCGCCGGAATCATGTTCGAGGGTGTAGCCATTGATGCCGTCGGCCGCGCGGCAAGCGCCTTCCCAGCGGATCACGAAGGGTAGGGCCGCGTCGGCGTTGCCGCTGTTGGCAAGTATCAGGTCCTGCGCGCCGCTGCCGCCGGCCGCGCGCGCCGTGACGGACAGCGCCGGCGCCAGGGGCTGGCGCGTCATCACGGCGCGCCAGGTGGCCAGGCTCCAGGCGCGTTCGTCGCGCGCGGTGGGCAGGCGGAACCAGACGATCCCCGCCAATCCGCGCGGACGGGAGCGGTGGATCTCATCGATGAAGGCCGCCATGGCCGCCGGCGTGGCCACCAGTTCGCTGGCGCGGCCGCCTGGCAGCAGGGCGGGGCGCTCGCTTTCGACCGCCGCGATGCTGCCGTCGTCGTTCCAGCTTACGCGGCTGCCATAGGTGGCCAGCGCCACGCGCCACGGCCGCCGGGTGCGATCCGCGAAAGCCGCCAGCCAGGCGCTTGCGCGCTTGGCATTGAACAGCCCCTGTTCGGGACTCAGCACGGCGTGGACTTGCAACACGGCTTCATCGGGAATCCGCAGCAGCGCGTCGAGCCCGGACCCGCCAAGCCAGGTCGGCAGCGCGGTTATCGACAAAGGCAGGTCCGGTCCCAGGCCATGCTTCAAGGTCTCCAGAAAAGCCGCGTAGGCAGGCAATTTGGAGGTGGCGCAGTCGTAATCGATTTCGATGCCGGCCAAGACGATGCCCGCGCTTTCCCATGCGGGACGCGCGGCCCTGATCCGCGCAAGCACGTCCGCCGCCGGCAGCGCATCGGCGCGGCCGTCCAGGCGGAAAACCATGACGACGGGACGCCTGGCCGCAGCCAGTGCGGCCAGATCGGGCGCAGCAGTGAACCATCTGCCATCCGGGTTCATTTCCGCCACCAGCACGCGCCATGCCCGCACCACGTCGGCGCTCTCGGCCAGCGCCTGGCTGACGGGCGGCGTCCAGACGCGTTGCCAGACATAGGCGTCACCCGGCAGATCCGTCTGCTTGCCGCAAGCGGCCAGCAGCAGCAGCGAGACGCTGCAAAGCGCTGCGCAACAGCGTTTGGCGAGGGCTTTCATGCTGCTGGCCAGGATTGGAAAGGCATGACGCGGCGACGACGACGGGTGGTGGAAGCATGCGCGCCAGATGCGCGGCGCGTTGCGAATGCGTGATTCTATCGCCGCCGCAAGGGGTATTAGCACTCTGCGCTTGCGGCTGCCAATCGCGCAGGCGTCGGTAATCCGCGGCCGGCAGGCAATCGCGATGCGCTGGCGCCATTGATATGTCATCAAGTTTGCGCACGTCAGCGCAGTTGCAGCGCGTGTCTATTGCATAAATCTGAAAGCGCGTGACATGACTATTTTTGGCGTTGCGCTAAATGAATTGCCACAAAAACGTCAATTGGCTTTAGCATAGGCACATGACTTGGCGCCACGCACTGATGGACTACACCGTGCAATGCCACGCGCCCTCGTCACCACGGATCCTCGTGCGGTGTCATCGGTGCTTTTCACAACCGAACCTGCACGCTGCTGAACGAAGACGCCATGCGCCGTTCAGACCGTCCGCTGCCATCGCACAGCGGGCGCATCGGGTTTATACCCGCATCATAAAAATCCCTGGGACATCGCTCTTCCCTTCAAATCATTGCTGAGCATTTCATGTGCGGACGCATCATGCACGCACGCATACAGCGATATGCTGAAGTCGAACGAGTGAACTTATTCACTTAAGTTGCATTCCCTGACGGAACTTGCATCCGAAGAGTGCAGCCTAATTGGAAAGGGCCTGATCATGCCTTTGGTTGATGTGTGGCGAAAGCAACATACCATCCGGCCGACAGTGCTTATCGCGAGATTGTCTAGTAATGCGCGAGCGCTGAGGCACAATGGGGGCAGGTAGGGACGTATTGGATTTTTCGCGTGTTGTAGGAGGTTTCCGTGCAAAACATCGTCGAAGGCTTCAAGTCGCAGTATGCAAGAGAGCAGGAATCGGAACTCTCTCTCGAGGAGTACCTCAACCTCGCCAAAAGCGATCCCATGGCGTACGCCAGCCCCGCAGAACGCATGCTGGCGGCCATAGGCGAACCCGAAATCGTGGATACGCGCAACGACCCACGTCTTTCCCGTTTGTTTTCCAACCGGACCATCCGACGCTACCCGGCGTTCCAGGAGTTCTACGGCATGGAGGACGTGATCGGACAGATCGTCGCGTTCTTCAAGCATGCCGCGCAGGGACTGGAAGAGCGCAAGCAAATCCTTTATCTGCTGGGCCCGGTGGGCGGCGGCAAGTCGTCCATCGCGGAGCGGCTCAAGTCGCTGATGGAGGCCTATCCCATCTACGCCTTGAAGGGCTCGCCGGTCAACGAATCGCCGCTCGGACTGTTCCATCCGGAACGTTTCGGCGACACGCTTGAAAAGGAATACGGCATTCCCCGGCGCTACCTGAGCGGCATCATGTCGCCCTGGGCCGTGAAGCGCCTGAAGGAGTTCGACGGCGACATTTCGAAGTTCCGCGTCGTGCGCCTGAACCCGTCGGTGCTGCGCCAGATCGCCATCGCCAAGACCGAACCCGGCGACGAGAACAACCAGGACATTTCGTCGCTGGTGGGCAAGGTCGACATCCGCATGCTCGATCGCCACTCGCAGGATGATCCGGACGCCTACAGCTACTCCGGCGGGCTGTGCCTGGCCAATCAGGGGCTGCTGGAATTCGTCGAGATGTTCAAGGCCCCGATCAAGATGCTGCACCCCTTGCTGACGGCGACCCAGGAAGGCAACTTCAAGGGCACCGAGGGCTTTTCCGCGATCCCGTTCAACGGCGCCATCCTGGCCCACTCGAACGAATCGGAATGGCAGACCTTCCGCAACAACAAGCACAACGAGGCGTTCCTCGACCGTATCTACATCGTCAAGGTGCCTTACTGCCTGCAGGTCTCGGAAGAGGTCCGCATCTACGAAAAGCTGCTGCACCACAGTTCGCTGTCGACGGCGCCGTGCGCGCCGGGAACGCTGGACATGATGGCGCAGTTCTCGGTCCTGACGCGCCTGAAGGAACCCGAGAATTCCAGCATCTATTCGAAGCTGCGCGTCTACGACGGCGAAAGCCTGAAGGACGTCGATCCCAAGGCCAAGGCCTTGCAGGAATACAAGGACTATGCCGGCACGGACGAAGGCATGACCGGGGTGTCGACGCGTTTTGCGTACAAGATCCTGTCCAGCGTCTTCAACTACGATCAGACCGAAGTCGCCGCCAACCCGGTGCACCTGATGTACGTGCTCGAGCAGCGGATCGGCCGCGAGGACTATCCCGAGGAAATCCGCCGGCGCTATCTTGAATTCATCAAGGGCTACCTGGCGCCGCGCTACGCGGAATTCATCGGCAAGGAAATCCAGACCGCCTACCTCGAGTCGTACTCGGAATACGGCCAGAACATCTTCGACCGCTACGTGACCTTTGCCGACTGCTGGATCCAGGACGAGGAATTCCGCGACCCGGAAACGGGTGAAAGCTTCGACCGCAGCGCGCTCAACGACGAACTGGAAAAGATCGAGAAGCCGGCTGGCATTGCCAACCCGAAGGATTTCCGCAACGAGATCGTCAACTTCGTGCTGCGGGCGCGGGCCAACAACAACGGCCGCAACCCGACCTGGACCAGCTATGAAAAGCTGCGCGAAGTGATCGAGAAGAAGATGTTCTCGAACACCGAAGACCTGTTGCCGGTGATCTCGTTCAACGCCAAGGCGTCGGCCGAGGACAAATCCAAGCATCAGAGCTTCGTCGATCGCATGGTCGAAAAGGGCTACACGGAAAAGCAGGTCAGGCTGCTGTGCGAGTGGTATCTCCGTGTGAGGAAGTCTTCCTGAGCGAGGTGAATCATGAATTCACTCATCGATCGCCGTCTTAACGGGCGCAATAAAAGCGCCGTCAACCGGGAGCGTTTTCTCCGGCGTTACAAGAACCAGATCCGCAAGGCGGTACACGGGATGATCCGTGACCGCTCCATCCAGGACATGGACCAGGGCGGGGAGATCAACCTGCCCGCCCGCGACATCTCCGAGCCGTCCTTCCACCACGGCCAGGGCGGCGACCGCGAGATCGTGCACCCTGGCAACCGCGAGTTTGCCAAGGGCGACACCTTCGACCGGCCGCAGGGCGGGCAGGGGGAAGGCGGCTCCGAGCCGGGCGAAGGCGAATCGGTCGACCAGTTCACCTTCAGCCTGTCGCGGGCCGAATTCCTGAACCTGTTCTTCGAGGACCTGGAGCTGCCGCACATGGCGCGCACGCAGCTGGGCGAGGTCAGCCAGAAGAAATGGCAACGCGCCGGCTACACGACCACGGGTTCGCCCAGCATGCTGAGCATCAGCCGCACGCTCAAGTCCTCGCTGGCGCGGCGCGTGTCGCTGGGCGTAAAGGCGCGCGCCGATCTCGAGGATGCCGAGGAGCGCCTGGCCAAGGCGCTCGAAGCAGGCGCTCCCGCCGACGAGATCAAGGCGCTGGAGCAGGATGTCGAAGGCTGCCGCGAACGCCTGGCCCGCGTACCGTTCCTGGATGACCTGGACCTGCGCTACCGCAACCGGGTGTCGGTGGCCATCCCCATGGCGCGCGCCGTCATGTTCTGCCTGATGGACGTGTCGGGCTCCATGGACGAAAACAAGAAGGACCTGGCCAAGCGCTTCTTTTCGCTGCTTTACCTGTTCCTGTCGCGCAAGTACGAACACGTGGACCTGGTCTTCATCCGCCACACCGACAACGCCGAGGAAGTCGACGAACATACCTTCTTCTACGATCCCAAGAGCGGCGGCACCATCGTGCTGTCGGCGCTGGAACTGATGCGCGAGATCCTGGAGAAGCGCTATCCGCCGACCGCCTGGAACGTGTATGCGGCGCAGGCCAGCGACGGCGACTCGTTCGGCGCCGACGCGGGCAAGAGCGCGCGCTTCCTGGCCGAGCACCTGCTGCCGGCCACGCGCTACTTTGCCTACATCGAAGTACCCGACTCGCAGGAGGCGCGCAAGAGCAGCCTGTGGGCGGAATATGAACAGAAACTGGAGCCGCATTTCGTCATGCGGCGCATCTGCGAACGCGGCGAGATCTTCCCCGTGTTCCATGACCTGTTCAAAAAGGAAACCGCATGAATGCCATCGTGGGAGCGCTCGTGGAACCGGAGGCCGCCGGCAGCGCCCGGCCCATCTCCCAGGGTTCCGAATGGACCTTCGAACTGATCCAGTCCTATGACGACGCGATCTCCAAGGTCGCCGCCGAATATGGACTGGACACCTACCCGAACCAGATCGAGGTAATCACCTCGGAACAGATGCTGGACGCCTACGCGTCGGCCGGTCTGCCCATTGGCTATCCGCACTGGTCGTACGGCAAGGAATTCATCCGCAACGAGCAGTTCTACCGCCGCGGCATGCAGGGGCTGGCGTACGAGATCGTCATCAACTCCAACCCTTGCATCTCCTATCTCATGGAAGAGAACTCCATGACGATGCAGGCGCTGGTGATCGCCCACGCCTGTTACGGCCACAACTCGTTTTTCAAGGGCAATTACCTGTTCCGCCAATGGACCGACGCCGACGGCGTGCTGGACTATCTTGTCTTCGCGCGCAAGTACGTCATGTCCTGCGAGGACCGCTACGGCATCGATGCGGTCGAAGCCTTGCTCGACTCCTGCCACGCGCTCTCGCACCACGGCGTGGACCGCTACAAGCGCCCGACGCCCATTTCCTACAAGGAAGAGGCCGCGCGCCAGGCCGAACGCCAGGAGCACGCCCGGCTGCAGTACAACGACCTCTGGCGCACCCTGCCGCGCCTTGAGGCCGACAAGGACACGCACGTCGAGGCCTCGGTGTTCCCGCCGGAGCCCGAAGAGAACCTGCTGTATTTCATCGAGAAGTACTCGCCCAAGCTCGCGCCGTGGCAGAAGGAGCTGGTGCGCATCGTCCGCAAGATCGCGCAGTACTTCTATCCGCAGACCCAGACCAAGGTCATGAACGAAGGCTGGGCCACGTTCTGGCACTACACCATCCTGAACCGGCTGCATGAAAAAGGCCTGGTCAACGACGGCTTCATGATGGAGTTCCTGCAAAGCCACACCAACGTGGTCAGCCAGCGCGGCTTCGATGAGCGCGGCTACGGCGGCATCAACCCGTACGCGCTGGGCTTCGCGATGATGTCCGACATCCGCCGCATCTGCGAGGCGCCCACGCCCGAGGACCGGCGCTGGTTCCCCGACATCGCCGGCGGCGACTGGCTGAAGACGCTGGACTTCGCCATGCGCAACTTCAAGGACGAGTCCTTCATCTCGCAGTACCTGTCGCCGCGCCTGATCCGCGAGTTCCGTTTCTTCGCGATCTCCGACCACCAGGCCAACCCCAAGCTCGAAGTCGCCGCCATCCACGACGACGAAGGCTACCGCGACATCCGCCGCCTGCTGGCCGCGCAACACAACCGCGACAACATGGTGCCGGACATCCAGGTGGTGAGGTTCAACCGCGACTCGGATCGATCGCTGGTGCTGCGTCATCTGAAGAGCCGCGGCCGTCCGCTGGCGGGCGAGGACGCCGAACAGGTGATGAAGCACCTGGCCCGGTTGTGGGGCTTCAGGGTGCGGCTGGAGGAAACCGAGCCGGACGGCACCGTCAGCTCCTATCGGGAACAGGACCCGCCCGCGTCGGCCTCCTGACGGCTGAGCGGGGGCAGGGGACGCTTACAGCGTCCCCTTTTCTTTGTGCGCTTGTCGGCGTTATGCGAAATCTGCTAGAATCGCGGATTCGCATTTTCTGCAGCGGCTTGCCCGCAGCGAAAATCGCAGATAGGACAGGTGGCCGAGTGGTTGAAGGCGCACGCCTGGAAAGCGTGTATACGTCAAAAGCGTATCGGGGGTTCGAATCCCCCTCTGTCCGCCAGGATTCGCACAGCAATGCCGTGCACCGAAAAACCCGCAAGCGCCCAAGCCTTGCGGGTTTTTTGTATTTGCGCGGCATAAAAAAAACGCCGCCCGGCGTCAACGTGCCGGGCGGCGTTTTTAACCGGAACGCTTACGCGCCCACCGGCTTCCCATCAGTACGCCGCACCACCACCGTCGCGGAACGCGCATCGCCGCCGCCGGCGCGCAGGGTGTTCCACGCCTGGTTCGGGTGCTGGATGTTGATGAAGAACGTGGTCAGGTCCGGCGTGTAGGCGATGCCGGTGATCTCGCAGCCCAGCGGGCCGACCAGGAAGCGCTTGGATTCGCCGGTCTTCTGGTCGATGTAGTACATCGAGTTATTGCCGAAGAAGTCCGTGGTCGAGGCGCTGGTGCCGGCGTCGGTCTGGACCCACAGGCGGCCCTTGGGGTCGACGCGGATGCCGTCGGGACTGGAGAAGGTGTCGCCGTTGACGTTGCCGGTCAGGTTGGCGGCCACGCCGTCGGCCTTGTCGCGGCCGGCCAGCAGCAGCAGGTCCCACTCGAAGGTGGTGGCCAGGGGCGAGTCGCCGCGCTCGTGCCAACGGATGATGTGGCCGTGCGAGTTGCTGACGCGCGGGTTGGCGGCGCTGGTGCGCTTGCGGCTGCCGTTGTTGGTCAGCGTGCAGTACACGGTCTTGTCCACGCCCACCGTGATCCACTCGGGGCGGTCCATCAGCGTGGCGCCGGCGACGCGGGCGGCGGCCCCGGTGTTGACCAGCACGTCGGCCTGCGTATTGAAGTTGACGAGCTTGCCGGTGATCACGGTGCCGCTGGCGACTTGCGTGAAGTTGCCCGGATCGGTGGCGCCGGCGGTCAGGTTGTTCTTGCCTACCGTCAGTTCGACCCAGTTGCCGCTGCCGTCGTCGTTGAAGCGCGCGGCGTACAGCGTGCCTTCGTCCAGCAGGCCCATGTTGGCGGCGCGGTTGGCCGGGTCATAGGGTTTGCTGGGCACGAACTTGTAGATGCAGCCGGGCGTGGTGTCGTCGCCCATGTAGAAGGCGACGCGGTTGTTCTCGTCCAGCATGAAGGCCGTGTTCTCATGGCTGAAGCGGCCCATCGCGGTGCGCTTGACGGCGGTCGAGTCCGGGTTCTGCGGATCGATCTCCACCACCCAGCCATAGCCCTGGTCGGCCGGCTTGCCGGCGTCGCCGGTCTTGTAGTGGTAGTTGTTGAGCGTCTCTTCGCAGGTCAGGTACGTGCCCCAGGGCGTGTCGCCGCTGGCGCAGTTGTTCAGCGTGCCGACGACGGTGTCGCCGACCACCGACTTGGCCGGGCCGCTGACGTTGTAGACGGTGTTGCCGGTGTAGCGCTTGTTGTAGCGCGAATCTGTCTTGACGGCCCAAGCGCCGTTGGCGCCGCGGGCGATTTCGATGACGGATACGCCGACGTTGGACAGGCGGGTCTTCACGCCCTCGACGCTCTGGTCCAGGGTCTCGTCGTCCAGTGATTCGTGGTTCAACACCAGCAGGCCGCCCTGGTTGGGGTCGACGCCGGGCAGGGCATAGAAGTGCATGCCGTCGTGTTGGCCGCCGGATTGGGTTTCCGTGGCGGGATAGGACTGCGGCACCCCGGCGTAGCCGACCGAGCCGATCATGCACTTGTCGCCGGCGGAATACAGCACTTCAGCCACGTAGCCCGCGGGTACGGTGACGGTGTCGGCGACGATCTTGTCGGCCAGCGGGGCGAACGTGACGGAGTAGTCGGGGCCGGGGGTCGGCTTGGAGCCGCCTTCGCCCGGTTCGTTGCCGGAGGGGGCGTCATCGTTATCGTCATCGTCGCTGCCGCCACAGGCGGTCAGCAGGGTCGATGCGCCGAACACGGACAGCATTGACAGGCCGAAGCTGTTCTTCAGCAAAGTGCGGCGCTGGGGATTCGCGGCGACGATCTCGTCGAACATCTGCCCGGGGACGGTGACTTCACCTTGGGCTTCGCGATAGGGGGCGCGCAATTTATCAGTCAAGTGGGACATTCCAACCTCATAGAGTCGCGAACGAGTCGCTCAGTTATCTGTAAGCAAAACGAAAGCGAGGTTAAAGGTCGGTCGTTACAAGGGGGTGACGATAGTGTGAAGTCCTTGTGGTGGGATGAGTAGTCCGCCGCCTGGCCGAGTTGCGGTTCGACGCAAGGCCGAGGCGGCGGTCGAGGACGGCTTAACCGCGCGTGCCGACGATGGGTGTGACGTCCAACACATACATCTGCCGCTCGCCTTCATGCACGGAGTCGATGCAGACCTGGGTGCCATCGCGGCTCCAGCGCGGATGCAGGTCGCAGCGGTTTTCCTTGGACAGATCGGGATCTGCGTAGAAGCTGCCCAGCGAGTGGCGCAGGCCGGTCCGCATGTCGTAGAGGAACAGGATGCGCTCGTGCGTGGTCGAGTCCGGATAGGTGTCGCTGAGCAGCCAGCGCGTGTTCACGGGCGAATAGGTCATGTGGCCGTTCTCGGTCAGCACGCCATCGCCCACGACCTGGACCGCGCCGCCGGGCGCGTCGCGGTAGAGGTGGTAGTGGATGCTGCCGTCATGCGGGCCCCACACGATGATGGTCTGGTCGTCGCGCCACAGCGGATGCGAGATCTGGTATTCGGATTTCTCGTAGTCGAAGGTGCCGACCGCGCTGGGATCGAAGTCGTTGGCCAGTTGCGGCAGCGGATGGTCGGAGCATTCCAGCAGGCGCATGTCGCTGCCGTCGGCATTCATGGTGATCAGCCGGTGCAGGAAGCAGGTCTCGTCCTTGACGCGTTCGGTCCAGCGGTGCAGGAACAGGATGCGCGAGGACGACGGATTGATCTCGATGTGGCTGACCCAGTGGATGGCGCGTTCCATCGAGTCGCGCGGATGGAAGTTGCGCAGGTCGGCGTAGCTGACCAGCAGGCGATGCGCACCGCTTTGTAGGTCCATGCTATGGATGCCGTCGTCGGCCGGGGCATTGGATACCGGGCCGGGCGCGTGTTCGCTGTAGCCGATGGTCTCGTGCGTGATGTAGAGGCGGCGGTAATCCACGCAGAGCGCATAGCGGCTGTTGGGCGCGGCCACGTAGATGGGCAGCGGCAGGTGGCGCGTCTGGCCGGTGGCGACGTTGTGGACCGCGGAGCGCAAGCCCGGATAGAAGCCGCTGTCGTCGTCGCGGCGGCAGTTGTAGATCATCTGCGGCTCGGACTCGCCGTCCAGCCATTGCAGCTGGCAGCCCATCTGCCAGTTCCAGGCCGTGGTGCTGCCGACGGCGTGGTAGCGGTCGCCGTCCTGCAGGTCGAAGTAACCCACCTCGGCGCTCAGCTCGGGCGTGAGCCGCGCGTCCTTGAACGGCGTGCGGTTGGCCAGCAGATAGCGGCCGTCGCGATGCCAGACGGTCTTGTTGTAGTAGCCGAAGAAATGATGGTGCGGCGTGGCGCCCAGGCGGCGGCAGGCGATGGGCGTGGCGAGCATGCGGTTCATGGATGGCGGAGCAAGGATGAAATCGGAAAGAAAAAAGGGCGGCGCAGGCGCCGCCCCGGGCGTTCAGCCCGCGGTGATGTGTTCGGTCTCGATGACCTTGTTCCAGCGGGCGCGTTCGCGTTCGACGAAGGCGCGCGCGTCGGCGGGGCTGTTGCCCACCGGGGTCATGCCCAGGCGCTCCAGGCCTTCACGGAATGCCGGGTCGGCGTAGATGCGGCGCAGGTCGGCGCTGATCTTTTCGATCAGCGCATCGGGCACGTCCTTGCTGGCGGCCAGCGTGGTCCAGGACGTCACCGTCAGGCCGGGCAGGCCGGCTTCGGCGGCGGTGGGCACGTCGGGCAGGGCCGGCGAGCGCGTGGCGCCGGTGATGGCCAGCGCCTTCAGCTTCTTGGCCTGGATGTAGCCGATGGTGGTGGGCACGTTCTCGAACAGCAGCTGGATCTGGCCGCCCAGCAGGTCGTTGGTGGCGGCGGAACTGCCGCGGTACGGGATGTGCACGATGGGCGCCTGTGCGGCCATCTTGTAGAGCTCGCCCACCATGTGCACGGACGAACCCACGCCGGCCGAGCCGAAGTGCAGCGTTTCCGGCTTGGCCTTTGCCAGCGCGGTGAGTTCGGCCAGGGTGTTGGCTTCCAGCGCGGGGTTGGCCACCACCACGTGCGGCATTTCGGCCACGATGGTGATCAGCTTCAGATCGCGGGCCGGCTGGTAGTTGAGGTTCTTGTAGACCCCGTAGGTGGCATGCAGGCCGATGGAGCCGAGCAGCAGGGTGTAGCCGTCCGGCCCCGAGTCGGCGACGAACTTGCCGCCGATGTGGCCGCCGGCGCCGGGGCGGTTTTCCACCACCACCGATTGGCCGTAGAGCTTGCCCAGGTGTTCGGCCAGCAGGCGCCCCTGGATGTCGGAGCTGCCGCCCGCGGTGAAGGGCACGATGATGCGCACCGGGCGGTCGGGATAGTTGGCTTGCGCATGCGCGGCCAGCGGCAGGGCGGCTGCCGTCAGGCCCAGGCACAGCGTTTGCAGGAGTTGGCGCCAGGAGCGGCGGAGGTTCATGTGGTTTCCCCTGGAAGGTTGGGTAGCGCGGGGGGCGCATCTGGCGGCGCCCTTGGGAAAACCAGTGTAGGAGTCGGCGGGTATTTGAAAAAATTCTTTTTTCAACATAGGCTATGCAAGTTTGCTATACATTGCCCCGCCATGAGCCGACCCCTGAATTTCCGCCAGATCGAAGCCTTCCACGCGGTCATGCTGGCCGGCACCACTACCGGCGCGGCGCAGATGCTGCGCACCACCCAGCCCTCGGTCAGCCGGCTGCTGGCGCAGGTGCAGCAGGCCAGCGGCCTGAAGCTGTTCGACATGGAGCGCGGACGCTTGCGGCCCACGCGCGAGGCCAAGGACTTGTTCGATACCGTGCAGCGCCATTTCGTGGGGCTGGAGCGCATCGAGGACCGCGTCGCCGCGATGCGGCGCAGCGGCAGCGGCGTGTTGCGGCTGGCCTGCACCCCCGCGCTGGGGCTGGGCGTGCTGCCCGGCGCGATCGAGACCTTTGCGCAGCGCTATCCAGAGGTCCACATCAACATGCAGACCGTGGGCAGCCAGTATCTGCGGGAAGGGCTGCTGCACGGCACCTACGACCTGGTGGTGACGACCGCGCCCATGGACGGCGCGCAGCTGGAAATGCAGGTCTTGCATGAAAGCGAGGCGGTTTGCGTCATGAGGCCGGACCATCCGCTGGCCGCGCAGCCGTCCGTCGACATCATGGACCTGGACGGGCGCCGCCTGCTGGTGCTCAATGCGGATGACGACGTCTATCTGCAACTGCGCGGCGCGATGCAGGAACACCGGGCGCAGCCCGCCTCGGAAATCGAGACCACCTATTCATCCACCATCTGCGCGCTGGCTGCCGCCGGCAGCGGATTGGGCGTGGTCAATCCCTACATTGCCGAGGTGTTCGCAGACCGTTTGGCGATACGGCCGTTCACGCCGCGCCTGCCGGTGCGCGTCAGCATGGCTTACCCCGCACAGACCGCGCCGTCGTCGGTGACCGAAGCTTTCGTGGAGATCCTGGCGCGCGGCTTCCAGGCGCAGCCCGACGCGGCCTGAGCGCTGCAGAGGCCGCGCCCGGCTCGCGTATCATCTTGCTATCGCGCCGGCTCAGCTCTTGCGGTTTTCGTAAGAAGTATCCAGCACGTCATCTTCCGGGGTGATGATGCCGGGTTCGCCGGGTTCCGCAACGGCGCGTCCGCGCCGCGGCATGCCGGCGACCTCCTTGCTGTGGTCCGCCATCGGCAGGATTTCGGTGCCTTTGCGCGGGTCGACGGCGACGGGGTGTTCCGTTTCGGCGGCCTTGGCCGCCTGCGGATCGGGGGCGGTTTTCAACATGATGTCTGCTCCGCTTGCGGGCGTCCCGGGATGGCGACGCGCCTGGTTGCCACTTCCATCTTAGGGCCGCGCGGCCTGCCCGGAGCAGGAATGCCTGTCACGTTTGCAAGGGGCTGTTGCAGGAGCTCGAACCTTATAATTTCCGACGCCTCGCGGCTTGCCGCAAGCCGCCCGGTTTCTCACTTTCCATACGCCTACCTTGACTGAATCCGTCGAACGCTCCGTCCATGCTGAACTCGTTGCCGTGCTGGTCGCCGTCACCAACGGCGAGCCGCGGGTGCTGACGACCGACGATGCGCGCGCCTTGCCGGCTGGCCCCTTCGAACTGTCGCACCGTTCGCTGCAGGCCGGCCTGCGCGCCTGGGTGGAGGAGCAGACCCATCACCCCTTGGGTTACGTGGAGCAGCTCTACACCTTCGCCGACGGCGACCGCTCCGATGAATCGGGTGCGCGCGTGATGTCGGTCAGCTACCTGGGCCTGACGCGCGAGGCTGGCGAGACCGGCGTGGCGCAAGTGGGCTGGCAGGATTGGTACCGCTACTTCCCCTGGGAGGACCGGCGCGCAGGCACGCCCGCGCTGGTGGAAGACATGATCGTGCCGCGCCTGGCCGCCTGGTGCGAAGACAGTAGCGATGCGGCCGTGCGCATACGCCGCCGCCAACGCGCCGCCATCACCTTCGGGCTGGACGGCTCGCCCTGGAACGAGGACATGGTGCTGCAGCGCTACGAGCTGCTGTTCGAAGCGGGGCTGGTGCCCGAAGCGGCGCGGCGCGGAGGCAAGGGCGCCGTGGTGCCCGGCGAACCCATGCGCCACGACCACCGCCGCATCCTGGCCACCGGCATCGCCCGGCTGCGCGCCAAGATCAAGTACCGGCCCGTGGTGTTCGAATTGATGCCCGCGCAGTTCACCTTGCTGCAATTGCAGCTGGCCGTGGAAGCGCTGGCCGGGCGCGGCCTGCACAAGCAGAATTTCCGCCGCCTCATCGAGCAGCAGGCGCTGGTCGAAGAGACCGGCGAAATGGCCACGGGCACGGCCGGCAGGCCGGCCAAGCTGTTCCGTTTTCGCCGTGACGTGCTGCTGGAGCGCGCTATTGCGGGGAGCAAGTTGCCGCTGTCTCGGGCAATGTGACGTTGAGATGCGTCACGCTTGAGAGTCCAAGTCACCCAAGAGTTTTAGCGGCTCTCGCGGGTGTGCCACAGCCGTAGCACGTGGACAACCGCATCCTGGATTTCGTAGCGAATCTCGTACTCTCCAACCAGGATTCTTCTCACCTCTCGTGGTTCGAATTGGAACAGTTGTTCGCCAATACGCGGGTTGGTCTGCAGGATGGTTGGCGCTTTGGCCAACGCCTGCACAGCCCTGGTGGCAGCGGATTTGTTTACTGGGGCCAGGAATTCATACAAGCGCACTAAGTCGGACAGCGCTTTGCTGGTCCATTTGAGCGTCATCAACGTGGCACCGGCAGCGGCTCGTCAGTGCCCAGGCTTTCCGCCCACGCCTGCACAGCCAGATGGTCGACGACGCGGCCCGCGTCTACGTCGGCCAATGCTTCCTGGGTTAGCCGATCGCGTTCCTCTTCCTGGGCGATCCAGGCCGAAAGCGCCTGTTTCATGATCCAGCCGCGCGAGCGTTCAAGCCGTGTGGCCATCTGATCGACCTTGTCGGCAAGCGGAAGCGGCACGTGTGTGGTTAGAACTTTGGTTGCTGCTGTCATGTTGCACCTTTAATAAGAACTTGATCTTGCCTGCTCCTGGCGACGCCGTGATTAGCACGAGGCAGATGTCGGACTCGATGACACGCTAATGATCTCGAAATAATCACAGTGATTAAAATTTAATCGATCACGCAAGCCATTTCAAACTGGACGGAAAATGGCTGACGCTTGACAAGCCTTATGCTCGTCTCTAGCATAAGTGGTGCGCAATCCCCGCGCGCCTTTTTTTAACTGGTAAATACTCAAAATGAGCATTAAAGCCGAAGCGCCTCAGACCACCGCCCGACTGCCCGTTCCCCCTCTGCCGGAAGTCATGCTGGAGCCGCTGGTGCGCGCGGCCTTGCTCGAGGATCTGGGACGCGCCGGGGACCTGACCACCGATGCCATCGTGCCCGCCGACGCCACGGCGCAGACCCGATTGGTCGCGCGTCAGGAAGGCGTGCTGGCCGGGCTGGACCTGGCGCGCCTGGCGTTTCGCGCCATGGACCCCGCCATCAAGTTCGAGGTCGCGCTGCGCGATGGCGCCGAACTGCAGCCGGGAACGGAAATCGCCCGCATCAGCGGCAACGCGCGTGCCATGTTGACGGCCGAGCGCGTGGCGCTGAACTTCCTGTGCCACCTGAGCGGCGTGGCCAGCGCCACCGCGTCCATCGCCCGCGCCATTGAAGGCTACGGCGCCCGCGTCACCTGCACCCGCAAGACCATGCCGGGCCTGCGCGCCGTGCAGAAGTACGCGGTGCGCGTGGGCGGCGGCAGCAATCACCGCCACGGCCTGGACGACGCGGTGCTGATCAAGGACAACCACATCGCGCTGGCGGGCGGGGTCGCGACGGCGGTCGAGCGGGCGCGCGCCGGCATCGGCCACATGGTCAAGATCGAACTGGAAGTGGACACGCTGGAGCAGCTGGAAACGGCGCTGTCTCTGGGCGTGGATGTGGTGCTGCTGGACAACATGAGCCTGGACGATCTGCGCCGCGCAGTGGCCATGGCGCGCGGCCGCGCCATTACTGAAGCCTCGGGCCGCATCACGCCCGAAACCGCCGCCGCGGTGGCGGCCACCGGAGTGGACCAGATCGCGGTGGGTTGGATCACCCATAGCGCCAAGGTGCTCGACATCGGTCTGGACGCCTGAGCCTTTCCGCCGGCCGCCGGCCGGCATTGCCCATGTCCCCGCGCGCTTGCCGCGCAGGGACGCTTGCAAGCCCGCATCATGAATCGCCTGCTTAGCTCTGTTCTTGCGTTCCTGGTTTTGCCCCTGGCCGCCTGCGGCAATTCGCCTTCGGGCGAAGCGCCCAAGGACGCCGCGTATCCGTCGCACCCCATCACCATCGTGGTGACGTTTCCGCCGGGCGGCGGCACCGACTTGCTGGCGCGCCGCATTGGCGCGAGCCTGCAGGAGCAGTTTGGCATGGCGGTCGTGGTGGAAAACCGTCCTGGCGCCAGCGGCAACATCGGCGCGCGCGCCGTGGCGGAAGCCCCTGCCGACGGCCATACGCTGCTGATGGTCAACAGTTCCTTCGCGATCAATCCCGGGGTTTACAGCAATCTGGGCTTCGCGCCCAAGCGGGACTTTGCGGCGGTCATCAACGTGGCCTTCGTGCCGTCCGTGTATGTGGTGCCGGCGGTTTCGCCCTGGCGCAGCCTGGACGATGCGCTGGCCGCCGCCACGCCGGACCGGCCGCTGGCGTTCGCATCCTGCGGCAACGGCACGCCGCAGCACTTGGCCGGCGAGATGCTGGCGCGCGCCACCGGCGCGCCTCTGCAGCACGTGCCTTACAAGGGTTGCGGACCGGCGCTTACCGACGTGACCGCGGGCCAGGTCGGGGTCGGCGTGGTCACCGCGTCCAGCGCCGCGCCTTTGATTGCGGCCGGCAAGTTGCGGGCGCTGGCCGTGACCTCGCCGGCGCGTTCGCCGTTGTTGCCGTCGGTGCCGACGGTGGCCGAGCAGGGCGTGCCCGGCTACGCGCTGGACCAGTGGCACGGCCTGCTGGCGCCGGCAGCCACGCCGCCCGCGGTGGTGGCCAAGCTGAATGCGGCGGTGGCGAAGATCGTCCAGCGCCCCGATGTGCAGGCGGCGTTGCGTGAACAGGGCTTCACGCCGGCCAGCAGCACGCCGCGGGAATTCCAAGCCATGATCGATGCGGATATCGACCGTTATACCGCCTTGACGCAGGCGATCGGCCTACGCGCCGATTGAGCCGGGCGCAGGCCGGCCAGCCTCAGGCCGCGGCGGCCCGGGCGTGCTGCTCGAGCTGTTCCTTCAGGCCCGGCTGCAGCTTGAGCTGGCGCGCCAATTCGTCCAGATAGGCGCGTTCCATATAGCTTTCCTCGTCCACTACCAGCAGGCTGGCCAGGTACATCTCGGCCGCCATTTCCGGCGTCTGCGCGGCTTGCGCGATCACGGACGGATCCAGCGGGCGCGACAGTTCGGCTTCAAGCCAGCGACGGTCTTGCGCGTCCGAAGACAGCTTGGACAACTCGGTTTCGAGCAGCGCGCGTTCTTCCGGGCCGATGTGGCCGTCGGCCTTGGCCGCGCCGATCATGGCCGTCAGCACCGCCGTGCTGTGCTGCTCGGCCTGGGGCGCGGGCAGGCGGTCCAGCGTCTGCGGGGGAGCGGCAGGCGCGCCGGCCTGGCTGCGTTGCCAGTCGCCATAGGCGCGGTAGGCCAGGGCGCCCAGCGCCGCCATGCCGCCGTACATGGCGACCTTGCCGCCGATCTTGCGGGCCTTCTTGCTGCCCAGCAGCAGTCCCAGGGCGCCCGCGCCCAGCGCGCCGCCGCCCAGGCCTGTCAGGAAGGACGAGCCCTTGCCACCCGTGGCGTTCTGCACCCGGCTGGTGGTGTCCGACAGCAGCCCTTGCCCGGACTGCAGCAGTTGATCGAGGAGTTGTCTGGCGCTCATGCGGCCCCCTTTAAAGTTTGCTCAGGTATTGCGGATAGAGATATCCGACCGGAGTGGGCGGCAGAAGTTCAGCTTACAGTCAGTTGCTTCTGCCTGGGTCGTCCTGGCGCGCCCGCCAGGTGATACAACGTGGTCTGAGGGCGGCCGCGGCGGCCGCCCGTCAGGACCCGTTACCAGGAGACAGGACCCATGAGCATCCGCGTGCGCCAGAATGCGCCCAACACGCTGCAATTCACCGCCACGGCCGAAGGCCACGATCTGCCGCTGGACATGCCCCAGCCTGCCGGCGCCGGCCCCGATCCTCACGACTACTTCGATACCGCGTTGGGCGGCTGCAAGGCCATGACTTTGATGGTCTACGCGCAGCGCAAGGGCCTGCCATTGGAGTCGGTGGGAGTGGAGGTGGTGCGCGACGCCAGCGAGGAGCGCAAGGGGATCTACCGCTTGACGGCCAAGCTGACGCTGAACGGCGAGTTGTCCGACGCGCAGGTAGACGAATTGCTGGCGGTGGCCGAGAAGTGCCCGGTGCACAAGCTGATGACGGCGGTGGACGTGCAGGTGTCCACCGTGGTGGTGCAGCCGGCCTGACCAGGCCGGCTGCGGCGGCTGGGGCCGGCGGCCCCGCCGCGCGCGGACTCAGTCTTCCATGCCCGGGACGATGGTCGAGAAACCGGCGTCCACGTGGGTGATCTCGCCCGTCACGCCGGCGGCCAGATCCGACAGCATGAAGGCGGCGACGTTGCCCACGTCTTCGATGGTGACGTTGCGGCGCAGGGGAGCCTGGGCTTCCACGAACTTCAGGATGGCCGAGAAGTCCTTGATGCCGCTGGCGGCCAGCGTCTTGATGGGGCCGGCGGAAATGCCGTTGGCGCGGATGCCGCGCGGGCCCAGCGCCGTCGCCAGGTAGCGCACGCTGGCTTCCAGCGAGGCCTTGGCCAGGCCCATGGTGTTGTAGTTCGGAACCACGCGTTCGGCGCCCAGGTAGGTCAGCGTCAGCACCGAGCCGTTGCGGCCTTCCATCAGCGGCAGGGCGGCCTTGGCCATGGCGGCGAAGCTGTAGGCCGAGATGTCGTGCGCGATGCGGAAGCCTTCGCGCGACAGGCCGTCGAGGAAGTTGCCGGCGATGGCTTCGCGCGGGGCGAAGCCGATGGAGTGCACCAGGCCGTCCAGGCCGTCCCAGTGCTGGCCGAGTTCGGCGAAGGCGCCTTCGATCTGGCTGTCTTCGGCCACATCGCAGGGCAGCACGATCTTGCTGCCGAATTCGGCGGCAAATTCGCCTACGCGGTCCTTGAAGCGGTCGCCCACGTAGGTGAACGCCAGTTCGGCGCCTTGTTGGTGACAGGCGCGCGCGATGCCGTAGGCGATGGATCGGTTGGAAAGCACCCCGGTGACCAGGATGCGCTTGCCGGCGAGAAAGCCCATATTTCTATCCTTTGATTTTTTCCCTCTGGAATCCGCCTATTTTAAGGAGTTTGCGCGGTTTCGCGATATGAAAATCCCTGGGGCGCGTCCGACTGGCATGCGCCTCAGGACGGTTTTCCGGGCGGCGGGAACAGGCGTACGAAACTGGCGAGCAAGGGATCGCGCTGGTCGGCGCGCCAGACCAGCTCCAGGTCGAACGTCAGGTCTATGCCGCCGACTTCCTTGAAGACGACGCCGGCCGGGCCGTGTTGCCGGAACGAGGCGGGAATGACGGCGCAGCCCAGTCCGGCCGACACCAGGCCGAGGATGGTGGGAAGATCGGTCGCCACGGCGGCCGGGCGTGTCACCGGAATGCCGGCGGCCTTCAGGATGCGGACCAGCGCGTCATAGTGCGAGGGCGATCCGGCTCGCGGGAACAGGATGAATCTCTGGCCCGCCAGGTCCTTGAGCGTGCGGATCTTGCCGACGCTGCGCGCCACCGCCGCGGGCATGGCCAGCAGCATGCGGTCTTCATAGATTTTCATTCCTTCCACTTCGCCGTCGAGCGGAGAGCGCCAGGCGACGACGCCCGCGTCCAGTTCGTGGCGCTTGATCGCGTCGAGCTGCCAGGCCGACAGGCCGGATTCCAGCTGCACGTCGGTGTCGGGCGAGGCGCGCGACAGGGCGGCGATCGCCTGTCCCAGGCCGGGCAGCCAGCTGTAGCCGGGCATGATGCCGATCTTCAGCGAGCCCGCCTTGCCGTGGGCCGCCAGCGCCACCTGCGCCCGCAGGGTTTCAGAACCCGCCAGCATCAGTTTCGCCTGGGCGAGCAGCGCCTCGCCGGCGCGCGTGAGCGCCACGCCGCGCGGCAAGCGCACCAGCAGTTGCGCGCCGAACTCCTCTTCCAGCGCCATCATCTGGCGCGACAGCGCGGGCTGGGCGATATGCAACGCTTTCGCCGCGCCCGCCACGCTGCCGGCTGCGCACACCGCCGCGAAATAGCGCAACTGTCTCAACTCCATGCCATGCCTCCTGGGCATATGTAGCAAACATCAAAAGTATTTGTTGCTGATCGGTCAAATACCTATATTTTCCCGATCGAAACCCATAACGTATACCCAAAAGGTCTATGACGAAACCGACATTCCGCGAGTCGCCTCTATTGCGTGACCGGCGGGTCGCGCATCTGCCGGCGCGCAACCCGCACTGCGCGACGGCGTTCACCGACATCGATCTCGACGCGCCTGGACGCCAGGCGGGCTTCCTGCACATCCCGCAGTCGCCGCACGAAGACGCCTGGGGCACGGTGCGCATACCCATGGCGGTGCTGGCCAATGGCGACGGCCCCACCGTCATTCTGGAAGGCGGCAATCATGGAGACGAGTACGAAGGCCAGATCGTGCTGGGCGAACTCATCCGCGACCTGCCGCTGGAGCGCGTCCGGGGCCGCCTGATCATCATGCCCGCGCTCAACGCGCCGGCGGCTGAAGCCGGCCTGCGCACCTCGCCGCTGGACGGCAAGAACCTGAACCGCACGTTTCCCGGCGACCATGCGGGCAGCATCACGGAACAGATCGCCGCCTACGTCAGCGACGAACTGTTCTCGCGCGGCGACGCGTTTCTCAGCCTGCATTCCGGCGGTTCGTCGCTGGACATCATTCCCAGCGCCCTGGTGCAGCCCTCGCAGGATGCCGCGCAAACCCAGCGCAACATCGATGCCGTGATGGCCTTCGGCGCGCCCTTCAACGTGATGCTGGACACGCTGGGCGACACGCGCACCAGCGTTGCTTCGGCGGTGGCGGCGGGGCTTACCTGCGTCAGCACCGAGATGGCGGGACGCGGCACCGTGACCGACAGCGCGCTCGCGCTGTGCCGCGCCGGCGCGCTGCGCGTGCTGGCGCATTGGGGTGTGCTGGACCAGGCTTGCGCCCAGCCGCTGGCGGCGCAGCCCGCGCCCCTGTGCAAGGTCAGCGGCGCGAAGTCCTATGTCATCGCCTCGGATCGCGGCGTGTTCGAGGCCTATCATCGGCATGGCGAGGCCGTCGAGGCCGGCCAGCCCGCAGGCCGAATCCACCAGACCTTCGATCCGCGGCGTGCGCCGGTTGAACTGGTTTACGGGACCAGCGGCGTCATCTTCGCCAAGCGCCATCCCGGCATCGTCGTGCCCGGCAACGTTTGTTGCGTCGTGGCCAGCGCGGTCTGATTTACTCATTCTTGAAGAACGGAACATGGCAATCCATATCGAAACCCCGGCGCTCGCATCCCGCGCCTTCTCCCTGCGCAGCGGCAAGGACGTGCGCCTGAAGATGGAGGCGCTGCAGCCCAGCGGCTCGTTCAAGGCCCGCGGCATAGGCCATGCGTGCCAGATCTACAAATCCCGCGGCGCCCGGCGCTTCATCTCTTCGTCCGGCGGCAACGCCGGGTACGCGGTGGCCTACGCCGGCCGCATGCTGGCCACGCCGGTGACCGTGGTGGTGCCTGCCACGACCTCGGAACGCGCCAAGAGCCTGATCCGTTCCGAAGGGGCGGAGGTCATCGTGCATGGCGCTTCCTGGATGGAAGCCAACGCCCGCGCGCTGGAACTCATGACCGAGGCGGACGCGTTCCTGCATCCCTTCGATGACCCCTTGCTGTGGGAGGGACACGCAACCATGATCGACGAGCTGGCCCGGCAAGGCGGCCGACCGGATGCAGTCATCTGCTCGGTCGGCGGCGGCGGCCTGCTGTGCGGCGTGGTCGAGGGCCTGCGGCGCAACGGCTGGGCGGACGTGCCGGTGATCGCGGCCGAGACGGCCGGCGCCGACTCCTATGCCCAGGCCCTGGGCGCGGGGGCGCCGGTGCTGTTGCCCGAGATCCGGTCCATTGCGACCTCATTGGGCGCGCGGCAGGTCTGCGACCGCGCGCTGGACCTGGCCAAGGAACATCCCATCGAGAGCGTGGTGGTGTCGGACGCCGCCGCGGTGGCGGCTTGCGAAGACGTGTTGCTGGAGCACCGCATCCTGGTCGAACCCGCCTGCGGCGCCTCGGTGGCGGCGCTGGACAGCGGTTCGGAGTTTCTGAAGAACGCCCGCTCGGTGGCGGTGATCCTGTGCGGCGGCGTGGGCGTCACGGCGGGCCAACTGGCGCAATGGAGCGCGCAGTTCGCGGGGCAGGCCCGGTAGCGAGCGGCCGGGCATAAAAAAGGCGCGTCCCGCGGGACGCGCCTTTTGCATGCAAGCGCCAATCAGCCGCGGGCGTTGGTACCCGGCACGCGCAGCTGCGAGCCCACCTTCAGGGCGCTGCCCTTGATGTTGTTGAGCGCGCGCAGCGCGTCGACCGAGGTGCCGTACTGCTTGGCCAGCGAGAACAGCGTGTCGCCCTGGCGCACCTTGTGGGTGCGGACATTGGGGCGGGCGCTGGCCACGCGGGCAGCCGGCGCCTGGGCGGCGCGGCCGCGCGGGGCGGCAGCCTTGTTGTCCGACGGCGCCGAGTCCAGTGCGCCCACCGGCGTGGCCAGCGAGGCCAGTTGCACGCCGCCCGTGCCGGGTTCGCCCGGCACCAGCAGGGATTGGCCGGAGGCGGATTTCTGGCGCGAACCAATGTCGTTGGTCTGGCGCAGCGTGGCTTCGCTCACGCCGAAACGCTTGGCGATCGAGGCGTAGGATTCGCCGCGGCGCGAGTGGTAGATCTTCCAGGCGCTGAGATCGCCCTTGTAGTTGGTCAGGTTGGCGTTGAAGATTTCGACACGGTCGGCCGGTAGCAGCAGGGTGGGGCCGTGGTCGCCGCGGATCACGGGGCGGTTGAACGAGGGGTTCAGGGCCTTGAATTCGTCCAGCGGCATTTCCGCCAGCTTGGCGGCGATTTCCAGGTCGATGTCGCTGTTCTTCTGGACCGTCACGAAGTAGGGCGTATTGCCCACCGGGGGCAGGGCCACCGCATAGCGCTGCGGATCGGCGATGATGTTCTTGATGGCCTGCAGCTTGGGCACGTAGTTGCGGGTTTCGTCGGGCATGTTCAGGGACAGGTAGTCCGTGCCCTGGCCGGCCGCTTCGTTCTTGGCCATGGCGCGTTGCACCGAGCCTTCGCCCCAGTTGTACGAGGCCAGCGCCAGGTACCAGTCGCCTTGCATTTCAAACAGCTTTTCCAGGTAGTCCAGCGCCGCGTTGGTCGAGGCGATGGGGTCGCGGCGCTCGTCGCGCCACCAGTCCTGCTTCAGGTTGAAGTGCTGGCCCGTGGCCGGCACGAACTGCCACAGGCCGGATGCCTGGGCGCGGGACAGCGCGGTCGGGTTGTAGGCGCTTTCGACGAAGGGCAGCAGCGCCAGCTCGGTCGGCAGGCCGCGGCGGTTGATCTCGTCGACGATGAAATACAGGTACTTGCCGGCCCGTTCCGCCATGCGCTGCACCGACTCGGGGTGGGACGCGTAGTAGTCGGTCCACTGCTGCGAGAGGTCGGTGTTCAGGTTGGGAATGGCGAAACCGCGGCGGATGCGGTCCCAGGCGTCGGCGGGCGGGTTGGTCAGGTCAACCGTCCGGGACGTGTCGCGGGCGATGTATCGCCCTTGCGAATTGGTGGTGAGGTTCTTGCTATCGGGGGCTTTGGTTCCTGCGCAACCGGCGAGGACTGCCAGCATGAGCGGCAGAAGGAGTCGGGATAGATTCATCAGGTTGTCACTTGAAATCGTTCTTCCATTCACGAAGGGAGGCAAAAACCTCTACCGGCGTAGCGTGGCTGCGGCCGGCCCAGCGCTCTGCGGCGTGGACGACCTCAACTTCTTGCGTGCGCAAAAACGGATTGGCCGCGCGTTCCTGCCCGATGGTGGACGGAAGCGTGGGAAGACCTTCTGCTCGTAATTGCTGGGCCTGCTGGTGCCACTGTTGCAGGCTGCGGTTGGCCGGATCGACTGCCAAGGCCCAGCGCAAGTTCGCTAGAGTGTACTCGTGTGCGCAAAAAACCTGTGTATCTGGCGGTAAAACAGCAAATTTCCCTAAAGAATCATGCATTTGCGCCGGAGTGCCTTCGAAAAGACGGCCGCAGCCCGCCGCAAACAGGGTGTCGCCGCAGAACAGAACCGGCTCCAGACCGGCCGCGCGGCCGTAGTAGGCGATGTGGCCGGCGGTGTGTCCGGGAACGTCCAGCACGGCCAGGTCCAGGTCCAGTTCCGGGATCGCCACGCGGTCGCCCTCCGCCAGGCGCACGTCGCAGCGCGGCAGCTGCTCATGCGCGGGGCCGTATACGGTGATGCCCTCGATGCGGGACAATTCCGGTACGCCGCCCACGTGGTCGCCGTGATGGTGCGTGAGTAGAATGGCGCGCAGTCTCAAGCCGTTCTGGGCCAGCCAGTGCAGCACCGGGCCGGCGTCGCCGGGATCCACCACGGCGGCTTCATTGCCGCGGACGATGGCCCAGATGTAGTTGTCATTGAAGGCGGGTAGCGGCAAGACCGCGGCGTTGCGATCGCGGCCGCCTGTGGGGGCGGTCAAGGCTTGCATGGGATTCGAAGGAATAGAACGTGGCAGAAGATACTCCGCCGATTGTAGAACTGGCCGAATGGTTCCAGACGCCGCCGGGACAGTACGTGCTGGCCTGGGAGCGGGCGCAGTTCGACGCGGCTGTCGCGGACGTGTTCGGATATTACGCCTGGCAGGTGGGCCTGGCGGACATGAATCTGCTGCGCGCCAACCGCATGCCCTTCAAGGGCTACGTGGGCGGCGAGACCCCGTCCGCGGAAAGCACGGCCGCCTGGCAGTCGCGGGTGGTGCTGGCCGAACCCGAGGCCTTGCCGTTCGAGTCCCAGAGCGTGGACCTCCTGATCCTGCCGCATGCCTTCGAGTGCGCGGAGGATCCCCACAACGTGCTGCGCGAGGTCGAGCGCGTGCTGGTGCCCGAAGGGCGGGTGGTGATCTCGGGCTTCAATCCCTGGAGCATGTGGGGCGCGCGCACGCGCATGCCCGGCATGGAACCCTGGCTGCCGCAGCCGCCGTCATCCCAGGTGTCCCTGCCGCGCCTGAAGGACTGGTTCAAGCTGCTGTCGCTCGAGGTCGAGAGCAGCCACTTCGGCTGCTACGCGCCGGCCTGCCGCAGCGAAAAGTGGCTGCAGCGCTGGTCCTTCCTGGAGTCGGCGGGCGCCCGCTGGTGGAGCGTGGGCGGCGCGGTCTATCTGGTGTCGGCCGTCAAGCGGGTGGCCGGCATGCGTATCATTGGCCCGGCCTGGAAGAAGGCCAAGCCCAAACGCGCCCGCGCCGCGTCCGTGGTGGTCAACCGCCACGCGGACGACGGCTCCTGATGGGCCCAGCCCCGCACCGCGGGGCCAATTTTTTTTGCAAGGAATACCAAGCAGCACCATGCAGGACGACAAAGCGAACGAGCAGAAAGTGGAAATGTGGACCGACGGCGCCTGCAAGGGCAATCCCGGTCCGGGCGGCTGGGGCGTGCTGATGCGCGCCGGCAGCCACGAAAAGACCCTGCATGGCGGCGAACTCCAGACCACCAACAACCGGATGGAACTGTTGGCGGTCATCCAGGGCCTGCGCGCGCTCAAGCGTCCGTGCACGGTCACCATCCATACGGACTCCCAGTATGTGATGAAGGGCATGACCGAATGGCTCGCCAACTGGAAGCGGCGCGGCTGGATGACGGCCGACAAGAAGCCGGTCAAGAACGCCGAGCTGTGGCAACTGCTGGACGAACAGGTACAGCGCCATACCGTGTCCTGGCGCTGGGTTCGCGGCCATGCCGGCGATCCCGGCAACGAACGGGCCGACCAGCTGGCCAACATGGGCGTGGAATCGGCCCGCCGGGGCTGAGGGCATCGGGATATACCCTCGAATCCGCCCTCTGGGGTGGATTTAGTTCTTTCATCCGGCTTCAGGATTGTTCCAGTATGTAAATCCGGGTGCTAAAGTGCCAACCCTCATTCCAGTTCCTGCGGCGCAGTCCGCGTGGGGGCATGCCAGGCCCGCGCCGCAATACCGCCACATTCGCGCATGAAAAAAGCAGTACTGCTCGCCGCCGTAGCGGCAGGGTTGGCCGCGGGGGCCGCGCTCGGCATTTTTGTGCCGCGCTGGCTCGACCACGGAACCGCCAGTCCGCAACCCGGCGCCGTTCAAGCGCCCCTGGTCACGCGCGCCGTGCCGGTCCGGGTCGAGGTGGCCGCCGCCCAGGAAATACCTTTCGCGCGCGGCATCTCGGCCGTGGGCAGCCTGCGTTCCGACGAGTCCGTGGTGCTGCGGCCGGAGGTCGCGGGCCGCATCCAGTCGATCGACTTCAAGGAAGGCCAGCCGGTCAAGCGCGGCGACGTGCTGATCCGCCTGGACGATTCCGTGCCGCGCGCCGAGCTGGCCCAGGCCCGCGCCAACCTGACGCTGGCGCAAAGCCACTACCGGCGCTCGGTCGAGCTGCAGGGCAAGGGCTTCGTCAGCCAGCAGGCGCGCGACGAATCCGCCAGCACGCTCAAGGTGCAGGAAGCCGCCGTGGCGCTGGCGCAGGCGCGGCTGGACAAGATGACGATCTCGGCGCCATTTGGCGGCATTGCGGGCTTGCGCAGCGTGTCGGTGGGCGACTACGTCAACCAGGGCCAGGACCTGGCCCCGCTGGAGGCGATCGATCCGCTCAAGGTCGACTTCCGCGTCCCTGAAATGTATTTGAGCAAGGTGGGCGTGGGCCAGCCGCTGACGCTGCGCATGGACGCGCTGCCCGGCCAGGAGCGCCAGGGCGTGGTCTATGCGGTGAGCCCGCTGGTGGACGCGGGCGGGCGCTCCATCCTGCTGCGCGCCACGGTCGCCAACAAGGATGCGGTGCTGCGCCCGGGCATGTTCGCCCGAGTGCAATTGCAGTTCAGCCAGGACAAGGCGCTGGTCGCGCCGGAAGCCGCGCTGTCGCCCTCGGGCGCGACGCAGTACGTCTACCGGGTCAAGAACGGCGTGGCCGAGCGGCGCGAGGTCACCATCGGCGAGCGCCGCGAGGGCCGCGTCGAAATCCTGACCGGGGTGGCGGCGGGCGACCAACTGGTGGTGTCGGGCTTGCAGCGGGTGACGGACGGCGCCGCGGTGACCGTTCTGGGCAACGGCGCGTGACGCCGGCCTTTTTCCATTTTTGGCGGTAGCGCAATGCGTATCTCGGAAACCTGCATCAAGCGGCCGGTGTTCGCATCGGTCCTGTCGCTGATCATCGTGCTGATCGGCCTGATTTCATATTCGCGCCTGACCGTGCGCGAGTATCCGAAGATCGACGAGCCCATCGTGTCGGTGGACACCACCTACAAGGGCGCTTCGCCCGAGGTGATCGAGTCGCAGGTGACCAAGCCGCTGGAAGACCAGCTGGCCGGCATCGAGGGCGTGGACGTGATGACCTCGCGCAGCCGCTCGGAACGCAGCCTCATCAACATCAAGTTCAACCTGTCCCGCAACCCGGACGCCGCGGCCGCGGAAGTCCGCGACAAGGTTTCGCGCGCGCGGCGCTTCCTGCCCGACGAGATCGACGAGCCCATCATCGGCAAGGTCGAAGCGGACTCCCAACCCATCATCTATATCGCGGTGGAGTCCGGGTCGTATTCCGCGATCCAGACCTCGGACTACATCAACCGCTACATCAAGACCCGCCTGTCGGTGCTGCCGGGCGCGGCCGAGGTGCGCGTCTTCGGCGAACGCCTGCCGTCCATGCGCATCTACGTGGACCGCGACAAGCTCGCCGCCTACGGCCTGACCGTGCAGGACGTGGAGGCCGCGCTGCGCAGCCAGAACGTCGAGATCCCGGCAGGCCGCATCGAATCGCGCGCCCGCGAGTTCTCGGTGGTGTCCTCTACCGACCTGCAGACGCCCGCGCAATTCGAGAACGTGATCGTCGCCAACGTCAAAGGCTATCCGGTTCGCATGCGCGACGTGGCCAACGTGGAGATCGCGGCCGCCAGCGACCGCGTGCTGTCGCGCTTCAACGGCAAGCCCGCCATCAACATCGGCGTGACGCGCCAGTCCACCGCCAACCCGCTGGAACTGTCCAAGGCGGCGCGCGAGGAAGTGGCGCGCCTGAACGAGAACCTGCCGGCCGGCATGAAGCTGAACATCGCGTACGACTCGTCGGTGTTCATCGAACGCTCCATCGATTCCGTGTTCCATACCATCGGCGAAGCCATCGTGCTGGTGGTGTTGGTGATCTTCTTCTTCCTGCGCAACCTGCGCGCCAGCATCATCCCCATCGTCACCATTCCGGTGTCGCTGGTGGGCGCCTGCGCGCTGATGTACCTGTTCGGCTTTTCCATCAACACGCTGACGCTGCTGGCCATGGTGCTGGCCATCGGCCTGGTGGTGGACGACGCGATCGTGGTGCTGGAGAACATCTTCCGCCACATCGAAGAGGGCATGCCGCGCAAGGAGGCCGCGCTGCGCGGTTCGCGCGAGATCGGCTTCGCGGTGGTCGCCATGACCATGACGCTGGTCACCGTGTACGCGCCGCTGGCCTTCGCCACGGGCCGCACCGGACGGCTGTTCATCGAGTTCGCGCTGGCGCTGGCCGGCGCCGTGCTGGTGTCCGGTTTCGTGGCGCTGACGCTTACGCCCATGATGTGCTCGGTGCTGCTGCGCCACCAGAGCAGCCACAGCCGCTGGTACAACCTGATCGAAGGCTGGCTCAACGGCATGAGCAACGGCTACCGGCGCGCGCTGGCGCTGGCCTTGCGCCACCGCTGGGTGGTGGTGGCCATCGGCCTGGCGGTCGCGGCCGCGAGCGGCGTGCTGTTCAAGGTGGTCAAGAGCGAGCTGGCGCCCATCGAGGATCGCGGCGTGGTGTTCGGCATCGTCAGCTCGCCTGAAGGGGCGACGCTGAACTACACGCTGGAAAGCATGCTGGGCATCGAAAAGTTCTACTCCGACATTCCGGAGGCCAGCGGCAGCCAGGTGACCGTGGGCTTTCCTACCGTGACCGACGGCACCGCCATCCTGCGCCTGAAACCCTGGGAAGAGCGCAGCCGCAAGCAGCAGGCCATCACGCAGCAGCTGCAGCCGCAATTCGCCTCGCTGCCCGGGGTGCGCGCATTCCCGACCAACCCGCCGTCGCTGGGCCAGTCGGCGCGTTCCAAGCCGGTGGAATTCATCATCATGAGCCAGGCGTCCTACGCCGAGCTGTCGCGCCTGACCGAAGTGTTCCTGACCGAGTTGCGCAAGTATCCCGGCCTGATCAACCTGGACACCGACCTGCGCCTGAATACGCCCGAGCTGCGGGTGCGCGTGGACCGCGACAAGATGGCCGACGTGGGCGCCAATGTGGACACCGTGGGCCGCACCCTGGAATCCATGCTGGGCGGCCGCCAGGTCACGCGCTACAAGGACGAAGGCGAACAGTACGACGTGATCGTGCAGGTGACGCCGCGCGACCGCGCCAACCCCACCGATATCTCGGGCATCTACGTGCGGGCGCGCGACGGCAGCATGGTGCAGCTGGACAACCTGCTGGGCGTGCATGAGGGCGTGTCGCCGCAATCGCTGAACCACTTCAACCGCCTGCGCGCCGTGAAGATCGACGGCGCGGTGGCGCCCGGCTACGCGCTGGGCGAAGTCCTGACGCACATGCATCAGGTGGCGCGCGAGGTGCTGCCCAACACCATCGTCACCGACCTGGACGGCCAGTCGCGCGAGTTCCGCGATTCCTCCGGCAGCATCTACCTGGTCTTCGCCATGGCGCTGGCCTTCATCTACCTGGTGCTGGCCGCGCAGTTCGAAAGCTGGCGCAATCCCTTCATCATCATGCTGTCGGTACCGCTGTCCATGACCGGCGCGCTGCTGGCGCTGTGGCTGACCGGCGGCACCTTGTCCATCTACAGCCAGATCGGCCTGATCACGCTGGTGGGGCTGATCACCAAGCACGGCATTTTGATTGTCGAATTCACCAACCAGCTGCGCGACGAAGGCAAGGAATTGTTCGAGGCGGTGGTCGAAGCCAGCGTGCTGCGCCTGCGCCCCATCCTGATGACGACCGGCGCCATGGTGCTGGGCACCGTGCCGCTGGCCTTGTCCACGGGCGCGGGGGCGGAATCGCGCCAGCAGATTGGCTGGGTTCTGGTGGGCGGGCTGATGCTGGGTACACTACTGACCTTGTTCGTCGTGCCGGTGGCCTACACCTTGATCGCCACCGCACGCAAGAAACCCGGCCAGGCCGGCAGCGCAGCGCATCATCCGGACCCCGCTCCGGCGCCGCACGCGCAGCCCGCCGCGCCTGCCCAAGCGTCGGAATAAGTTATGCGCCAGATCATCTTTGACACTGAAACCACCGGACTGGACCCTGCCCAGGGCCATCGCATCGTCGAGATCGGCTGCGTGGAGATGGTCAACCGGATGACCACCGGCAACAACCTGCACATCTACCTGAACCCGGACCGCGACAGCGACCCCGAGGCGCTGGCGGTGCACGGCCTGACCACCGAGTTCCTGTCCGACAAGCCGCGCTTCGCCGATGTCGCGGACGAATTCGTCAAGTTCATCCAGGGCGCAGAGCTGATCGCGCACAACGCGGCGTTCGACGTCAAGTTCTTCAACGCCGAACTCGCCAAGACCGGGCGCGGCCCGGTCACCGAGTACTGCGAAACGGTCACGGACTCGCTGCTGCATGCGCGCTCGCTGTTCCCAGGCAAGCGCAATTCGCTGGACGCTCTGTGCGACCGCTTCGGCATTTCCAACGCCCACCGCACCCTGCACGGCGCATTGCTGGACTCGCAGCTCTTGGCGGAAGTCTGGCTGGCCATGACCCGCGGCCAGGACGCGCTGTTGATCGACGTGGACGACGGCGCCAGCGGCGGCGGCAATGGTATCGAACTGGCCCGCTTCGACGCTTCGGGCCTGCCCGTGATCAAGGCCAGCGAGGCGGAACTGGCCGAGCACGAAAACTATCTCGCGGCCTTGGATAAGTCCGTGGGCGGGGCGTGCACCTGGCGCAAGATCGACGCGCCAGTGGCGGCCGCATAAAGTTTTTTCGAGGCGACTTGCACGCGTTCAAAAAAACGTGCTAATATTTTGCCTCTTTCGGGGTGGTTAGCTCAGTGGTAGAGCACTGCCTTCACACGGCAGGGGTCACTGGTTCGAACCCAGTACTACCCACCAAAGACCCTTGGAAGATGACGTAAGCCTCAGGCTTATCGTTGTCGGCGTACCAAGGTTAAAAAAGACGCAAAGCAAAGAAAGCCAACCGCGAGGTTGGCTTTTTTGTTTTGCGCTCAGGACGCATCGGGCACGCCTTTAAATCCGGGCGCTTTGCATATGGCATGCAAGCCATTGCGCTGAACCGTCCCTTTCATTACCCTTCTCTTGATTTGTCGCAAGCGGACTCACGTCGATTGAGCCGCGTCGCATGCGAGCCTGACTATCATTGATAACAAAGGCTTTGGCCCGTGGGGCCAGGCATAGGCGAACAGGAGAAGGTCATGTCCGAGCACACCAATACCATGTTGATCATCATCGTCGCCGGCGTGGCGCTCATGTTGGTCGGCTTCGGGCTGCGCGACCGCAATATCGGCATGGGACTGATGGGCATAGGCCTGATCACGGCCCTGGGCACGATCATCTACAAGGCCTACATCACCTTCTATTGACCGCTTGCCGAGCCCGGCTGCGTCTTGCGCGCCGCGCGCGCCAGCAGGGTGTCCAGCTGGTTGGCGAAGGCCTTGCGGTCGGCCTGGCTGAATGCCGCCGGGCCGCCGGTATCCACGCCGCTGGCCCGCAGCTCTTCCATCATGTCCCGTAACGCCAGCCGCTCCCGGATCGTTTCCGGCGTATAGCGTTCGCCCCGCGGGTTCAGGGCCATCGCGCCTTTTTCCAGGACTTGCGCGGCCAGCGGGATGTCGCCGGTGATCACCAGGTCGCCCTCGGACGCGCGTTCGGCGATGTGGGCGTCGGCGACGTCGAAGCCGCGCGGCACCTGCACCGCGCGGATCAGCGGGGAGGGCGGGGTGTAGAGCATCTGGTTGGCCACCAGCGTCAGCGGCAGTTGCCAGCGCTGGGCGGCGCGGAACAGGATGTCCTTGATGACCGCGGGGCAGGCGTCCGCATCGACCCAGATATGCATGCGCTTACTTGTCCAGCGCGTTTTGCAGCACTTCGGCCACGATGTCGTTGGTCGACACGCCGCGTTCGGCCGCCAGGGCGCGCAGCTTGTCGGCGTGGGCCTGCGACAGCTTCAGGGGGAACGGCACCAGGCCGGCGGCCTGGTCCAGCTTGCGCTGTTCGCGGCGGTCGGGCACTTGCGAGGCGGTGCCGAAGCGGTCCGGGGTGGAGGCTTGCTTGAGCTGGCCGGCCAGCTTCAGGGCCTGGTTTTTCTGCAGATCGAATTTATTCATGGGGATTCCTGGTAGGGAGCGCAATCATAAGCGCAACCGGCTTCATTGCGGCTTGCCCTGTTCAAGCTTGGCCAGCCCTTCCTGGGCGCCGTCGTGCAGCGGCACGGTCAGTCCGCGGCGGGCGGTCGCCAGCCCTACCTGGGCGCCCTGGGCGGATCCGGCGGCCAGCAGGTCCTGCCCGGTCACGTAGACCGCGCGCACGATCACCAGGGCCTCGTCCCGGGTCAGGTCCGCGGTGGTGAGCAGCAGCGCCGCCATGCCCACCGTGGGGATCGGCTCCGTCTGGTTGGGGTAGGTGCCGGCGGCGATGTCCAGCGGCATCAGCGCGTTGTCCTCGGCCCCGGTCAGCGCCTTGATGGCGGCAGGGTCCAGCGGCAGCAGCTTCAGTCGCGCCTGGGTCAGCGCATCGCGCAAGGGCGTGGCGGGCACGCCGATGACCTGGGCGGCGGCGTCGACCTTGCCGGAGTTCAGCGCCGGCAGGGACTCGGTGAAGGGCGTGTCGGCCACGGTGTAGTCGCGGCCGGCCTGCAGGCCATGGGCGGCGAGCACGGTTTCCAGCGTGGCGCGCACCGCCGAGCCTTCCGGCCCCAGGGCGATGGTCTTGCCCTTGAGATCGCGTACGCCGCGCAGGGCGGCGTCGTCGCGGACCACGATATGGACCAGTTCCGGATACAGGCTGCCCAGGGCGCGCAGGCCGGTGAAGGGACCCTGGCCCGCGAATGGGCCCTTGCCGTCATAGGCGAGCCGCGCCGTGTCGGCCTGGGCCAGTCCCACCACCGCGTCGCCGCTGCGCAGCAGCGCGATGTTCTCGGCGCCGCCGCCCGTGATCAGCGGCGAGACCCGGATCTGCTGCTTGCGCGCGACGTCGCTCAGGGCGCGCGCAAACGCTACATACTCGCCGCGGTCCGGGCCGCCGGCCAGCGGGTAGCCCTGTTGCATGCGGGCCAGCCGGCCGTTGATGCGCGCCACGGAGCGTTCCAGTTCCTGTTGCACTACGTGCTGCGCGGTGCTGGAGGCGCTGTAGGAAACCGAATGGGTGATCTGGTCCAGCGTGTCCAGCAGTTGGCGCGTGACGGGCGGCGGCGCGCCGGTGTCCAGGTTGGGCGCCTCGGCCGCCTTGAAGCCGGCCGGGGTGACCAGCTTCCAGGCGTCGCCTTCCTTGCGGTAGATGGCGCTGGCGTGCGCGACGATGCGGTCGCCCGCCTGGTTGCCGCCGGATTTCACGCCGCTGATGCTGCGCGGGCCGGCGCCCAGCAGCGTGACCAGCGCGGCGGCGCCGGGCTGGTCCCAGGCGCCCAGGGTGATGTTGCGCGCCAGGTCCAGTTCGACGTCGTAATAGACCACGCGGCGGGTTTCGCCCGCCGGGGCGCTGCTGTCCGAGGCCGATCCCATGCGCTTGATCCCGGCGATACGGAACAGGTCCGCGCCGTAGGCGGTGGCCAGGCTGCGTTCCACGTCGGCGCGCAGGGCGTCGGTATCGGGCGCGCGGCCGCAGGCCGCCAGCAGCAGGCAGAAGCTCAGAATGACAAGGCGTTTGAACATGGTCACATGCCTCCCACGAACGGCAAGGAGATCAGCGAGGTCAGCACGATCACGTTCAGGATGTCGACCAGGAAGGCGCCGGTGACCGGCACGACGATGAACGCTTCCGGCGCCGGGCCATGGCGCCGCGTCAGCGCCTGCATATTGGCAATGGCGGTGGCGGTCGCGCCCAGCGCGAAGCCGCAGAACGCGGCTGACATGATGGCTGCTTCGTAGTCGCGCTTGAGCATGCGGAACACGACCCAGGCGGCATACAGCGCGCATACCAGGGTCTGCACCGCCAGCATCAGGGCCAGCGGGCCGGCCAGGCGCGCCACGCTGGACAGGTCCAGCGTCATCATTGTCATGCCCAGGAACAGCGACAGGGAGATGGTGCCGATGATTTCGGTGGCGCGGTCGTCCAGCTTCAGGCCCAGCTTTTCGCCGCCGTTGCGGATCAGTACGCCCGTGGCCAGGCACCACAGGAAGTTGGGCAGGCTGACCGGGGCGTCCTCAACCAAGGCCGCCAGGTAGCCACCGACCACCAGGCAGACCAGGGCGGCGGTCAGGGAGACGATGTAGGAGCCGGCGGAGGACGCGGGCGCGTTTTCCATCAGGTCCGCAGGCTCGTGGCCGTCGCCGGGCGCGTGGTCGAGGCTGCCGGCCAGCTTGTGGCGCCGCATCAGCCATTCGGCCACCGGCCCGCCCACCACGCCGCCCAGCACCAGCCCCAGGGTGGCGGCGGTCATCGCCAGCGCCATCACGTCCTGGATGTTGTTGAAGTCGGCGAAGCGCGTGGCGTAGGCCGCGCCCGTGCCGTGACCGCCCACCAGCGTGATGGTGCCGCCCAAGAGGCCCATCAGCGGATGCATGTCCAGGAGCCAGGCCATGCCCAGCCCGACGGCGTTCTGCAGCACCAGGAACGGGATCAGGGCCAGCAGGAAGGCAATCAGCCTGGGGCCGCCCTTGGCCAGCAGCTTGAGGTTGGCGGTCAGGCCGATGCTGCCGAAGAACAGCAGCAGCAAGGTCGGCTTGATGCTGGTTTCCAGCGAGACGGAGATGCCGCCCCAGGTCGCCAGCAGGTAGGCCAGTACGGCGAACAGGAGGCCGCCGACGATGGGGTCCGGAATGCTGTAGCGGGCGAGGACGCCGATCTTGGTGGTGAGCACGCGTCCGATGACCAGGACGAGGCAGCATGCCAGCAGTGATTGAACGGGCGTAAGCGAGATCATAGGTGCCTTTGCGCCCTGTCAGGGCACGGTGAACTTTCTGGCTGTTTGAACCCTGCCGCCTCACACGGACTGAGGCTTATGTTACGTCCGCCGCGCGGGCGATGTACATGGGGCAGGGAGGCGGCGCGCGGCGTGGGGCCGGGCGGGCGGAAAGCCGCGGCGGAGGTAGCCGCGGCCGGGGCGGCTAGAGTGGAAATGCGCGCGACATATATTGCGCGCGCGGCCCGTAGCCAGCCAGTTTTTCGGTCAGGTCGGCGCTGTCTGCGCTGACCGGTAGGTAGCCGTGGCGCTGCCAATAACCCACGGCGGATTCCAGGGACACCAGGCTGGCGCGGCGCAAGCCGCCTTCATGCGCGCTGTCGGCGGCGGCGCGCAGCAGCGCCTGGCCCACGCCCAACCCCTGCGCCGAGGGCGCCACGGCGCAGTCGTGCAGGAACCAGTGGTCGGCCGCGGCCGGCAGCGCCGCGAGCGCCACATCCAGGGCGGGCGGCAGTCCCGCGTCCCAGGGATAGGAAATCAGGTAGCCCAGCAGCGCATCCGGGCTGGCCCCAGCCTGCGCTACCCAGCAGTGCGAGGGGGCGAGCGCCAGGCGGTTCTGGAAGAAACCCGCGCTTTCCAGCAGGAAACCGGGGTAGGCCAGGGTCTGGAGGGCCAGGATGGCGTCCACGTCGCTGGCCTGCATGAGCCGGACTTGATATTGCATGACAACCTGCGAAAACAAAAAAACTCGGGCGCATTTTACCGATGCGCGGGCGCAGTCCGGCTTTACAGGGCTTCACAAATTGGGGACACAGGTTTACGCCACTTTATTGTTTTCCGGGGGACGCTCCCTAGAATTCATCTGTATTTCTCGGGCGCTGCAGGCAATTGCGCATTTCATGAAAATTCGACAGATCCCTACGCATACTGCTCGGCATAGTCCTGCATTCCGAGTCTAGAGCCATGCACATTCAGTTCCGGTCCGAATCCGCTGTCCCGCAAGTGCTGACCAAATCGTATCCGCTGGAAACGGTTTGGCCGGCGGCCGAGGCTCGCGTGCCGTACGACACTTGCGTGACCTGCGTCATTCCGTGCCTGAACGAATGCGAGAACCTGCAGGTGCTGCTGCCTCTGCTGCGCAACCGCCTGGAGGCGCTGTGCACCAGCTGGGAAATCATCGTGGCCGATGACGGCAGCACGGACGGCACGGAAGCGCTGATGGCCGAATGGACCGAACACGATGGTTTTCGCTACGTGCAGCTGTCGCGCAACTTCGGCAAGGAAGCCGCGATCAGCGCCGGCCTGGAAGCCGCCACGGGCAATGCGGTGATCTGCCTGGATGCGGATCTGCAGCATCCTCCCGCCTTGATCGAGCAAATGCTGGCGCGCTGGGCCGCCGGGGCCGAAATGGTCTACGCCGTGCGCGAGACCCGCGCCGACGAATCCTGGGCCAAGCGCGCTGGCGCGCGCTGGTTCTACAAGTTGCTGAGCGGCGCGCGCGGCGTGGATGTGCCGGCGCACGCGGGCGATTTTCGCCTGATGGACCGCAGCGTGGTGGACGCGCTGATCGCGCTGCCCGAACGCACCCGATTCATGAAAGGCCTGTACGCCTGGGTCGGCTTCAAGGGCGAAGCGCTGGCCTATACCCCCGAGGAGCGCATGCACGGCGACAGCCGTTTCAGCAGCATGCGCCTGGTCCGGCTGGCGCTGGACGGCCTGACCGCCTTCACGACCTGGCCGCTGCGCCTGGTCAGCCTGGTTGGCGTGGCCTTTGCCATGCTGGCGCTGGCCTATGCCGCCTATCTGGTCGGCGAGTACCTGTTCTTCGGCAACGAGGTCTCCGGTTGGACGACCATCGTCACGGCGGTGCTGTTCTTTGCCGGCGTGAATCTGATTTCCCTGGGCGTGGTGGGCGAATACGTGTCGCGGATCTTCGATGAGGTGAAGGGCCGGCCGCTGTTCGTCGTGCGCCGGCGCCAGGGCAGGGCTTCCCGGCCGGGCCAAGGCTTGGACTGACATGTTCGCCACGACGTTCTGGCGGCGCTCCGATTGGACCCCGCCAGCGGGACGCTTCCTGATCGCGATAGGCGCGTGGCTTGCTTTCCTGGCCTGGATCAGGCCCCTGACCCTGCCCGATGAAGGGCGCTATGCCGGTGTGGCCTGGGACATGCTGCGCAGCGGTTCGCATGCGGTGCCCCTGTTGGACGGCATGCCGTATTTCCACAAGCCGCCGCTTTACTACTGGCTGACTGAGCTGTCCTTTTCGGTGTTCGGCGTGCATCCCTGGGCGGCGCGGGTGCCCTCTTGGCTGGCAGCGTGGGCCGCGGCGGCTGCGATGTACGCCTTTGTGCGCCGCTATCGCGATCCCGCGACCGCCATGACGACCGTGCTGATCCTCGCCACCATGCCGTTTTTCTATGGTGGCGCGCAGTTCGCGAATCTGGACATGCTGGTGGCCGGCATGATCACGCTGTGCGTGCTGGCGGCAACGGATACGGTGCTGCGCGAGGAGCGCGGAGAAGCCTGGCACGCGATGGCCGTGGCGGCTGGCGCGCTGGCAGCGCTTGCCGTGCTGGCCAAGGGGCTGATCGGCCTGGTGCTGCCGGGCGCCATCCTGCTGATCTGGCTGGTGTGGGAACGCCGGTGGCGCGGCCTGGCTGCGCTGTTCTGGCCGCCCGCGCTGCTGGTGTTCATCGCCGTGGCGGCGCCGTGGTTCGTGCTGATGCAGTGGCGCTATCCAGGTTTCTACGACTACTTCTTTGTCTATCAGCACTTCCAGCGCTTTGCCGCTACTGGTTTTAACAATGCGCAGCCGTTCTGGTTCTATCTGCCGGTGGTGGCGGGGCTGAGCTTGCCCTGGTCGCTTTGGGGCGGCGGCATCCTGCGCAAGACGTTCTGGGAGGCCGGTCCCTCGCGCAGCTTGCGGCGCCTGGCGGTGCTGTGGTTTGCCGTCGTGCTGGCGTTCTTTTCGCTGCCGAATTCCAAGCTTGTGGGCTATGTCCTGCCGGCGCTGGCGCCGCTGGCTTTCCTTCTGGCCGAAGTGATCCAGGGAGCCAGGCGCGCCGACGCCGATTCGGCCACCCGCCTGCTGCGCCTGAGCGGCGCGGTGGCGGTGGGGATCTGCGTCATCGCGGTGGGCATCGCCGCCAACAATGCGCGCGGCAGCGCGGGCCCGCTGGCCAAGGTGGTGCGGGAGCAGGCGCGGCCGGACGATACCTTCGTGTCGTTGCACACCTATCCGTTCGACCTGGCGCTGTACGCCCGGGCGCCGCGGCCCGCCTGGGTGGTGGACGACTGGCTCAATCCGGAGGTGCCCGTGCGGGACAACTGGCGCAAGGAGCTGTATGACGCCGCCCAGTTCGACCCCGAAACCGGCGGACAGGTGCTGCTCAGCCCCGCGGAGTTCAACGCGCGCCTGTGTCAGGCGGCCGAGGGCAGCCGCTACTGGGTATGGGGTACCGCGGCGGACAACCAGGTTTATGCGCCGTTGCAGGGGCTGGCGCCGGTGGTCAGCAGCGTGAAGTATGTAATGTGGCGCGTCGACGTGGACGCGGCCCTCAGGCAGCGGGTTTGTGGCGGAACGCCCAAAGCCGGCTAGCGATGAAGGTCGCCACGGCGAGCCCGAGCAGGATCAAGGCAAGCAGGATGTCGTAACGGATGGTAGTGCTATGCAGTAGCCAGGCGTATGCGGCTTCGTTGATGATGAAGCCGGCTGCTGACACAAGGAAGAAACGCCGCGCTGCTACCGTCCACGGAGTTTTGGAATGTCGGAACGTAAGCCGGTAGTGGCCAGTGAAGGAAACCGCGAATGCAACCAGCCAGCCGATCAGGTTGGCGGCCAGGGGCGGCATGCGGAAGAGTTCGACGCAACCCACGGCGACAGCCCAGTGGGTGGCCGCGGCGGCGCATCCGACGGCAATGAAGGTGCTTACTTGTTGCAGCAGGGCGCGCATGAAGGGCGTGGCGGAAATGAAGTCAAAGGTATAGCAATGAGCAAACGTATCGTGGTCTGCGGTGATGATTTTGGCATGAATGCCGATATCGATGAAGGCATGATTGCGCTGGCCGGCATGGGCCGGCTGAGCGCGGTCAGCTGCCTCACGCTGGGTCCGTCGTTCGCGTCGAACGCCGGGCGCCTGGCCCCGATGAACGTGGATATCGGCCTGCACGTGAACTTCACGGAAGCGCTTACGCCTGGCGCCGAGCCCATGCCCACGCTGAGCCGGCTGATCCTGAGCGCCTATGCGGGCGGACTCGACGCCGCCTGGATCGATGCGCAGCTGGCGTGCCAGTTCGATGCTTTCGAGGCCGCGTTCGGCCGCGCGCCGGACTATGTCGACGGGCACCAGCACGTGCATCAGCTGCCGGGCATCCGCGAACGGCTGCTGCTGTTGCTCAAGCAACGCTATGGCGATCACATGCCTTGGCTGCGCCAGACGGCGCCGGGCATGCAGGTTGGCATTCCCCTGAAAGAAGCCCTCAAGGCGCGCGTCATTGGCGCGCTCGGTTCGAGCGCGCTGGCGCGCGAGGCGCAAAAGGACGGCATGCGCACCAACCGCCGGCTGCTGGGCGTCTATGGCTTCGAAGGCGGCAAGCGGCGCTACGCGGACCTGCTGCAGAACTGGCTGTTCAACGCGCGCGACTGCGACCTGGTCATGTGCCATCCGGCCATGGGCAGCCAGGATGACTGCGCCATGTCGCGCCAGCGCCGCGCGGAGTTCGACGTGCTGGCCAGCCCCAAGCTGGGCGACTGGCTCAACGCCAACGGCGTGCACATCTCGCGCTTGCCGGCCACGGCGCGCTGATCGGCTGCAAGGCCGTTGCGGCGCGGGCTGGCTCTAGCCGCCCGTCAGGCTCTGCAGCAGCCAGGCGCCTGCTGGCCCCAGCGCGCGGCGCCGCGACCAGACCGCGTCGACGCGGATGTGGCGCGGCCAGCCTGGCGCCTTCAGCTCCACCAGCTGATCCTGGCCGAAACGCTGGAACATCCAGCGCGGCAGTTCGGTCCAGCCAAACCCCAGGGTCGCCATGTCCATCAGCATCAGATAGCCGGGCGCCGACCAGGTCGCGTACGCGGGTTCGGTCTCCTTGTCGCCCAACTCGTACGTGCTCAGGCGCAGCGCGCGTTCGGATTTCAGCTGGTCCTCCGTGACCCGGGGCAGCTTGGCCAGCGGGTGCTTGCGGCTCACGCACAGGACGATTTCAGAAAGCTCCGCCAGGGCGGCGTGCGCGACGTCGGGCGGATAGCTCTCCTGGGCGGCCATCAGCCCCAGGTGCGCGCGGCCCTGCTGCACCAGCGCCACCACATCCTCGTATTCCGCGATCAGGCATTCGAAGCGCAGCGCCGGATAGCGCTGGTCGATCTGGCTCAGCATGTTCTCGAAGGTCTCGGACTGGAACGTGTCGGACAGCACTACCGTCAGCCGGGGTTCCAGGCCTTCGGACAGTTGGCTGGCGCTGCGATTCAACCTGTCGTTGGCGGCCAGCACCTGCAAGGCCTGGCCCAGCAGCACGCGGCCCGCCTCGGTCAGGACGGGCTGGCGCTGGCTGCGGTCGAATAGCGCCACGTTCAGGTCCACCTCCAGGTTGGCGATGGTTTCGCTGATGGTGGACTGGCTTTTCCCGAGCTTGCGGGCGGCAGCCGAAAACGTGCCTTCGGAGGCGACCTGGGCGAACGCCGCCAGGGATTCCAGGGAGTGGCGCATAGACGGAGGCTCCGTGATTATCGGTTTTTCCGATGAAAACCATCTTTATGGTAACGGAAATGTCGTCGAAAATCCCTGCCACTGAGTATCAACCGACCGCAGGTGGGTCATGACGCAAGCCAAGAAATCCATTAAAGAACGTTTCCTCCACGCCTTTCTGTTCGAAATCATCGCCATCGGCCTGTGCGCCCCGGCGGCTGCCTGGGCCATGGGCAAGTCCCTGTTCGAAATGGGCGTGCTGACCGCGGTGATCGCCTGGATCGCGCTGGTCTGGAACATGATCTACAACGCGGGCTTTGACCGCATCGAGAACCGCATGGGCTGGACCCGTACGCTGCGGCTGCGCGTGGTGCATGCCTTCGGCTTCGAGCTGGGCCTGATCCTGATCGTGATCCCGCTGGCGGCCTGGTGGCTCAACATCAGCCTGTGGCAGGCCTTTGTGCTGGATATCGCGCTGGTGCTGTTCTATCTGCCCTACGCCTTCCTCTACAACCTGGCCTACGACCGCTCGCGGCCGCGGGTGCTGCAGTGGCTGGCCCGCCGCAAGGGGCAGGCCGCGCCGGCCGTCACGCGTCAATCACCTTGCGCGTGAACATCTCCAGGTAGTCCATCAGCGAGTCCGCGCCCTTGATGGCCGCGGACTCGTTGCCGGTGGCGATGCCTTCGGCCATCAGCATGTGGCGGCGCGCGCCTTCGGCGATGTCGCCCTCGTGCTGGTAGGCATACCAGAAGCGGCGGCACTGGATGATCAGCGGCGCCACCGCGTTCACGGCCGAGGCGTTGCGGCAGGCCTGGTGGCAGACGTGGTCCAGCATCTGGTCGGCATGCATGTAGTCGTCGAGATTGCCGCCTTCCGCCGCGCGGATCATCTGCGCCGCGCAATCCACGATCTGGCTGCGCTGCGCCGCAGTGGCGCGGCGCGCGGCGCTGGCGGCGATCAGCTGTTCCAGCGCCCGGCGGGTCTGGATCAGGTCCATGTGGTCCGCCAGCTGGATCATGGACACGCGCAGGCCGCGCCGCGGCTCCTGGCGTATCAGCCCGGCGGCCACCATGCGCAGCAGCGCCTCGCGCAGCGGCGTGCGTCCCAGGCCGGTCATTTCCACCAGATCCGCTTCCACGACCGCGCTGCCCGGCTGCAATTGCAGCGTGGCGATCATGCTTTCGATCTGGTCGTAGGCGACATCGGCGGCGCGCCGTTTGGATTCTGCTGCTGCCATCAACTATTGTTTTCCTTCGTTTTGCGCCACTGCGCGTAGGCCAGCCATTCGCCGACGAAGCCGCGCCGGAAGAACGACACGCACAACACGAAAATCAGTCCGATGACGATGGTGACGATGTCGCCCAGGGTGGCAAGGTAATTCTGCAAGCTGACGACCAGCGTCGCGCCCACCACCGGCCCCCATACCGTGCCGATGCCGCCCAGGAGCGTCATCAGCAGCACTTCGGTGGAAGTAGCGAGCGAAACGTCGTTCAATGCAACCAGCTGGAGCACCAGCGCCTTCAGCGAGCCGGCCAGGCCGGCGACCGAGGCCGACAGCACGAAGGCCAGCAGCTTGCACCGGTCTGTATCGTAACCTAGCGATATGGCGCGCGGCGCGTTGTCCCGGATGGTCTTGAGCACCTGGCCGAAGGGCGAATGGATCACCCGGTAGACGAACAGAAAGCCCAGCACGAAGACCCCCAGCGTGAAGTAATACATGTTGGCGTCCACGCTCAGGTCCACCAGGCCCAGGAACTTGCCGCGCGGAATGCCCTGCATGCCGTCTTCGCCGCGCGTCCAGCCCACTTGAACCGCCATGAAGTACGCCACCTGCGACAGCGCCAGCGTGATCATCGCGAAGTAGATGCCGGTGCGCCGGATCGCCAGCCAGCCGATCGCCCAGCCGATGGCCGCGGCCATGGCCACGCCGCAAGCGATGGCGATTTCGGGCGGCAGGCCGCGGGCGCCGAACAGGATCATCATTTCGCCGGCCGCATAGCCGGCCCAGCCGAAGAAGGCCGCATGGCCGAACGACACCAGGCCGGTAAAGCCGGTCAGCAGGTTGAAGGCCAACGCGAACAGCGCAAAGCACAGCACCTTCATGACGAACACGGGATAGACGATCTGCGGGAAAAGCGGCACCAGCAGGGCCGGCACCAGCAGCAGCGCCAGGATGCGGATCGAGGAGGGTATGCGCTGCACCTTATTTCTCCTTGCCGAACAGGCCGGCGGGGCGCGTCAGCAGAACGATGGCCATGACGATGAAGACGACTACCGTCGAGGCTTCGGGATAGAACACTTTGGTCAGCCCTTCCAGCAGGCCCAGGGTCAGCCCGGTGACGATGGCGCCCATGATGGAGCCCAGTCCGCCGATCACGACCACTGCGAACACGATGTTCAACAGGTTCGAGCCCATCAGCGGGTTGATCTGCATGACGGGCGCGGCCAGCACCCCGGCCACGCCGGCCAGCGCCACGCCGAAACCGTAGGTCAGGGTGATCATCACCGGTACGTTCACGCCGAAGGCCTGCAGCAGCTTGGGGTTCTCGGTGCCGGCGCGCAGCATGGCGCCCAGCCGGGTGCGTTCGAACAGATACCAGGTGGCAAGGCACAGCACCAGCGACGCCACCACCACGAAGGCGCGATAGGCGGGCAGGAACATGAAGCCCAGGTCGAAACCGCCCTGCAGGACCTCGGGCGGCTCATAGCCCACGCCCGAGATGCCGTAGAAGTAGCGAAAGCCCCCTTCCATCATCAGCGCGATGCCGAAGGTCAGCAATAGGCCGTACAGATGGTCCAGGTGGTACAGGCGCTTGAGCAGCGTCTTCTCGATCACGACGCCCACCAGTCCCACCAGCAGGGGCGCCAGGATCAGCGCGGCCCAGAAGTTGATCTGCACGCCCGGCCCCAGCAGCTGCGGCAGCTGGGTAAAGCCGATCCAGGCCAGAAAGGCCGCCATCATGAACTGGGCGCCGTGTGTGAAATTGACGATGTTGAGCAGGCCGAAGATGATGGCCAGCCCCATGCTGAGGATGGCGTAGAAGCAGCCGTTGATCAGTCCCACCAGCAGTTGGGCGAGCAAGGCGGAAAGCGAGATGTCGAACATGGTAGGCGGCGGGCGGAAAGGTGTCGCGTCGATTTCCGGGAAGCGCGCGGCGATGCGCCGCGGCCATGGCAGCCGGCGCCGCACGCCATGCGTGCGGCGCGCGGCGGCATCAGGTCTTGTTCAACGAGCACGCGGCCTGGGGCTTGGGGAACACGTCCTCGCCCTTGAGCACCGACTTCACGTTGTAGTAGTCCCAGGGCGCCTTGGATTCCTTGGGCGTCTTGACCTGCAACAGCAGCATGTCGTGCACCAGCGCGCCGTCGGCGCGCAGCTTGCCATTGCGGATCACGGCGTCGTTGATGGTCATCTCGCGCAGCTTGGCCATCACGGCCGGCGCATCGTCGGTGCCGGCAGCTTCGATCGCCTTCAGATAGGACAGCGTGGCCGAATACACGCCGGCCTGCGAAGCGGTCGGCATCTTTTTGGCTTTCTCGAAGAATTTCTTGGCCCAGGCGCGCGAGGCATCGTCATAGTCCCAATAGAAGGCTTCGGTCAGGTACATGCCCTGCGCCTTGGCCAGGCCCATGCTGTGCACATCCGAGATGTAGGTGAGCAGCGGCGCCACGATCTGCTTCTTGTTGATGCCGAATTCGTTGGCCTGCTTGACTGCGTTGACCGTGTCGTTGCCGGCGTTGGCCAGCGCGATCACGTCGGCCTTGGAGGCCTGCGCCTTCAACAAGAACGAAGAGAAGTCGTTGCCGGGGAAGGGATGGCGCGACACGCCCACCACATTGCCGCCGTTTTCCTGGATGACTTCGGTACCGTCCTTTTCGAGCGAGTGGCCGAAGGTGTAGTCGGCGGTGATGAAGTACCAGCTCTTCTTGCCTTCCTTGACCAGCGCGCGCGCGGTGCCGGCGGCCAGGGCGTAGGTGTTGGTGGTCCACTGCGCATTCAGCGGCGAGCACTTCTCGCCCAGGATCGCGGTGGACAGACCGGCCGACGGCATGGTCACGCGGTTCTTTTGCTTGGCGATTTCCATCACCGCCAGCGCGGTGGACGCGGTGGGGAAGTCGGTGATCATGTCGACCTTGCCCTGGTCGAACCATTCGCGGGCCAGGTTGGCGGCGACGTCGGGCTTGTTCTGGTGGTCGGCGGAAACCACTTCCACCGGCTTGCCCAGCACCTTGTTGCCCATTTCCTCGGCGGCCATGCGGGCCGCGATCACGGAGCCGTTGCCGGCCAGGTCGGAATAGACGCCGGACAGGTCGGTCAGGACGCCGATCTTGACCACGTCATCGCTGATCTTGGTCTGGGCCTGGGCGGCGCCGATCATGCCGACGGCGAACAGCGCTGCTGAGATTCGATTCAATTTCATCTGACTACGCTCCGTGTAGGAAGGGGACTGCGGTCGGAAGGAATGCGTCTGGAAAACTCAAATGCCGAGCAGGGCGTTCAGCCTGTCCTGCGATTGCAGGACTTCGGCGCGGTCTATCACCGCCACCACCTGGCCGTGCTCGATGACGTAATGGCGGTCGGCCAGGTGCTGGGCGAAGCGGAAGTTCTGCTCGACCAGCACGGTGGTGTAGCCGCGCTCTTTCAATTGCCGGATCACGCGGCCCAGGGACTGCACGATGACGGGGGCCAGGCCTTCGGTGATTTCGTCCAGCAACAACAGGCGGGCGCCGGTGCGCAGGATGCGCGCCATCGCCAGCATCTGCTGTTCGCCGCCCGACAGCCGCGTGCCGGGGCTGTGCGCGCGTTCTTTCAGGTTGGGGAACATGTCGTAGATCTCTGCCACCGACATGCCGTCCGGCCCCACCGAGGGCAGCAGCATGAGGTTTTCCTCGGCGGTCAAGGATGCATAGATGCCGCGCTCTTCAGGGCAATAGCCGATACCGCGGCGCGCGATCTTGTGGGGCGGCAGGCCGACGGTCTCCTGGCCCTGGATCCTGATCGAGCCGCTGCGCCGGCCCACCAGGCCCAGGATGGACTTCAGCGTGGAGCTGCGGCCCGCGCCATTCCTGCCCAGCAGGGTCACGCATTCGCCCGGCTTCACGTCCAGGTCGATGCCGTGCAGGATGTGCGATTCGCCGTACCAGGCGTGCAGGTTGCGGATTTCCAGCATGCTGGAGGCTGCGGCGGCTTCATTCATCTTCGGCTCCCATGTAGGCTTCGCGCACCGCCGGGTTTTCCGATACGGTCGCGTAGGGGCCTTCGGCCAGGATCTCGCCCCGCTGCAGCACGGTGATGGTGTCGGAGATGTCCGCCACCACTTTCATGTTGTGTTCGACCATAAGGATGGTGCGGCCGGCGCTGACCTGCTTGATCAGGTGCTTGACCCGGTCCACGTCCTCGTGGCCCATGCCTTGCGTGGGTTCGTCCAGCAGCAGCAGCTCGGGTTCGAGCGCCAGCGTGGTGGCTATCTCCAATGTGCGCTTGCGGCCATAGGGCAGGTCGCCCGCGGCCACGTCCAGATGCGTACGCAGGCCGACCTGGTCCAGCAGTTCCTCGACGCGGTGATGCAGGCTTTCCAGCGTGCGTTCCGAACGCCAGAAGCAATAGTCCACGCCCAGCTTGCGCTGCAGGGCCACGCGCACGTTCTCGCGCACCGACAGCTGCGGAAAGACGGCAGAGATCTGGAACGAGCGCACGATGCCGCGACGCGCGGTCTGCGCGGGGCGTTCCTGCGTGATGTCCACGCCGTCGTAGAGGATCTGGCCGCGCGTCGGGATGTGGAACTTGGTCAGCAGATTGAAGAAGGTGGTCTTGCCCGCGCCGTTGGGGCCGATGAGCGCGTGGATGGCGCCGCGGCGCACGCTCATGTCAACGTTGTTGACGGCGACGAAGCCGCGGAATTCCTTGCTCAGGCCCCGGGTCTGAAGAATGATGTCGCTTTGCATGATGTCCGTTGGGCTTGCTGGGGACAGGCCCTGGCGCGTCGCGGTCCCGCCACGCGCCAGGAGGTTCGTGCTTCTTCCGGAGCCCGGCCTTACTTCGACTGGTACTGCGCGGGGCGCTTGGCCAGCGACGCCTGGATGATGGCGGCGCAGCGTTCGCGTTCGGCGCCGGCCAGCGGCAGGCGCGGGCGGCGCACGTGCTCATTGCCCACGCCGGCCAGGGTCTCGGCCAGCTTGATGTTCTGCACCAGCTTGGTCGACACATCCAGATGCAGGAGCGGCGTGAACCATTGGTACAGCGCCAGCGCTTCCTGCCACTTGCCCGCCTTCATCAGGTCGTACAGGGCCACGGTTTCGCGCGGGAAGGCGGTGACCAGCCCGGCCAGCAGGCCGTCCGCGCCCAGCGCCAGCGCCTCGAACGACAGGTCGTCCACGCCGATGAACAGCTGATAGCGCGTGCCCAGCGCGTTGCGCAGGTCGGTCAGGCGGCGCACGTCGTCGCTGCTTTCCTTGATGGCGACCAGCCATTTGCAGTCGGCCAGCTCGGCCATGTGCTCGGGCTTGAGATCGACGCGGTAGGCGACGGGATTGTTGTAGATCATGCAGGGCTTCTGCGCGGCTTCGGCCATGGTGCGGATGCTCTGCATCGCTTCGCGCGAGTCCGCCACGTAGATCAGCGAGGGCATCAGCATGAAGCCGTCCACGCCCAGTTCCACGGCGGCCTTGATGAAGCGCAGCGCTTCGCGGGTGCTGGTCTCGGACACGTTGGCCAGGACCGGAATGCGGCCGGCGCTGACTTCCACGGCGCAGCGCGTCACTTCCAGCTTTTCTTCAAGGCTCAGGGTGCTGGCTTCGCCCAGCGAACCGCAGGTGACCAGGCCGTGTACGCCGTTGTCGATCAGGAAGCCGAAGTGCTTGCGCATCGCCTCGAAGTCGAGGGTCTCGTCGGCATGGAACTTACTCGTTACGGCAGGGAAGACGCCCTGCCAATGCACGTTACTCAACTGGCTTCTCCTCAAGATGCCGTCGCTTCAATGGCGGAGCGGCGAGCAGGTGCAAAGTCTAATATCTGATAAATATATTTAGAAGATATTTTGATTTGGGGATTTCCCGGGGCGGGTCAACCCGGAGGCGGAGACAAGCCGATGCGTGATTTCTGGGGATGAGCGGGAAGCGTGCGCCTTGCGCGCACGGGCAAGGCAGGCGTCGTGCTTGCCGGCGGCCGTAGAGAGGTCGGATGGAGGCGAGGGAGAGAGGCAGCCCAGGCCGGGCTGGCGGACTGCGGAGGCTAGCCGGCCTTGCGCGGATACGCGCGGCTCGCGTCCTGCATGAAGGTCTTCACCGCGGTCTCGTATTGCGCGCCGCTGCGGAAGGCGCCGGAATGCGAGGCGCCTTCGATCTTGACCAGGCGTTTGAGCTCGGGCGCAACGTTGCCTGCGGCGGCGTAGAGCTCGTCGCTCATGGTGTGCGGCACCACGCGGTCGGCGGTGCCGTGCATGAACAGCATGGGTGTGCGCATGCGCGCCAGCTTTTCCACGGAAGCGAACGGTTGCGTGACCAGCAGGCTGGCGCCAGGCACCTTGCCCCAGCGCAGCGTGGCCAGCATCGCGCCGATGCTGGTGAAGCTGGATTCCACGATCAGGCCGGCGAATGCCGGCTGGTCGGGGCGCGCGGCCAGGTCGATGGCGATTGCGCCGCCCAGGCTATGGCCGTAGATGAAGCGGCGCGCCGGATCGGGCTGGATGCGCGCCAGCTCCTTCAGCCCGGCCACGGCGTCTTCCAGCGCGCTTTCCTCGGACGGCAGACGCGGGGTCGACGCGCCGAAGCCGCGGTAGTCGATGGCGAGCACGGAATAGCCCATGCGCGTCCAGCCGTCGATGCGGAAGGCGCTGCCGTTCAGATTCCAGCGTGCGCCATGCAGGTACAGCACGGTGGGCGCGCCGGCTTGAGGGCTTTGCCAGTACCAGGCGCGCACCTTGTCGCCGCCTGCCAGCGTCAGGTCATAAACCTGGGTGCCGGCGGCGGGTTCGCGCCACCAGGTCTGCGGTTCGGACTGGGGGGAGAAAATAGTCTGCCGCTGCCAGGAATCGAGCTGGGTGCAGCCGACCACGCTGGCGCCTGCAAGCAAGGCAACGGCGAACAGGCGGCGGGGAGAAAGGCGGGGTAGGGCTGGCATGGATAGTCTGACCCGGGCGGGGCGGCTGGGTTCCGGCATCAGCATACTTCGGGATGGACTTCCCGGGTCAAGGCCAGCCAGGCTTGGGCGGCATGCGACAGGTAGCCGCCGCGGCGCCACACCTGCACCATCTCCCAGTCCGTGCCGGCATCGCGCAGCGGCACGCGCGCCACGCCGGCGTGCAGCTCTTCGCGGGCCTTCAGGCGCGGCAGGAAGGCCACGCCCAGGCCGGCCGCCACCAGCGCCGCGATGAAATCGATCTGGCCGCTGCGCGCGGCCACGGTGGGGGAGAAGCCGGCGCGCTGGCAGGCGTCGTGGATGATGCGGTTCAGGGCGAAGCCGGTCTCGAACAGAATGAAGGGCGTGTCCCGCAGATCGCTCAATCCGACCGTTGCGGCGTGCGCCTTGGGGTGGTCGGCCGGCATCAGCGCCACCAGCGGCTCGCGTGCCACGGGCTGCCATTCGAAGATGTCGGGCACCGGTTTGAGCGAGGCGGCCAGTTCGATCTCGCCAGCCATCACCATTTCCTCCAGGCGGCGGCTGCCGTGTTCCACCAGGCTGATTTCAATCTGCGGATAGCGGCTGCGAAAGCGCGCAAACATGGGGGCGAACAGGGTGCTGCTGCCCAGCGGCGGCAGGCCCAGGCGCAGCACGCCGCGCTTGAGCCCCTTCAGTTCGTCCAGTTCGGCGTACAGATCATCGCGCTGCGCCAGCATGGCCACGGCGCGGCGGTAGACGATTTCGCCAGCCGCGGTCAGCCGCGGCGGCTGGGCGTGGCGGTCCAGCAACGGCATGCCCAGTTCGTCTTCCAGCTGGCGCACCGCTTTGCTGACGGTGGGCTGGGTGGCAAAGACGGCCCGGGCGGCTTGCGAGAAACCGCCCTGGCGGACCACTTCTACCAGGGCGCGCAACGGACGCAGTTCCATGTGTATGCCTATCTGGAATAACTTGAATTCATCAAATTCATTTTATCTATGAGCACCGTAGGCGTAAAACATCTGCTTGCCGCAGGAACTTCGTCTCATGTCTCGCCCACGCCTCGCCCTTCTTCTACGCAGCACGCTGCGCCGCAGCCGCGTGCTGCAAATCTGTCTGCTGGTCCTCTTCTCCTTGCTGGGTCAGGCGTTGGCCCAGTTGCTGGGTCTGCCCGTGCCGGGCGGCGTCATCGGCATGGCGCTGGTGTTGGCGCTGCTGGCCACGCGCCGCCTGCGGGTGCGCAACGTGCATCGCGGCGCCAGCTGGCTGCTGGGCGAGATGCTGCTGTTCTTCGTGCCCGCCGTCATGTCGCTGCTGGACCACCGCGAATTCCTGGGCGTGCTGGGCTTGAAGCTGCTGGCCGTCATCCTCCTGGGCACGGTTCTGGTGATGGCCGGCACGGCGTTGACCATTGATCTCTGCTATCGCTGGATGAATCGCCATGCCAGCTGATTTCAACTTGCTGTTCTGGCCCGCCGCGACGGTGCTGGCCTATGTCTGCGCGCGCCTGTTCTACCGGCGCTATGCCTACTGGTGCACGTCGACCCTGGTGGTGGCGCCCGCGCTGCTGCTGGCGCTGGCGCTTGCGCTGCACACCGACTACCGGGACTACATGGCGGGGTCGCACTGGCTGATGGCGATGTTGGGCCCGGTCATCGTGGCCTTCGCGCTGCCCTTGTATGAACAGCGCGCGCTGATCCGCCGTTACTGGCCGGTGCTGGTGGCGGGCGTGGCGGTGGGCAGCCTGATCGCAGGCGCCAGCGCCTGGATGCTGGGCAGCCTGCTGGGCCTGTCGCCGGACCTGCGCCTGAGCCTGCTGCCGCGTTCGGTGGCCACGCCGTTCGCGGTGGCCGTGTCGTCGCACGTGGGCGGCGTGCCGGACCTGACGGCCGTCTTCGTGATCGTCACGGGCGTGTTCGGCGCGGCCCTGGGCCAGTTGATGCGGCGCTGGCTGCCGCTGCGTTCGGCGCTGGCGCGCGGCGCGCTGTTCGGCATGGGCGCGCACGGCGCCGGAACGGCCAAGGCCCGCGAACTGGCGGCCGATGAAGGCGCCGTCGCGGGCCTGGTGATGGTGATGGCGGGGCTGTTCAATGTGCTGGTCACGCCCGCCGTGGTTGTGGGGTTGCTGGCCTGAGCGCCGCGTCAGTGCAGCATTTCCAGCGCTACCGGATACAGCGACGCCACCAGCAGCAGCGCCATGCCCACATTGAAGGCGCGGATCGCCCAGGGCTTGTGCAGCACGCGGCGCAGCGCCGTGCCGAAGGTCACCCAGATGCCGATGCTGGGCAGGTTGACGATGCCGCAGACGACGGTGGCGATGACCAGATTGGCGAAGAAGCCATTCTGCGGCGTGTAGGTGGCGATCACGCCCACGGCCATGACCCAGGCCTTGGGGTTGACCCACTGAAAGGCGGCGGCCTGCAGGAAGGTGAACGGCTTTCCGCGCGCTTCGCCGTCGTCCATTTCGCCCGAATTCGCGATCTTCCACGCCAGGTACAGCAGATAGGCCGCGCCCGCGTACTTCAGCACGGTGTAAAGCTGCGGCACCTGCTGGAACACCGAGCCCAGCCCGATTCCCACCAGGAAAATCATGAAGGTGAAGCCCAGGTTCACCCCCAGCAGATGCGGCACGCTGCGGCGGAAGCCGAAGTTCAGGCCGGACGAGGCCAGCATCACGTTGTTGGGTCCGGGGGTGATGGAACTGACCAGGGCGAACATGGCCAGCGGGCCCAGCAGGGACAGGGACATCAGGGGCACGTCGGCCCAGTTGGAGGGGAGCAGATTCATTCTTTGGTCCTGACGATGGCGCGGCGTCCGCCGGCGATAACGGCGATCACGGCAGCCGCGAAGACGTACGTCGCCGGCTCCACGGATTCGCCAAACAACAATGCGGCCGCCACCACCGTCAGGAACGGTTGCAGCAACTGCACCTGGCCGACCCGGGCGATGCCGCCCACGGCCAGGCCGCGATACCAGGCAAAAAAGCCCAGGAACATGGAACCCAGCGCCAGATAGGCGCTGGCGTAGATCACCGGGGCGCTGGGCCAACTGGCCTGCTGCGCCGCCATCCAGCCGACCGGCGCGGCCACCACGGGCGCGCTGATCACCAGCGCCCAGCAGATGGTGCGCCCGCCGCCCAGCGTGCGGGAAGCGCGCGCGCCCTCGGCATAGCCCATGCCGCCCAGGACCACGGCCAGCAACAGCCACAGATAGCCCGGCTGCAGGGCGCCTTCGCCCTGGCGCAGGGCATAGGCCGTCACCAGCGCGGCGCCCAGCACGGCCCAGGCCCAGAAGGCGGGCGAGGGGCGCTCGCCGCTGCGCAGCGCGGCAAAGGCCGCGGTCGACAGGGGCAGCAGCCCGTTGAAGACGGCGCCCTGCGACGCGGGCACGGTCTGCATGGCAAGCGAGGATGCCAGCGGCCAGCCCACCACGATGCCCAGCGCGGCCAGGATCACGCCCGGCCATTCCTCGCGGTTCGGGCGGCGCGCGCGCGTCAGCCAGAGCACGGCGATGGCCGGCACCGCCGCCAGCAGCGCCCGGCCCAGTCCCACAAGCAGCGGCGCCAGCTCGCCGACGGCCAGGCGGGTCATGGGCAGCGTCAGGGAAAAGACCAGCACCCCCAGAAAGCCATAGCCGTACCCCTCCCACAGCCCAGCGGGCGCGCCAGGCGCAGCCTGGGAGGTCGGATAGAAAGCGGGACGGGTCATCACAGCCACCAAGGTTGGGGAACGCCGCGGGCATCGTGCCCATCCGCTATTGCGGGTTTTCGGCATTGCTGTCACTCTACGCATAGTTATCGGTACAGTACCGGTACACTTTTGCATATCACTTTACTTACTGGCCTGGTGAAATCCCCATGACAGTTGCCGCCGCCGCGACCTCCCCCATGCCCTGGCAGCCCGTGCGCCAGGCCGACGCCACCTTGGTGACACAGCTGGCCGATGGGCTGGCGCGCCGCATCGATGAACAGGGTCTGCGGCCCGGCACCCGGCTGCCGTCGATCCGCAAGATGGCCGAACAGTCGGGCGTCAGCCGCTTCACCGTGGTCGAGGCCTACGACCGCCTGGTGGCCCGCGGCCTGGTGCAGTCGCGGCGGGGCGCGGGGTTCTTCGTGCGGGCGCGCAGCGGCCACCTGGCCGCCGTGGCCAGCGCGGCGCCCGCGGCGTTCACGCCGCCTGCCCGGATCGATGTCGCCTGGCTGTTGCGCAGCATGTTCCGCGACACCAACCCTTCAGGCATGCCGGGCGGCGCAGGGCTGCTGCCGGCGGACTGGCTCGACCCCGAGATGGTGGCGGGCGCGGTGCGCGCCGTGGGCCGTTCGGTGCGCGGCCATCTGGTCAGCTATGGCCACCCGCAGGGCTTCGCGCCGCTGCGTCAGCAGATCGCCGCCTTCCTGCAGAACGATGGCGTGCCTGCGCATCCGGAACTCAACCTGCTGACGACCAACGGCGTCACGCACGGCCTGGACCTGATCGCGCGGCACCTGGTCAAACCGGGCGACACCGTGCTGGTCGAAGACCCGGCCTGGTTCGTCATCTTCGGCCGATTGGCCGCCTTCGGCGCGCGCCTGATCGGCGTGCCGCGCGGCCCCGACGGCCCCGATACGGCGCTGCTCGAACAGCTGGCTGCCCAACACAAGCCCAAGCTCTTCATCATCAACAGTTCCGTGCACAACCCCACCGGCCACACGTTGTCGGCCGGCGCCGCCTACGACATCCTGCGCATCGCCGAACGCCACGATTTTCTCGTGGTCGAGGACGACACCTACGGCGAACTGCATCCGGGCGGCGCCATGAAGCTGGCCGCGCTGGACCGCCTGAAACGGGTGATCCTGGTGGGCGGTTATTCCAAGATGCTGGCGGCCAGCCTGCGCGTGGGCTATCTGGCGGCGAATCCCGACATCCTGCAGAAGCTCGCCGACCTGAAGATGCTGGCCGGCCTGACCTCGCCCGAACTCGGCGAGCGGGTGATCCACCGGGTGCTGATGGAAGGGCAGTACCGCCGCCACATCGAGCGCGTGCGCCTGCGGGTGGACGACGCCCGCCAGCGCTGCCTGAAAGGGTTGCTGAAACTGGGGTTGACGGTGCACCACGAGCCGCACGCCGGCATGTTCGTCTGGGCCGATTACGGCCGCGATACCGAGGCGCTGGCGCGCGTGGCGGCCGACCACGGCATGCTGCTGGCTCCGGGCACGCTGTTTTCCCCGTCCCAGGCGCCGTCCACGATGCTGCGCTTTTCGGTCACGATCGCCGATCATCGCGGCGTCTGGACCGATCTGGAAAAAATCTTCGCGCAAAACGCCTCCAGCAATCAATAATAGAAAGCTGTCTCTTTGAAGCCATTGAAGGAACCGCCATGTCCGCACCCATCAAACCCCTGACCCAGAATTTCGCCGTCGCGCCCCAGCTCGGCCCGGACGACATGGCGGACGTCGCCGCCGCCGGCTACAAGAGCGTGATCATCAACCGTCCCGATTTTGAAGGCGGCCCGGACCAGCCCACCGCCGCGGACGTGTCCAAGGCCGCCCTGGCCGCCGGCCTGCAGATCGAATACCAGCCCGTAGTCGGCAGCGCCATGACCGCCGCCGACGTGGTGCGTTTCGCCGAGCTGCTGCGCACGCTGCCGGGCCCGGTCCTGGCGTACTGCCGCACCGGCACCCGCTGCACCAATCTGTTCGCCGCCGCCCAGCAGCTGGGCTGATCGCGCTTGACGCGCGTCAAGGCGCGCCGGGTTCGGTTGATGTGAACCTGGCGCGTTTCCGGTAGCATGGAGGTACCTCACAAACAGGAGCAGGCAAGATGTTCAAGAAGATCCTGATTCCCACCGACGGTTCTCCGCTCTCGGCCCAAGCCGCCAATGCCGGCATTTGCTTTGCGCGTTCCGTGGGCGCTGAAGTCGTCGCGCTCTACGTGACCCAGCCCTTCGCAGCCACGATCGGCTTTGACGGCATGGCTGCCGCCTACGCCATCACCGACGAAGACTACGAAAAGGCCTCCGCCGAGCAGGCCGACAAGTACCTCAAGCAGATCACCGACCGCGCCGACACCGCCGGCGTGAAGTCCGAGTCGCGCGCCGTGTCGAACTTCAACGTTGCCGACGGCATCGTGCAAGCCGCCGCCGACGCCGGCTGCGATCTGATCTTCATCGGCAGCCACGGCCGCAGCGGCCTCTCGCGCCTGCTGCTGGGCAGCGTCACCGCCAAGGTTCTGTCGCTGGCCAGCACCGCCGTGCTGGTGTACCGCGTCAAGGAAGAAAAGAAGTAGCCTGCACGGTACGCCGCTGCGGGCAGCCCCTGAGGCTCGCCCCAGGCTGGTGCATGGCAAACGAGCCCCTCCCGTTGGAGGGGCTTTTTTTTATCCTTGGCCCTTGCAGGGACTAGGCTTGTTTCTTGTCGCGCCGCGCGTAATATTTACGCATCAGTGCGGGCGCGGTTCCGCGATTCTCAAGCACCCTACGCGGCATGGCGCCCGCCGCGGCAAGGCCCGGTCGGGCTTGCCGTCTTCGCCCGGTAGTTCACTGCAAGGGAAGAGGCCATGACTCGCAAGACGCGTATCGAGCTTTACCGCAATATCGGCATCAGCGCCCACATCGACGCGGGCAAGACGACGACCACCGAGCGCATCCTCTTCTACACCGGCATCACCCACAAGATCGGCGAGGTGCATGACGGCGCCGCCGTGATGGACTGGATGGAGCAGGAACAGGAACGCGGCATCACCATCACGTCGGCCGCCACCACCGCCTTCTGGAAGGGCATGGCGGGCAACTATCCCGAACACCGCATCAACATCATCGACACGCCGGGCCACGTCGACTTCACCATCGAGGTCGAGCGTTCCATGCGCGTGCTGGATGGCGCGGTCATGGTCTACGACGCCGTGGGCGGCGTGCAGCCGCAATCCGAAACCGTCTGGCGCCAGGCCAACAAGTACAAGGTGCCGCGGTTGGCCTTCGTCAACAAGATGGACCGGGTCGGCGCCGACTTCCTGCGCGTGCAGCGCCAGATCGCCGAACGCCTGAAGGGCGACGCCGTGCCCATCCAGCTGCCGGTGGGCGCCGAGGACCATTTCGAAGGCGTGATCGACCTGGTCAAGATGAAGGCCATCATCTGGGATGAGGCCAGCCAGGGCGTGCGCTTCGAGTACCGCGACATTCCCGCCTCGATGCAGGCCCAGGCCCAGGAATGGCACGACAAGATGGTGGAGAAGGCCGCCGAGGCCAACGAAACCCTGTTGGAAAAATACCTGTCGGGCGAACCCTTGACCGAGGATGAAATCAAGCAGGGCCTGCGCATGCGCACGGTCGCCAACGAGATCGTGCCGATGCTCTGTGGCAGCGCGTTCAAGAACAAGGGCGTGCAGGCCATGCTGGACGCGGTCATCGACTATATGCCTTCACCCGTTGACGTGCCCGCGATCAAGGGCCACGACGTGCGCGATCATGAAATCGAACGGCATCCCACCGACAACGAGCCGTTTTCGGCCTTGGCCTTCAAGATCATGACCGACCCCTTTGTCGGCCAACTGGTGTTCTTCCGCGTTTATTCGGGCGTGGTGAAATCGGGCGACTCGGTCTTCAATCCCATCAAGGAAAAGAAGGAAAGGCTGGGCCGCATCCTGCAGATGCACGCCAACGAGCGGCGCGAGATCACCGAGGTCTACGCGGGCGACATCGCGGCGGCCGTGGGCATCAAGGACGTCACCACTGGCGACACGCTGACCGATCCCGCCCACATCATCATCCTGGAACGCATGGTGTTTCCGGAGCCCGTGATTTCCCAGGCCGTGGAGCCCAAGACCAAGGCCGACCAGGAAAAAATGGGCATCGCGCTGGGCCGCCTGGCGCAAGAGGATCCGTCGTTCCGCGTGCGCACGGATGAAGAGTCCGGCCAGACCATCATTTCCGGCATGGGCGAGCTGCACCTGGAAATCCTGGTCGACCGCATGAAGCGCGAGTTCGGCGTCGAGGCCACGGTGGGCAAGCCCCAGGTCGCGTACCGCGAAACCATACGCAAGACCTGCAACGAGGTCGAAGGCAAGTTCGTCAAGCAATCGGGCGGGCGCGGCCAGTACGGCCATGTGGTGCTCAAGCTGGAACCGCAGGAGCCCGGCAAGGGCTATGAATTCGTCGATGCCATCAAGGGCGGCGTGGTGCCGCGCGAGTTCATTCCGGCCGTCGACAAGGGCATACGCGAAGCCCTCAATGCCGGAGTGCTGGCGGGCTATCCGGTGGTGGATGTGAAGGCGACGCTGTTCTTCGGCTCGTACCACGACGTGGATTCGAACGAGAACGCCTTCAAGATGGCGGGCTCGATGGCCTTCAAGGAAGGCATGCGCCGCGCCGATCCGGTGCTGCTGGAACCCATGATGCAGGTCGAGGTGGAAACGCCCGAGGACTTCACCGGCAACGTCATGGGCGACTTGTCCTCGCGGCGCGGCATGGTGCAGGGCATGGAGGACATCGCGGGCGGCGGCGGCAAGCTGGTGCGCGCCGAAGTGCCACTGGCCGAGATGTTCGGGTACTCCACCTCGCTGCGCTCGCTGACCCAGGGGCGTGCGACCTACAGTATGGAGTTCAAGCACTATGCCGAGGCGCCGCGCCAGGTGGCGCAGGAAGTGATGGCGGCTCAGGGCACCGGCCGTTGAGCCGTCCGCTTCAGGCCGGGGCGGCGGCCGTGGCCGCCGCCGCGCGCATGCGCGACGAGGCCAGCTTCACGCCCAGCAGGATCATCACGAAACCGTAGGCATGGAACAGCTGCGGGGCTTCGCCCAGCAGCGGCCAGGCCAGCAGCGCGGCATAGACCGGCACCAGGAACATCGACAGCCCCGCGGTGGCCGGCCCGGCCTGGCTGATCAGGCGGCCGTACACGTAGTACGCGCCCAGGCTGGGCACCACCGCCAGGAACAGCAGCACCGCGGCCAGTCGCGGATCGCCCCAGGGCGGCGTGGCGCCGGCCGCGGCCTCGATCGCGGCAAAGGGCGCCAGGGCCAGCACGCCGCCCAGCATCATGGCGGCCAGCCGGGCGCTGTCCGGCACCGCGGGCAGACTCAGCCGCTTCTGCAACACGGTGTAGAAGGCCCAGCCAGTGGCGGCCAGCAGCACCCAGAGATCCCCTTGGCCGAAATCCAGGCGGGCCAGCGTCTGCGCGTCACCGCGCGCCAGCACCACCAGTACGCCGCCCAAGGCCAGCGCCAGGCCCGCGCCGCGCAGGGCGGACAGCGGCTTGCGCCAGATGATGGCTTCCAGCAGCGCCACCAGGATGGGGCTGCACGAAAAGATCAGGGCGATGTTGGTCGCGCTGGTGTTCTGGGCGCCGATGTATTGCGGCGCCACGGCCACGCCCATGCCCAGCACCGCCAGCGGCGCCAGCGACGGCAGGGCGCGCCACAAGATCTTGCGATGCGCGCGCAGGGCGGGCGCGGCCAGTGGCAGCAGGATCAGCAGGGCGATCAGCCAGCGGCCGAAGGCCAGGAACACGGGGGGGAGGTTGGCATCATGGGCCCAGCGGGCCGCCACCATGTTGGAGGCGAAGAGCGCCGGAGCGGCCAAAAGCATGGCGGTGCCGGAAAGGCCCAGGCCGGTTCTTGCGGGTGCTGCTGCTGCGAGAGACATGGTTTCCTGCCGTGCGGATCGGCGCGCGGCGTGCTGCGTTGATACTGCCGGCGTCTGCGCCGGGTTGTGCCGCAGCGTGGACGCCGAAATCGGACGGGCGGGATAGGTGACCGTCTTGCAGGAGAGTCTACGGGCAGGAGGGCAAAATAGGTTTCCTGATTCACGCCGTATTTGCTGATTCAGGAAAATATCTGTCTTGTAGAATTGGTTTTTCCAGGGAAAATATCTTTTCTATCGGCCTTCCCATGTCCACATCGCCCAAAATCGACGAAACCGACCGCAAGATCCTGCGCGCGCTGCGTGCGGACGGGCGCCTCACCAACCTGAAACTGGCCGAGCAGGTGGGCCTGTCGCCCACGCCTTGCTGGAACCGGGTCAAGGCGCTGGAGGAGGCGGGCGTGATCGAGGGCTACGCCGCCCTCTTGAACCAGAAGGCGCTGGGCTTGCCGGACACCGTCATGATCGAGGTGACGCTGGAACACCACGATGACGACACGCTGGCGCGCTTTGGCGAAGAGATCACGCGGCTGCCGGAAGTGGTCGAGGCCTTTCTCGTGACGGGCGAGTATGACTATCTGATCAAGGTGGCGGTGGCGGGAACCGAAGGCTACGAGGAGTTCCTGCGCAAGCGGCTCTACAAGCTGCGCGGCGTGCGGCACAGCCGTTCCACCTTCGTGTTGCGGCGTCTGAAGCACACGCCTTCGGTCGAGCCCTGAGGCGTGCTTGCCTGGCTCGCCTTGCGGCCGAGCGCATGCGACAGCTCGGCGCCGAACGCTGGCTTGCGGCGGGGGCGCCGGCCTCAGCCGCCGATGAATGCCTCGATCGCGCCGTTGAAGGCGCGCGGATTGCCCAGGTTCATGCCGTGCGACGATCCGGTGATCGTCACGCGCTGCGCTTGCGGCAGCCATTGCGACAGGGCATCCAAAACGGCCGGATAGGGCGCGGGGCTGAGCGCGCCGCCAATCAGCAGGGTCGGCAGCTTCAGCGTGCCGATCTGCCCGGGCGTCAGCGCTTCGGGCTTTTCCTCGGCCTGCCCGAACAGCGTGCCGACGTTGTCGCGCACCATTTCCTTGAACCACGGCACCATGCGTTGCCAGGTGTCGGGTCCGGTGACGGTATCCACGAACAGCGCCAGGCCATCTTCGATCTCGCCGTCGCGGATGAGCGCCAGCGCGCGCTGGCGAAAGCCCCCGCGCAGGTCGTCGTCGCCGGGCAGCGGCAGGCCCGGATCGGCCAGGGTCAGGCTGCGCAGCGCGGCAGGCTGCTGCAATGCGGCCTCCAGCGCCACGCGGCCGCCGCGGGAATGGCCCACCAGATGGGCCGGTTCGCCTGCCACCGTATCGATGAACTCCAGCACGTCGCTGGCATGCTGTTCGACTGAAAAACCCTCGCCTTCGCCGTCCCAGGTTTCAGGCCAGTAGCGGCGCAGGCAGACCGCCAGCACGCGGAACGACTTGCCCAGCGGCGCCATCTGCGACTTCCAGTAGCGGCAGTCGGACAAGGAGCCGTGCACCAGCACCAGGGGCGCACCGCTGCCGTACTCGGTGTAGGACATGGCGTAGCCGCCAATCAGGGCGGTTTGCAGGGGCAGGACGGGTTCGGAACGCATGGGTGTCGTGTGGGAAAGCCAGGAGCGCATTCTAGCCCGCAGGCGCCGCGCCTCCGCGCTGATAAACTCGTTTCCGATGTCCCGGCGCGCTGGCCGCGCCTATTTCCCAACTCAACGGAGCCGTCCCGATGTCGCCTGAGTCCCTTGCCGCCTTGCCCGAATCCGCCCAGCGCGTCGCGCGCCTGCTGCTGGAACTGGGGCATGACAAGCCCGTGGTCGTCCTGCCGCAAACCGGCAAGACCTCGGCGGAAGCGGCGGCGGGGCTAGGCTGCGAGGTCGCGCAGATCGCCAAGTCCATCATCTTCCGGCGCGCCTCGGATGACGCGCCGGTGCTGGTCATCGCCAGCGGCGCGAACCGAGTGGACGAGGCCAAGGTGGCCTCGCAGGTGGGTCCGCTGGCCAAGGCGGACGCGAAGTTCGTGCGCGACATGACCGGCTATGCGATCGGCGGCGTGTGTCCCATCGGCCATGCGGTCAAGCCGGTGATGCTGCTGGACGCGGATCTTTTCAACTACGACAGCCTGTGGGCTGCCGCGGGACATCCGCATGCGGTGTTCAACCTGACGCCGCGGCAACTGGCGGACATGACCGGCGCGCCGGTCGTGGACGTGGCGCTGCGCGCCTGACATCGCGCTGTCCCGCGTTCAGTGCGGGCGCGCTTGCAGCCCGTCGATCAGCACCTGCCGCAGGCCGCGCGAGCAGGCCTCCACCCGTCCTTCCACCCCGTAGACCGCCGCCAGCGATGCCGGCGTGATCACGTCCGCCGGCAGGCCCGCCGCGTGCAGCCGGCCGTCATGGATCATGACGGCCCGGTCGGCGTGCTGTAGCGCCACGTTCAGGTCATGCAGCACGATGACGCTGATCAGGCCATGTTCCAGGGTTTCCTGCCGCAGCAGCTGCATGACGTGAAACTGGTAGTTCAGGTCCAGCGCCGACAGCGGTTCGTCCAGCAGCAGCACGCGCGGGTGGCGGATCAAGGCCTGCGCCAGTCCCACCAGCTGCTTCTGTCCGCCGGACAGCGAATCCAGGTACTGCAAGGCCAGATGGGCAATGCCCAGGCGCTCCAGCAGCCGGTCTATGGCTTGCATGTCCACTGGCGTACCCAGCCCGTCGCCCGCCTTGGCCGCCACCAGCACGGATTCGAACACCCGCAGGTGCACGGCCGCGGGCAGGCCCTGGGGCAAGTAGACCACGTGGCGCGCGCGTTCGCCGAAGCTCTGGCGCAGCAGGTCGCGGCCGTCCAGCGTGACCTGTCCGGCGCGCACGCGGACCAGGCCCGCCAGGGTCTTGAGCAGGGTGGATTTGCCGCTGCCGTTGGGGCCGAGCAGAGCGGTCACCTGGCCGGCGGGCAACTCGGGTATCGACAGCGCATGCAGCACGTCCGAGCGTCCGTAGCCGGCCGTGAGGCCGCGCACGGATAGCGTCGTTGCTGCAGCGGTGCGCGGCGCGGTCATGGCATCTGCCGGCGCAGCACCACCGACGCGAAAAAGGGTATGCCGACCAGGGCGGTCACGATACCCACCGGCACGACCACGCCCGGCATGAGGTTCTTGGAGGCGATCGACGCCAGTGACAGGATCACCGCGCCTACCAACGCGCTGCCCGGCAGGAAGTAGCGGTGGTCCTCGCCGAACAGCCGCCGCGCAATGTGCGGCGCGACCAACCCGATGAAGCCTATCGTGCCGACAAAGGCCACCGCCAGCGCCGACAGCAGGCTGACCCGGGCCAGCGCCGCAACGCGCACGCGGCGCACGTCCACACCGAAGCTCGCGGCGCGGTCCTCGCCCAGGCGCAGCGCGGTCAGTTTCCAGGATTGGCGCATGGCCAGCGGCAGCGCCACGGCAAAGGCCGCCGCCAGCACGCCGACCGTGGTCCAGCTGGAACGCGACAAGCTGCCCATGGTCCAGAACACCAGGTTCTGCAGCGCCTCGGCGCTGGCCATGAACTGCACCAGCGACACCAGCGCATTGAAGGTGAACAGCATGGCGATGCCGAACAGCACCACGCCCGAGGTATTCATGCCGCCCCAACGGGTCACGGCGTCCAGCATCAAGGCCGCCAGCAGCGCAAACAGGAAAGCGTTGCCGGCCACCAGCCAGCCAGCGGGAACGCCGGGCAGGCCCAGCTGCAGCACGATGGCCAGCGAGGCGCCAAAGGCCGCGGCGGACGACACGCCCAGCGTAAATGGGCTGGCCAGGGGGTTGTTCAGGATGGTCTGCATTTCCGCGCCCGCCATCCCCAGCGCCATGCCGACCAGGGCGGCCATCAACGTCGATGGCAGACGGATGTCCCACACGATGACTCGGGTGGTCGGATCAGCCGCGCCGGGTGCAGTGAGCGTCTGCCACAGTTCGCCCCAGGGCAGGCCCGAGGGGCCGACGGTGAAGTCGGCCAGCAGCGCAATGAAAAGCGCCGCCAGCAGCAGGGCGATAAGCCCTGCCCGGCGGCGCAGGATGTGCCGGTATGCGGCAACCGCGCTCGCGGCAGGCGGCATTACTGCAGCAGCTGCAGACGGCTCTTGGCCGTGCTGGCGGCCGGCGTGGTCGGGTAGTCGCGAACAATGCGCTGCAGCGTCGTCTTGGCGCCGGCGCGATTGTTCATTTCGATCTGGCTGCCGGCGATGACCAGCAGAGCATCCGGCGCGCGCGCGTTGTCCGGGGCCTTCTGGACCATGGCGTTCAATTGCTCGATGGCGCCCTTGAAGTCCTTCAGTGCATAGCGGCTGCTGCCCAGGTAAAACTGGGCGCTGGGCGCGAGCTGGCTGGCGGGGTACAGGGCGGTGAAGGCGGCCAGCGATTCGGACGCTTCCTTGTACTGGCCCTTGCGGAACAGGTCGATCGCGCCGTCATAGGCGGCCTGTTCCTGGGGGTCGCCGGCGGAGGCTCCCGGCGGATTGGCGCTGCCCGCCGCGCCGCCCGGCTTGGCCGAGGGCTGCTGGCGCGACACCAGTTCGAGCTGGTCGCGCAGTTGGGCGACTTCCTGCTGCAAGGCCTGGATCTGATCGGCCAATTGCAGCTTGGCGCGCTGGCTTTGTTCGTTCTGCTGCTGCACCTGTTGGCGCAAATCCAGGATGGCCCGGCGGGCCTCATCATCGGAAAAAGCGTGGGCGGGCGCCGCAAGGGCCGCAAGCACCAAGCCGGTGGCCGCAATCAGAGGACGCAGGGACAGAACGTTATCGCGCATGAAAATTCCCGGGTATAAAAACAAACGTCGGGACGGCCGGTTGACCGTCCCGACGCGTGGTAGGGCTCTAGACTATACGAAAAAGCTTAGCGGCGATAAACGATATCGGCGCGGCGGTTTTCCGCGAAGTCGGCTTCCGACGTACCAGTCGCCTTCGGCTTTTCTTTACCGAAGCTGATGGTTTCGATCTGGTTGTCGCTGACGCCCAGCAGGGTCATCATGCGGCGCACAGCGTCGGCACGGCGCTGGCCCAGGGCCAGGTTGTATTCAGCGCCGCCGCGTTCGTCGGTGTTGCCTTCGATCTTGATGGTCTGCTGCTGATGCGAGGCCAGGTACTTGGCGTGGGTTTCGACCAAGCTGCGGTACTGGTCCGACACCGTGTAGCTGTCGAAGTCAAAGTACACCGAGCGCTGTTGCGCCAGGATGCTTTGGGGGTTGAAGGGATCAAGGATCTGGCCAGAGGCCGAGGATCCTTGGCCAGCGCCTCCGCCCTGACCCGCTTTATCGTCGAGAGGGACGGAGCTGCAAGCTGCCAGGGCGGCAGCCAGAGCGGCGATGGTTAGGCTTTTGGCAATGCGCGACTTCATGATAGTTCCTTTGCAAAGAGAGTCACACGTGTTATCGGGTAAATGGGCCCCAAGTCGGTTCACGTATTTCCCCATTCAGTACCGAAAGCGTCTGCCGTACGCGGCCATCGCTCGAGACACCAGCAAGCACGCTACGGCCATTTTGGATGGCGGCGTAAAGGACTTGCATTCCATTCGGCGCAAAACTCGGGGACTGATCGTCACGACCATCAGTCAACAAGGTCTCGGAGCCTGAGGACAGGTTCAACGATGCGATTCGAAACGCGCCGTCGCGTCTTGCAACGTACAGTAGCGTCGATCCATCGGGGGAAATTCGGGGTGATATGTTGTAACCACCATTAAACGTGAGGCGGCGTGCTTCGCCACCACTCGAGCCGGTCTGGTAGATCTGCGGCCCGCCGCTGCGGTCACTCGTAAAGATAATGGAAGCACCGTCTGGCGTAAAGCTCGGTTCGGTGTCAATCCCGGGAGAACGCGTAACTCGGGTCGGATTCGAGCCGTCGGTCGCGCCAACGATGTAAATTTGCGACAAACCATCGCGGGTCAAAGCCACCGCCAGCTTGCTGCCATCGGGCGACCAGCCCGGTGCACTGTTGTTGCCCTTGAAGTTGGCGACAGGCGAACGGGCGCTGGTGGCCAGATTGTGCACGTAGACGACAGGTTTGCCGGATTCGAAGCTCACATAGGCGAGCTTGGTGCCATCGGGCGACCAGGACGGCGAAATGATGGGCTCGCGCGAACGCAGGGCGACTTGCGGGTTCTGCCCGTCGGCGTCCGCCACCTGCAGTTCGTAGGTGGCGCCCTTCTTCAGCACGTACGCGATACGGGTCGAGAAGACGCCCTTAACGCCGGTGATCTTCTCGTAAATGCGGTCGGCGATCTGGTGCGCCACGCGGCGCAGTTCCTGCTCGGTGCCCGAGAACGCCACGCCGTCCAGCTGGCCCTTCTTGACCGTGTCGGCCAGGCGGTAGCGCACGTCGTAGCGGCCGTCGGCGCCGCGCGTGATGCTGCCGTAGGCGATGAAATCGGCGCCCTTGCCACGCCAGTCGTCATAGGCGATGGGGGAGTCGACGTTCAGGCCGGAACCGGCGGCGTTGATCAGGCGGAACTGGCCCGTGCGGGTCAGGTCGGCGCGGATGACTTCGGCCAGGGCGCGGCCATGGGTGTCGTCGACGGCGAAGTCGGCGATGGCGACGGGGTATTGGGTGGCGCCGGTACCGGAGATATCGACGCGCAGCTGCGCATGGGCGGGCTTGATGGCCATCAGGCAGGCCAAGGTCAGCATCAGCAGCCCGAGTCCATACGATCGCCAGAGAGCGAGGGGGGGTACTCGTCGGCTATAAGCGGGAGTCATATTCATCAATCTCCTGTCAATCATACATTCTGTACACAACGTCAATAATGGGTTCGTAGCGGCCCGTCGAGGGCTTCGGGAAGGGGTTGCAACGGCGGATGCCCGTCTCGACCGCGCGGTCGAAGCCGGCATTGCCCGAAGAACTGGTCAAGGTGACGCCATTGACCTTCCCGTCGGAACCTAACTGTACCCGGTATTGTGCCGTGGGATTTTCCGATCCGCTGCGGGCCGGGGGCGGATAAGCCACCCCGGGTTGCACGCAGGCGCGGACCTTGGCGCCATAGCCGCTGTCGCGTCCGCCGCCCGCCTGATTGCGGTCGGCCGTGCCGCCGGGGATGCCGGCGGCGCCCAGGGCGTCGTTGCGGAAGGCATCCTTCAGCGCCTTGTCGGCGGCGGCCTTCTTGGCGGCTTCTTCCTTGGCCTTCTTCTCGGCCGCGGCTTTTTTCTCGGCGGCAGCCTTTTCGGCCGCGGCTTTTTCCTCGGCAGCCTTGTCGGCAGCGGCCTTTTCGGCGGCGGCCTTGTCCGCCGCGGCCTTCTTGGCAGCGTCGTCCTTGGCCTTCTTCTCGGCGGCAGCCTTGTCGGCGGCGGCTTTCTCGGCGGCCTTTTCGGCAGCAGCCTTCTCAGCAGCCTGGCGCTCCTGCTCCAGACGCTTCTTTTCTTTCAGTTCGGCCTGCTTGCGTTCTTCGTCGAGGCGCGCCTTTTCCTTGGCGGCTTCGGCAGCCTGGCGTGCCTTTTCCTCTTGTTCGCGCTTTTTCTTGGCTTCCTGCAGCGCGATCTCGGGGTCGACTTCCTCGGTCTTGGGCTGGGCTTCGGGCTCAGGCTTGGGAGGAGGGGGAGGCGGTGGGGGAGGCTCGGGCGCCTTTTCAGGCTCCGGCTTCGGTTCCGGCTTGGGCTGAGGCTTCGGGGGTTCGGGTTGCGGCGTGGGCGGCGGCGAGACGGGCGAATTGCCGTCTGCCCAGAGCTGCACCTGCACGGGGCCGGGGCTCTCGGAGCGCCAGTTCACGCCAAAGATCAAGACGATCAGCAGCAGCACGTGCACGGCCACGGCCAGGATCAATGCCTTCCGGTTGTCGTGGTTGGGCGGGGTGGCCGGGGGGCCGCTGCGGTGTCGGATTATGGGTGGCGTCATGAGCGTTGCAAGCCGGCGTCGCCGGCGGAAGGCGTCGCGTTAGCGTTTTTTTGCGGGAGCAGGCTGGGATGCGCCGGCGGACTGGTCCACCAGCAGACCCAGGCGGGTGATGCCGCTGGTGCGAAGTTCATCCATGACCTTCACGACCGTTTCGTAGGGCACCTTGCCGTCGGCGGCGATGACCACCGGGGTTTCCGCGGTAATGCGCGAACGCACTTGCGCCACCAGCTCGGGGCGCGCGATGTCCTGCATGGTGGCGCCGGGTTCGCGCATGCGCAGGGCGATCTTGCCGTCTTCCGAAATCTGGACTTCCAGCGGCTTGACCGGCACGTCCGAAGCCGCGCCGACGGAGGGCAGCTGGATCAGGCCGGGCGTGATGAGAGGAGCGGTCACCATGAAGATGACCAGCAGCACCAGCATCACGTCGATGTACGGCACCACGTTGATGTCGGCCTTCATGCGGCGGCCGGACCTGCCGCGTGAGCTTACCGAGGGCATTAGCGCACCTGCCGTTGCAGAATGTTCAGGAATTCATCGACGAAGCTGTCGAAACGGATCGAGATGCGATCGATGTCGTTCGTGAAGCGGTTGTAGGCGACCACGGCGGGAATGGCCGCGAACAGGCCGATGGCGGTGGCGATCAGCGCTTCCGCGATGCCGGGAGCCACCGAGGCCAGGGTGGCCTGCTGCATGTTCGACAGGCCGATGAAGGCGTGCATGATCCCCCAGACCGTGCCCAGCAGGCCGATGTAAGGGGACACGGAGCCGGCCGAAGCCAGGAAGTTCAGGTGCGATTCCAGCGAATCCATCTCGCGCTGGTAGGCGGCGCGCATGGCGCGGCGCGGGCCGTCCAGCAGGGCGGTGGCGTCGCCGGAGGCATTGCCGCGGCGGGCCTTCAGGAATTCGGTCATGCCGGCATCGAAGATGCGGGCCAGCGCGCCTTGCTCGTCGCGGCGCGAGGCCACGGCCTGTTGCAGCATGGACAGGTCGCCGCCCGACCAGAAATCGTCTTCGAAGCGGCGGGTCTGGGCATGGGCCCGCTTGATCGCCAGCCGCTTGGCGAAGATGTAGGTCCAGGACATGATCGAAATGCCCAACAGCATCAGCATGATCAGCTGGACCGGCACGCTGGCGTGCGAAATCAGCGAAAGCAACGACATGTCGTTGGTGACTTGCATGGTTATTCCTGAATGAATTCCAGTTTGGCGCGAACGTCAGCCGGCAACTCCGCCGGCCGCATGTGAATGGCATCGACGCAGCAGACTTGGATGTTGCCGTCGGCAAGCAGTTCCCCGTCGCGTTCCGCGCGTTGCGCGAAGTGTATCGAAGCGCGGCCGAGTCGTGTGATCCGGCTGCGTATGGTAAGTAAATCGTCCAGCCTGGCCGGCTTGCGGTAGGACATGTCCAGGGAGCGGACAACGAATAGACGTTGTTCGCTGGCCGCCAGGTTGGACTGGTTGACCCCCAGATTGCGCAGCCACTCGGTGCGTGCGCGTTCCAGGAATTTCAAGTAGTTGGCGTAGAAAACCACTCCGCCTGCATCCGTGTCTTCGTAGTAGACACGGACCTGCAGGACGGATTCGGCGGACTTCGGATCGGTCACGATGGATAGAAAAGGGCAGTCGGGACGCGGAAAGTCCGTAGTTACTATAAGGTTTACAGCGTGTCGAGTTTCGTCAGCACGGCTTCAAGCGCGGACTCTACCGGAATCTTGGCCGCTTCGGTTTCCCGACGGGCCTGCAATTCCACCACACCATCGTTCAGGCCGCGTTCTCCAACTGTTACACGGAGCGGCGCGCCGATCAGCTCCCATTCAGCAAACATCACGCCCGGGCGGGCATCGCGGTCGTCCAGGATGACGTCCACGCCGCGCGCCAGGAGGGATTCGTAGAGCTTTTGCGCGGTGTCACGCACGGTTTCACTTTTGCCCCAGCCGACCGGGCAGATTACCACTTCGAAGGGGGCGATCGCGCGCGGCCAGATGATGCCGCGGGCGTCGTGGTTCTGCTCGATGGCCGCGCCCACGATGCGGGTCACGCCGATACCGTAGCAGCCCATTTCCAGGACGGCGGGCTTGCCGGTTTCGTCCAGGAAGGTGGCCTTGAGGGCTTCCGAGTACTTCTTGCCCAGGTAGAACACGTGGCCGACTTCGATGCCGCGCTGGATCGACAGGGTGCCCTTGCCGTCCGGCGAGGGGTCGCCGGCGACTACGTTGCGCAGGTCCGCCACCAGCTCGGGCTCGGGCAGGTCACGGCCCCAGTTCACGCCCTGGATGTGGAAATCTTCCTTGTTCGCGCCGCAGACGAAATCGGCCATGTTGGCCACGGTGCGGTCGGCAATGACGTGCACGGGACGGACGGTCTTGACCGGGCCCAGGTAGCCGGGCTTGCAGCCGAAGGTTTCGACGATCTCGGTTTCCGTGGCGAAGCGGAAGCCGGCCAGGCCGGGCAGCTTGCCGGCCTTGATTTCGTTGAGTTCGTGGTCGCCGCGCAGCAGCAGCAGCCAGATGTCGGCGCCTTTCTCGCCGTCGGTGGCCAGCACGATGGACTTGATCGTGCGCTCCAGCGGCAGGCCCAGCAGCTTGGCCACGTCTTCGCACTTGGCGGCGCCCGGCGTGGGCACTTCGGCCATGGCCTGGGCGGGCTCGGCGCGGGTCGGGTACAGGCCGGGGGCCTCGGCCAGCTCCATGTTGGCGGCGTAGTCCGAATCGGCGTTGTAGACCAGCAGGTCTTCGCCGGTGTCGGCGATCACCTGGAATTCGTGGCTGCGGGTGCCGCCGATCGAGCCCGTGTCAGCGGCCACGGCGCGGAATTCCAGACCCAGGCGGCCGAAAATGCGCATGTAGGCGTTGAACATGGTGTCGTAGCTGGCCTGAGCGCCGGCTTCGTCGCGGTCGAAGGAATAGGCGTCCTTCATGGTGAATTCGCGGCCGCGCATCAGGCCGAAGCGCGGGCGGCGCTCGTCCCGGAACTTGGTCTGGATGTGATAGAAGTTCACCGGCAGCTGGCGATAGCTGTGGATTTCGTTGCGCGCGATGTCCGTGATGACTTCCTCGGACGTGGGCTGCAGCACGAAATCGCGCTGGTGCCGGTCCTTGATGCGCAGCAGCTCGGCGCCGTATTGCTCCCAGCGGCCCGATTCCTGCCAGAGCTCGGCCGGCTGCACCACCGGCATCAGCAGCTCGATCGCACCCGCGGCATTCATTTCTTCGCGGACGATGGCCTCGACCTTGCGGATGACTTTCAGCCCCAGGGGCATGTAGGTGTAGATGCCGCCCGCGAGCTTGCGGATCATCCCTGCCCGGGTCATCAGCTGATGGCTGGCGACTTCGGCTTCGGAAGGGGCTTCTTTGAGGGTGTTGATGTGGTAGTTGGATGCGCGCATGTTTAAAGGTGGCTGCAGATACGTATAATCGATCGTAATTGTATTGAATTCGGTGGGGGTGGCCCATGCTTGACCGCGAAGGCTACCGCCCCAATGTCGGCATCATTCTCGTCAACGGTAGAAACGAGGTCTTTTGGGGCAAGCGTATCAGGGAACATGCCTGGCAGTTCCCCCAAGGCGGCATCAAGTATGGCGAAAGCCCGGTGCAGGCCATGTATCGCGAACTCCATGAAGAGGTGGGCTTGAAGCCCGAGCATGTCCGTATTTTGGGGCGTACACGCGATTGGTTACGTTATAACGTGCCCGATCACTTCGTCCGGCGTGAGTGGCGTGGCCACTATAAAGGACAAAAACAGATTTGGTTCTTGTTGCGCCTGGTAGGACGTGACAGTGACGTGTGCTTGCGCGCGACGCAGCATCCGGAATTCGATGCCTGGCGCTGGAGCCAGTATTGGGTGCCCCTGGATGCCGTGATCGAGTTCAAGCGCGATGTCTACACCCAGGCGCTGAACGAGCTGTCGGCTATCCTCTTCCGGCGCCATCACGAAACCCGCTACTTGCGCCAGCGGGTGCACGGGCAACGGGCAGCAGAGAATCTGCCTGAAGGAACGGACGGTCATGCGCATATTGTTGGTTGAAGACGAACGGGACATGGCGTCCTGGTTGATGCGCGCGCTCGCCCAGAGCGGGTTCGTGCCGGACCACGCGGCCGACGCCCGCACCGCCGAAGCCTTCATGGCCGGTACCGAATACGACGCCATCGTCATGGACCTGCGCCTGCCCGACAAGCACGGGCTGGTGGTGCTGCGCGAAATGCGCAACCGCGACGACCGCACCCCCGTGCTGCTGTTGACTGCCCAAGGCGCTCTGCAGGACCGCGTGCGCGGCCTGAACCTGGGCGCGGACGACTTCCTCACCAAGCCCTTCGCGCTCGAGGAACTGGAAGCGCGCCTGACGGCGCTGGTGCGCCGCAGCCGCGGCCGCCAGCATCCGCGCCTGCAATGCGGCTCGCTGTCCTACGACAGCGAAAGCCGCGCCTTCACCCTGGACGGCTCGTTGCTGTTCCTGACGCCGCGCGAACATGCCGCCCTGGCCGCCTTGCTTACCCGCAGCGGCTATCCGGTGGACAAGTCCCAACTGTTCGGCAAGGTGTTCACGCACGATAGCGAAGCCAATCCCGACGCCATCGAGGTGGTGCTGCATCGGCTGCGCAAGAAGCTGGCCGGCAGCGACGTGCGCATCGTCACCGTGCGCGGGCTGGGCTACATGCTGGAAAGCGTCGCCAGCGAGTCCGCGGAATCCTGAGTGAGGCTGCGGCTATCCGAGCTGCCGCGCGTGGGCATCCGCGCGCTGTTGATCATTCTGCTGCTGCCGGGCGTGATCGTGCTGCTGGTGGTGGACAGCGTGAACGACTACCGCACGCTGGCCGAGATCACCAACGAAGCCTACGACAGCGCCCTGGTCGAGCCTGCCCGGGTGCTGGAAAGCAGTCTGGAATTCACGCCTGACGGCAACCTGCAGGTCGCTACGCCGCTGTACGCGCAGGTGATGCTCGAGTCCCGCGCGGGCCTGCGCAAGTATTTCCGCATCGAAGAGATAGATCCGCCGCTGCCGGACGGAGCCGCCGTCCCCACCGAGCCGGGCAAGACCTTGCTCGGCATGCCGGAGATGCCGCGTCCGCCTGCCTGGCCGCGTTCCAACAGCCAGCCCGTTTTCTACGACAGCGTCTATCGCAACGATCCCGTGCGCGTCGTCGCGGTGGTGCGCGACCTGTACTACCAGGGGCAGCACCGCCAGGTGCTGGTCGTGGTGGCCGAAAGCACAGGCAAGCGCATCGAGGCCGAGAACAACGCCCGGCGCCAGGAAATCCTGCGCGACACGCGCATGCTGGCGCTGGTCGCGCTGCTGGTGTGGTGGGGCGTGTCGTGGGCGTTGAAGCCGCTGCGCCGGCTGCGCAACGATATCCGCGCGCGCCGCCCCGATGACCTGACGCCGCTGGACGCCTCGCGCGTGCCCAGCGAAGTGGCGCCGCTGGTCGATGCGGTCAATCACCATATCGCCCGCTACCGCCGCGTCCTCGACGAGCAGTCGCAGTTCCTGGCCGATGCTTCGCATCAATTGCGCACGCCGCTGGCCATCATGCTGACGCAGGCGCAGTACGCGCTGCGCGAACGCGATCCGGCCCGGGCGCAGGAGGGCCTGCGCGGCATCGTCGACCAGCTGGGCCGCACGCGCCGCCTGACTGAACAGCTGCTGTCGCTGGCTCACGCCAACCAGGCCGACCAGTTGCCGAGGCAACTGCTGGACATGAACGCCGTGTCGCGCGAGGTGGTGCTGCAGTACCTGCCGCTGGCGCATGAAAAGCAGCAGGACCTGGGCTGGGTGCAGGCGGGTTCCGAAGAGGGTCAGGAAACCCCCGCGCCGGTGTCGGGCAACGAGGCCGAACTGCACGAAGCCTTGTCGAACCTGGTGCACAACGCCATCCACTACGCGCCTGCTGGCGCGCGCATCACCGTGTCGGTCTGCTGCCGCGACAACCGCGCCGAGGTTGCCGTTTCCGACAACGGGCCGGGGCTGGACCCGATACTGCGCCAGCGCGCCTTCGCGCGTTTCGAGCGGGTCGGCACGGACAAGCCGGTCGCCTCGTCGGGCTCGGGCCTGGGGCTGGCGATCGCCCGCGCTTACGCACGCCGCAACGATGGCGACATCGAATTGCGCGACGGCGAACCGAACGCGCAAGGTGGCGTCGGCCTGGCTTCCGTGCTGTGGCTGCCGCTAGCGGCCATCGTCTCGCAATATCCTCGTCCGCTCGATGTCGAGCTCAAGGGCGATCAGTAACTTCTCCGCATTTCCGCATTCATGTGCGGCTTCCGTTCAGGGATAACCCCCGGATTCAGGAGCACGACAGCGCATAGAAAGCGGATTAGCAGCTTCCTTCCGTAATCTGCGTCCGGACCTGTCGTCAGGCACCGGGCGGCGCTCGTTCGAGCGTGTGTCCCGGTGAGGCGTGCGGCCGCACTACGAAGGAGGATGAAGTGCAAAAGACAATCAATAGAAAGGACTATTACGGCGGAGCGCTGATGGTCCTCATTGGGCTGGGGGCGATTTACGGCGGCACCGACTATCACATCGGCACCCTGAGCCACATGGGCCCCGGATTTTTCCCGGCGGCGCTCGGCGGCCTGCTGGCGCTGACCGGCGTGCTGATCGCCATCTCGGCGCGTTCGGGCGAGTCGTCCGCGCCGCCGCCCGGCGACGGCCATGGCCACGGCCTGCCCGATTTCCGCGGCGGCGCCTGCATCCTGCTGGGCATCCTGGCCTTCCTGCTGTTGGGCCACTACGGCGGCTTGCTGCCCGCCACGTTCGCCATCGTGTTCATCTCGGCGCTGGGCGACCGCAACAACACGATCAAGCAGGCTCTGCTGCTGTCGATCGCCATGACCGTCATCGCGGTCGTCGTCTTCTGGTGGGCGTTGCAGTTGCAGCTTCCGCTGTTTCGCTGGGGTTGAAGCGCCATGATTTCTCAATCTTTGATGGACCTCTGGTACGGCTTCGGCGTCGCCTTCCAGTGGCACAACCTGATGTGGTCGTTCTTCGGCGTGCTGGTGGGCAACCTCATCGGCGTGCTGCCCGGCATGGGCGCGCTGTCGGCCATTTCCATTCTGCTGCCGCTGACCTACGTAATGCATCCGGTGCCCGCCATCCTGATGCTGGCCGGCATCTTCTACGGTTCGCAGTACGGCGGCGCCATCGGCGCGATCCTGCTCAACCTGCCTTCGCATCCGCCGCACGCGGTCACCTGCCTGGACGGCTATCCGCTGACCAAACAGGGCAAGGGCGGAACCGCGCTCGGCATCACGATGATCTGTTCGTTCTTCGCCGCGTCGGTGGGGATCATCGTCATGATCTTCGCGTCGCCGCTGCTGGTTGAAGTGGCGTTCAAGTTCGGTCCCACCGAGATCTTTTCGATCATGCTGTTGGGCCTCTTGGCCGGCGCCACGATGTCGCGCGGCTCGCCGCTCAAGGGCGTGGCGATGACCTTGTTCGGCCTGATGTGCGGCGTGGTGGGCACGGACGTGAATACCGGCACCATCCGCTTTTCGTTCGGGCTGCTGGACCTGTCCGACGGCCTGGAACTGGTGGCGATTTCCATGGGCCTGTTCGGCGTGGCCGACTTCCTCATGAGCGTCAACCGCATGACCATCATCGGCAGCGGCGCCAAGCTGCGCCTGCGCGACATGCGGCCCAGCAAGCAGGAACTCAAGACCGCGTTCTGGCCCATGGTGCGCGGCACGGCGGTAGGCACGCTGTTCGGCGCCATGCCCGGCACCGGCCCCACCATCACCACCTTCGTGGCCTATGCGCTGGAGCGCAAGATCTCCAAGACGCCCGAGAAGTTCGGCACCGGCATGATCGCCGGCGTGGCGTCGCCGGAAGCGTCCTCGCACTCCAAGACGCAGGTCGACTTCATCCCCACGATGAGTCTGGGCATCCCCGGCGACGCCGTGATGGCGCTGATCCTGGGCGCGCTGCTGATCCAGGGCATCCAGCCCGGCCCGCAGCTGATCACCGAGCATCCGGACATCTTCTGGGGCCTGATCGCCAGCTTCTGGGTGGGTAACGTGCTGCTCATGGTGCTGAACGTGCCGCTGATCGGCGTGTGGGTGAAGTTGCTGCAGGTGCCGTACCGCTACCTGTTCCCGTCGGCGCTGTTCTTCATCGCGGTGGGGGTGTTCAGCACCCAGAACAGTCTCTTCCAGATTTGGGAGGTGCTGGCTTTCGGTGTGATCGGCGCCATCCTCATGACGCTGGAATTCTCGGTCGCGCCCATCCTGCTCGGCTTCGTGCTTGGCCCCATGGTCGAAGAGAACTTCCGCCGCGCGTTGCTGCTGTCCCGCGGCGATCTGGCGGTGTTCGTGGAGCGCCCGATCAGCGCGTGGTTCATCGGCGCGAGCGCCTTGCTGGTCTTCCTGCAGGTGTGGGCCTTCCTGCGCCGCAACAAGAACAAGGGCAAAGGCAAGCCCGAGGTGCCGCAGGCGGCCTGAGCGCTTTTCCGTTTGTCTGCACGCGGCCCGGCCATATGCCGGGCCGTTTGATTTGTGCGGCGGCATCCCTCATGCTTGAGGCTTCCCGAGCCTGCACACAGAGCCACCATGCACATACTCTTTGCCTGTCCCCACCATGATCCCGCCGCCTGGGTTCCGCTGCTGGAAGCCGCCATGCCCGGATGCCGCATTTCCGTGTGGAATCCGGACGGCCCGCCCTCGGGCGCGCAGGCGGCGCTGGTGTGGCGTCCGCCGGCCGAACTCTTCAAGCACGAAACCGGCCTGACCACGCTGTTCAATCTGGGCGCGGGCGTCGACGCCTTGCTGAAGATGCCCGAGATTCCGCCGCAGGTGCGCATCGTCCGCCTGGAAGACGCGGGCATGTCGGTGCAGATGGCGGAATACGCGCTGTATGCGCTGCTGCGCGTCTCGCGCGATTTCGAAGCGTTCGACCATGCGCAGGCGCGGCAGCATTGGGACACCCGTGAAGGTTCGCGGCAGGCGGACTGGCCGGTGGGCGTGCTGGGCCTGGGGCAGGTAGGCGCCAGGGTCGCTCAGACCCTGGCCGAATTCGGCTACCCCGTGGCGGGTTGGTCGCGCACGCCGCGCGAGATTCCCGGCGTCGAAACCTTTGCGGGAGCGGCCGCCTTGCCGGCGTTCCTGGCCCGCACGCGCTTCCTGGTGAACGTGCTGCCGCTTACGCCGGACACGGTCGGCATCCTCAACCGCGAAACGCTGTCGCAACTGCTGCCGCATGCGCATCTGGTCAACGTCGGCCGGGGCGAGCATCTGGTCGAGGACGATCTGGTGCAGATGCTCGAAGAAGGCGAGATCGACGGCGCCACGCTGGACGTCTTCCACACCGAGCCCTTGCCCAAGGACCACGCGTTCTGGCGCGATGCGCGCGTGCATGTGACGCCGCACATCGCGGCGCGCACCTTGCGCGACGAGAGCATCCGCCAGATCGCGGGCAAGGTCGCGCAGCTGCAGCGCGGCGAAGCCATCACCGGCGTGGTGGACCGCTCGCGCGGCTACTGAGCCGGCGGCAGCGGCGCCTTTTCCAGCCGCTGATACATCGCGGGCAGGCGCTCCGACAGGAAATCGAGCAGGGCGCGCACGGCGGGCATCATGCCCCGCCGCGACGGATAGATGCAATGCACGATGCCCTCGGGCGACTGCCATTGCGGCAGAACCTGCACCAGCTGGCCGCGCCGCAGCTGTTCATGCGTGGCGATCGAGGGTAGCAGGGCGATGCCGCGGCCGCGCACCGCGGCCTCGGTCAGCACGATGAAGTCGTTGCATGACAGCTGCGGCTTCAATTCCACGTGCACCTCTTCACCCTTGTCGTTGCGTAGCGGCCAGCGCACTTCGTTTTGCGGATCGCTGAAGCTCAGCGTGGTGTGCGTGGCGAGATCCTGCGGGCTGTCGGGCGTGCCATGGCGCTGCAGATAGCTGGGGCTGGCGACCAGCGTGCCGCGCGCCGTGCCGAAGTGGCGCACGACCAGTTCGGCGTCGGTATCCAGCTTGGTGCGCACGCGCAGGGCCAGGTCCACGCCCTCGCGGATCAGGTCCACGCGGCGGTTGGTCACCAGCAACTGCACCGACACGGCGGGCCAGGCGTCCAGGAATTCGGGCAACAGCGGCGACAGCACGTCCTGCGCGATGGACACGGGGCAGCTCACGATCACGGGGCCGGTGGGCTCGGCCTGCAGTTGCCGCATGGCGTCGTCGGCGGCGCGCGCCGATGCGGCCATTTCGCGGCAATAGTGCAGATAACGCTCGCCGGCCGAGGTCAGGCGCAAGCGCCGCGTCGTGCGCTGCAAAAGACGCACGCCCAGGCTTTCCTCCAGGTGCGAGATCCGGCGCGACAAGCGGGATTTCGGGATGTCCAACACCCTGGCCGCGGCGCTGAAGCCCCCCTGTTCGACTACCTGGGAAAAGTAGTAGAGGTCGTTGAGATCTTGCATGATTGTTCTATTCCTGGAACGAATAGTTCATCATAACCGGATTTATGTGAACAATTAACCCGTCTACAGTGACGCCATGCACTCGGGATCTGATCAAAGCCTACGGATCCTGACCGCCCGCAGCGAGCGGGCCCTCACTGGAGAAATTTGCAATGAAGACCCTGGTTATCCTTTCCTCTATTCTCGGCGATCGTTCCAACAGCAAGCAATTGGCCGATCACCTGATCAACCGCGTCAAGGCGTCTAATCCGGCCGCGGCCATCAAGGTTCGCGACATCGGCGCCCAGCCCATTCCGTACTTCGACGGAAACACCGCTGGCGCGCTGTTCACCCCGGCCGATGCCCGCAGCGTGGACCAGCAACGCCTGGTTGAGATGAGCGATGCTCTGGTAGCCGAATTGATGGAGGCCGATCGCGTGGTCTTCGCCGTTCCGGTCTACAACTTCAACATGCCCGCCCAGTTCAAGAGCTATCTCGATCATCTCGCCCGCGCCGGCGTCACCTTCCGCTATACCCCCGAAGGCGTGCCCGAAGGCCTGGTCAAGGGCAAGCAGGTGTTCGTGCTGACCGCTCGCGGCGGCAAGGCCGAAGGCACGCCTTCGGACACGATGACGCCTTACCTGCGCCAGATGCTGGCCTTCCTGGGCATGACCGACGTCACCTTCATCGCCGCCGAAGGCATGGCCATGGGCGAAGTGGCAGCGCTGGAAGGCATGGCGCAGGCCAAGCAGCGCATCGACGCGCTGCTGCCCGCCGCGCAGCAGGACAGCCTGGCCGCGTAAGCGCAGGCGTCCAAAGCAAAAGGCGAGCCTTGCGGCTCGCCTTTTTTTTGCCGCAAGGGCAGGGCTCAGTCGCGCAGGCGCTTGATCAGGCTGGAGGTATCCCAGCGGCCGCCGCCCAGCTTCTGCACGTCGCCATAGAACTGGTCCACCAGGGCCGTCAGGGGCAGGCGCGCGCCATTGTGGCGGGCTTCGGCCAGCACCAGGCCCAGATCCTTGCGCATCCAGTCCACCGCGAAGCCGAAGTCGAACTTGTCGTCGACCATGGTGCCGCCGCGGTTCTCCATCTGCCAGCTCTGCGCCGCGCCCTTGCTGATCACGTCCAGCACCAGCTTCATGTCCAGATCGGCAGCCTGGCCGAAGGCGATCGCCTCGGACAGACCCTGCACCACGCCTGCGATGCAGATCTGGTTGACCATCTTGGCCAGTTGGCCGGCTCCGGGCGGACCCACCAGCGTGACCGCGCGGCCGAAGCTCTGCGCCACGGGCTTGATCGCATCGAACACGGCTTGTTCACCGCCGCACATGATGGTCAGCACGCCGTTGACCGCGCCTGCCTGCCCGCCCGACACCGGCGCGTCGACGAAATTCAGGCCCAGGTCCTTGGCCTGCGCGTAGAGTTCGCGCGCCACGTCGGCGGACGCGGTGGTGTGGTCGACGAAGACCGCGCCTGGCGTCATGCCGGCGAACGCGCCGTCGGGACCCAGCACCACGCTGCGCAGGTCGTCGTCATTGCCGACGCAGGCGAACACGATCTGCGCGCCGGCCACGGCTTCGCGCGGCGTGGCTGCGCTCTTGCCGCCGAACTCGGCGACCCAGGCCTGGGCCTTGGCCGGCGAGCGGTTGTAGACCGTGACGTCATGTCCCGCACGCGCCAGATGGCCGGCCATGGGCAGGCCCATCACGCCCAAACCGAGGAAAGTGACTTTCTGGGGTACGACAGCGTCGTAGCTCTTGGTACCGATCGTTGCCATGCAGGGGACTCCGCTTTATGTGATTGGGGCCATCAGGGGCGCTGGCGCCAGTAAACAGGCCCTAACCTTAACGCAATCAAAAGCCCGCGGCGAGTCCATCGCGCCGGCTGTCGCTGGCGCTGACATACCCGTCCACCGCCGGGTCGCCCAGGCGCCAGATGAACTGTCCCGAGCCGAAGTCCATGTAGGGATCCGCCATGCTTTCGAGCACGTGGCCGCGGGCGCGCAGCCCCTCGGCGACGGCCGCGGGCAGGCCGGCCTCCGCGTCCAGCGACAGCCCATGGTTCCATTTCCAGCGAGGCGCGTCGCAGGCGGCCTGCGGCTGCTGGCCGTAGTCCAGCATTCGCACCAGCGTCTGCACCTGCCCCTGGGGCTGCATATTGCCCCCCATGACCCCAAAACTCATGACGGGTGCGCCATTGCGCATCAGGAAGCCCGGGATGATGGTGTGGAAGGGGCGCTTGCCGCCCGCCACCGCATTGGGGTGGCCAGGGTCGGTGCTGAAGCAATGGCCGCGGTTCTGCAGGCTGACGCCGGTGCCTGGGACCACCACGCCGGAGCCGAAGCCCATGTAGTTCGACTGGATGAAGCTGACCATCATGCCGCACTTGTCCGCGGCCGTCAGGTAGACAGTGCCGCCGCGCGGCGCGTGGCCGCTGGCGTGGGCCTGCGCCGCATTAGGGTCGATCAGGCGCGCCCGCTGCGCCAGATAGTCCGCGGCCAGCATCTGTTCGGGCGTGACCTGCATGTGTTGTGCGTCGGCCACGTGCGCGTAGACATCGGCAAACGCCAGCTTCATCGCCTCGATCAGCAGGTGCTGGGTTGCGGGGTGATCCACCGGGCGGGCCGCCACGTCGAAGTTCTGCAGGATGCCCAGGGCGATCAGGGCGGCGATGCCCTGGCCGTTGGGCGGAATCTGATGCAGCGTGTGGCCGCGGTAGGCTTGGCTGATCGGCGCCACCCACTGCGGCGCGTAATCGCGCAGATCCGCCAGCGTCAGCGCGGCGTCGTGGGCCTGGGCATGCGCCACCAGCTTGTGGGCGGTCTCGCCTTCGTAGAAGTCCCGGCCGCCGCTGGCCGCAATGCGCTTGAGCGTGGCGGCCGCGCCTTGCAGCACGAAGTGCTCGCCGACCTGCGGTGCGCGGCCGCGTGGCAGGAAATGCTCGGCAAAGCCTGGCTGCGGCTGCAGGAGGTCGGCCTGCGCCGCCCACTTTTCCTGCACGATGGGCGACACGGCAAAGCCGCGCTCGGCATATTCGATGGCGGGCGCCAGCACATCGGCAAAGGACAACCGGCCCAGCCTTTCATGCAGGGCGGCCCAGCCCGCCACGCAGCCAGGCACCGTCACGCTGTCCCAGCCGCGCGTCGGGATGGCGCCCTGGTGCTTGCGCCGGAAGTAATCCATGTTCCAGGCTGCCGGCGCCGTACCCGAGGCATTCAGGCCATGCAACTTCGAGCCGTCCCAGACGATGGCGAAACAATCCGATCCCAGCCCGTTGCTGACCGGCTCCGTCAGGGCCAGCGTGGCGGCTGCGGCGATCGCCGCGTCGACGGCGTTGCCGCCTTGCGCCAGGATCCGCAAGCCCGCCTGGGCGGCCAGCGGCTGCGAGGTGGCAACCACGTTGCGTGCGAACACTGGGTGCCGGGTGGTGGGATAGGGGTTGTTCCAGTTGAAATTCATCTCGAATCATCGCGTGGGGTAAACCCCTAGCTTAACGTACGCGAACTGCGTTTGAACATAACCCGTATTGAGTTGTATTGATTGGTAGCGTCTATCGGACCGAATACCGTGCGCGCAAAGAAAAACCCCCGGGGCGGAACCCGGGGGTTTTCAGGGCGGGACTGCCGCAGCGAGGCGGCAGGCTGCGCTTTAGTCTTCTTCGACGAAGGTCTCTTCGCGCTTCTTGCGGATCGCCGGCAGGGCCACCAGGATCACCAGGAAGACGGCGACGGCCAGCAGCGAGGCCGACAGCGGACGCGTCACGAAGGTCGTGAAGTCGCCGCGCGACAGCAGCAGGGCGCGACGGAAGTTCTCTTCCATCATGGGGCCCAGCACCAGGCCCAGCAGCAGCGGTGCGCCTTCGCACTTCAGCTTGGACCACACGTAGCCGATGATGCCGAAGATGGCGGTGGTGAAGATGTCGAACGTGTTGTAGTTCAACGAGTACACGCCGATCGTGCAGAAGACCAGAATCGCCGGGAACAGGATGCGGTAGGGCACTTTCAGCAGCTTGACCCACAGGCCGATCAGCGGCAGGTTCAGCACCACCAGCATCAGGTTGCCGATCCACATCGAGGCGATCAGGCCCCAGAACAGCTCCGGGTGGCTCGTCATGACTTGCGGGCCGGGCTGGATGTTGTGGATGGTCATCGCGCCGACCATCAGCGCCATCACGGCGTTACCCGGGATGCCCAGGGTCAGCAGCGGGATGAACGAGGTCTGGGCAGCGGCGTTGTTCGCCGATTCCGGGCCAGCCAGGCCGGCCGGGTGGCCCTTGCCGAAGCGTTCCGGATTGCGCGAGATCTTCTTTTCCAGCGTGTAGGAAGCGAACGACGACAACACGGCGCCACCGCCAGGCAGGATGCCCAGGGCCGAACCCAGAGCCGTGCCGCGCAGCACAGCGGGGGCGGCTTCCTTGAATTCCTGCTTGTTGGGATACAGCGAGCCGATCTTGTCGGTGATGTCGACGCGGTTTTCCTTCTGCTCGAGGTTGGTCATGATTTCGGCGAAGCCGAACACGCCCATGGCCACGATGGCGAAGTCGATGCCGTCTTGCAGTTCGGGGATGCCGAAGTCGAAGCGGGCGACGCCCGAGTTCACGTCGGTGCCCACCATGCCCAGCAGCAGACCCAGCAGGATCATCGCGATGGCCTTGGGCAGCGAACCCGAAGCCAGCACCACGGCGCCGACCAGGCCCAGGCACATCAGCGAGAAGTACTCGGCCGGGCCGAACTTGAACGCGACTTCAGCCAGCGGGGGCGCGAAGGCGGCCAGCAGCAGCGTGGCCACGCAGCCTGCGAAGAACGAACCCAGCGCGGCGATTGCCAGCGCGGCGCCAGCACGGCCGTTGCGGGCCATCTGGTGGCCGTCCAGCACGGTCACCACCGCGGACGTTTCCCCTGGCAATGCCACGAGAATTGCCGTTGTGGAGCCGCCGTATTGGGCGCCGTAGTAGATGCCTGCCAGCATGATCAGGCCGGCCACCGGGGGCAGCACGTACGTGATCGGCAGCAGCATAGCGATGGTCGGGACAGGGCCGATGCCCGGCAGCACGCCGATCAGCGTGCCCAGGATGCAGCCCAGCAAGGCATAGGCCAGGTTCTCGGGCGTGAACGCCACCGAGAAGCCCAGCATGAGGTTGTCAAACAATTCCATGGCCGAAGGCTCCTTAGTTCATGCCCAGAAACGACGGCCACAGCGGGAAAATCAGCCCCAGCCCCTTGACGAATGCCAGATACGAGAACACCACCAGGAAGATGCCGTTGGCGACGGCGACCTTCAGGCTGAACTCATGGCTGGCCAGGCTGCTGACCACAACCAGAACGAATACCGAGATGTAGATGCCCAGCAGTTTGAGGATGAAGCCGTAGAGCACGACCGATCCGACCACCAGGAACACGATGCGCCAATCGAACTTGTCGACGTGGGTTTCGTGCGCCTTCTTGGACATCGAGCCAAGCAGCACGATGGCGCCCAGCAATGCCAGAACTATGCCTAGCCAGAAAGGAAAATACCCTGGGCCCATTCGGGCGGCAGTACCCATTTGGTAGCTGCTGGCCTGCCAGGCGAATCCCAGTCCAAGGGCGATGAACATCACCCCCGACCAGAAGTCCTGTCGATTGCGTAGCTGCATGATTGGTTGGCTCCTGTTTACAGCATGTAGATAAAAAGGTCTGTGGCCAATCCCGCCGACAGGCGAGTGACAGGCACAAAAAAGGCACTTCGGGGTGCCATTTGTTCTTATGAAAGGTAAGGCTGGGATTCTTGAAAGGGCGAATGGTAATGGACGCCCGCCACGCTGCAAACCCTGTAAGGTCGGTGAAAGGCTGGGGTTTTCCCTAGAATTCGGGAACTCCCGACCCCGAGTTGTAACGGGTCAGGAAGTTTGAGGGCTTTTTGAAAGCTAAGTGAAAGTTTATAGAAAGAAAGACGAAAGCAGGGTCGGCCGGATGCGTGGCTTTCGAATGAGGGAGGGATAAATCCTACTGAATATTGCCGGGTTTCTCACCTTGCGTGAAGAGACCCCGTTCAACTCAGGATGGTTTACGATAGCGCCCATGCTGCAAGATCTAGACCAACTCGCCGCCCGCATAGGGCAACTGGTGCAACGCACCCGGCAACTCCACGCAGAGCGTGACGCGTTGCGCCAACGCTTGAACGAAACCGAAGCTGAGCAGCGTGTGCTCAAGCAGCGCGCCGCCGAGCGCGAGGCCGAAATCGTCACGCTCCAGAGCAAGCTTCAGGATCACGACGGCGCGGTCACCTCCATGCTCGAGCAAGCCCAGCAGGCCGAGGCCGCGCTGCGCGAGCAACTGGCCCGCGAAACCTCCGAGCGCCAGTCGCTCGAGTCGCGTTTCTCCGCCCGTGAAACCGAATTGCAGGGTAGCTTGCAGACCCGCGACACCGAATTACAGCGCTTGCGCGTGGCCGCCGCATCGGCCCGCGAGCGCATCGACGCCGTGCTGGCCCGCCTGCCGGGCGCACCGTCTGGAGAGCAACACTGATGGAACGCGTAGATGTCACCATACTGGGGCGCGACTATTCCCTGGCGTGTTCCGCCGAAGAGAAGCCGACGCTGCTGGCCGCCGTGCGCCACGTGGACCAACTGATGCTGCGCATCCAGGGCACGGGCAAGGTCTCCAGCAATGAACGCATCGCCGTGATGGCCGCGCTGCAAGTCGCGGGCGAGCTGCTCGCCATGAAAGCGCCCGATGGTCCGCTGGGCGGTTTGGCGGTCGGCGACTTCAAGCGTAGAATCGAGGACATGAACGCAGTACTCGATGACGCCTTGTCGGGTCAGGAAAAACTGCTCTGACAGTTCATAAAAGCAGTATTCAAGTATTTTCAGTTTGTCCCTGCCGTGTTCGTGACTAGGCCATACATTCTCTGAACCTATGTCTTTTGGCATATTGGTTGCGGGAGTGCAGAGCTGGAGTGATCGTCTCCTGTAGACGAACCCGACGCTCTTCGGAACGCGACCACCTTGAACCTCAGGGTTCGAGATGCCGGCCTTGACGGCACAGGCGGGGCATCTATCCCAGCGGGCCTGCCATAAGAGCAGGTCCGCCTCGGGCGCCTCCCCACTCCCCTTCGTCCTCCCTCTAGGACCAGTCCATGTTCAAACACCCTGTTTTCTCGCTGACCAAACTCGGCGCGGCGTGCGCAACCGTGGCCGCTCTGAGCGCCGCGCCGCTCGCCCATGCCCAGACCCAGGCGCCCGCCGCCGCGGCGGAAGCGTCGGCCAGCCGCGCCCCGGAACTGACTCTGCAGGCCAATGCGTCTTCTGAAGTCAAGCAGGACACGGTCCGCATTTCCCTGTCCGCCGAAGTCGAGGCGCCCGACCAGCCCGCCGCAGGCAAGAAGCTGAGCGCGGCCTTGGACGACGTGGTCAAGCGTGCGCGCGACACCAAGGGCGTGGAAGTGCGCACCGGCGGCTACAACGTCTGGCCGAACACTTCCAGCAAGGGCAAGATCGGTTCGTGGCGCGGCCAGGGCGAAGTGATCCTGGAATCGAAGGACTTCGAAGCCGCGGCCGCTCTGGCGTCCAAGCTGTCCGACAAGACCGCCATCTCCAACATCAGCTTCCTGCTGTCGCGCGAAGTGCGCGAGGCCGAAGAGCGCAAGCTGCTCAAGGAAGCCGCGCAAGCCTTCAAGGACCGCGCGCTGGCCGCAGCCAACGCCTTCGGTTTCTCGGGCTACCGCCTGTCCAAGTTGGAACTGGGCGGCTCGGGCGGCCCCGTGCCGATGCCGCGCATGATGGGCGCCGCGGCCATGGCCAAGGATGCCTCGGGCGGCTATAGCCCGGACGTCCCGCTGGAAGCGGGCAACGTCACGGTCAGCATCGCGGTCAACGGGACGATCGTTTTGCAGTAAGGCTGAACATGATGGCGCCCAGGGCGACCATCGGCACGGACAGCCACTGTCCCATGCTCAACCCGCCCGCGAGCAGGCCCAGGAAGTTGTCTGGCTCGCGGGTGAATTCCACCAGGAAGCGGAACGTTCCGTAACCCATCAGGAAGAGCCCGCTCACCTGGCCCAGCGGGCGCGGTTTGCTCGAAAACCACCACAGCAGTGCAAACAGCACGATGCCTTCCAGGCCCAGTTCATAGAGCTGCGAGGGGTGGCGCGGCAGTCCGTCGCCGCTGCCCGGAAACACCATGGCCCACGGCACATCGGTGGGCCGGCCCCAGAGTTCGCCATTGATGAAGTTGCCCAGGCGGCCAAAACCCAGCCCCAGCGGAATCAGCGGCGCGATGAAATCGCTGACCGCGAAGAACGGCAGCTTCTTCTTGCGGGCGAACAGCAGCATCACCACGATCACGCCGATCAGCCCGCCATGGAACGACATGCCGCCCTGCCACAGGTACAGCACTTCCAGCGGATGGGACAGGTAGTAAGAGGGCTTGTAGAACAGCACATAACCCAGCCGTCCGCCCAGCACCACGCCCAGCACGCTATAGAAGATCAGGTCTTCCAGATCCTTCACGTTCAGTGACGTAGTGTGGCCGGAGGTGATGCGGCGGCGTCCCAGCAGGTACACCAGGGCGAAGCCCACCAGGTACATCAGTCCGTACCAGTGGATGGCAAGCGGCCCGATCTGCAGGGCGACGGGATCAAATTGGGGATATTGCAGCATGTTCTGCCCGACACAATAAAGTTGAATGATAATAACCGGCGAACATTGAAGATTCGCGCGCAAGCGAGCCAGTTCCCCCGGGGCGGTTGCCATGTCCGAGCCCCGGCGGCCGACAGGAGACAGACCATGCCGAACAACGATCGTTCCCGCCACATCACCCACGGTGTCGCGCGCGCGCCCAACCGCGCCATGTATTACGCGCTGGGCTATCAGGAAGCCGACTTCGAAAATCCCATGATCGGCGTGGCCAATGGCCATTCGACGATCACGCCTTGCAATAGCGGCCTGCAACGCCTGGCCGATGCGGCCATCGACGCCATCCGCGCATCGCAGGCCAATCCCCAGGTATTCGGCACGCCCACCATTTCCGACGGCATGTCCATGGGCACCGAGGGCATGAAGTACTCGCTGGTCTCCCGCGAGGTCATCGCCGACTGCATCGAGACCGCGGCGCAAGGACAGTGGATGGACGGCGTGGTCGTGATAGGCGGCTGCGACAAGAACATGCCCGGCGGCATGATCGCACTGGCCCGCACCAACGTGCCTGGCATCTATGTCTATGGCGGCACCATCAAGCCCGGCCACTACAAGGGCAACGATCTCACCATCGTCTCCGTCTTCGAGGCCGTGGGCGAATACACCATGGGCCGCATGCCCGAAGAAGATTTCAAGCAGATCGAGAAGTGCGCGATTCCCGGTTCCGGGTCCTGTGGCGGCATGTACACCGCCAACACCATGAGTTCCGCGTTCGAAGCCATGGGCATGAGCCTGCCGTACTCCAGCACCATGGCCAACGAGGACGAGGAAAAGGTCGCCTCCGCCGCGGAGTCTGCGCGCGTGCTGGTCGAGGCGGTCAGGAAGGGCTTGCGCCCGCGCGACATCATCACGCGCGAATCCATCGAAAACGCGGTGTCCGTCATCATGGCCACGGGCGGCTCCACCAACGCCGTGCTGCATTTCCTGGCAATCGCGCATGCCGCGGAAGTGCCGTGGACCATCGACGACTTTGAACGCATCCGCAAGCGCGTGCCTGTCCTGTGCGACCTGAAACCGTCCGGCAAATATGTCGCCACCGACCTGCATCGCGCCGGCGGCATTCCGCAGGTCATGAAGCTGCTGCTCAATGCGGGTCTTCTGCACGGCGACTGCATCACCATCACCGGCAAGACCATCGCCGAGACCCTGGCTGATGTGCCCGACGCGCCCCGGGCGGACCAGGACGTCATCATGCCGCTGGACCGGGCGCTGTATCCGCAGGGTCATCTCGCCATCCTGAAAGGCAATCTCTCCCCCGAAGGCTGTGTCGCCAAGATCACCGGCCTGAAGAATCCCGTCATCACGGGCCCGGCGCGCGTCTTCGATTCCGAAGACGACGCCATGACGGCCATCATGGCGCGTGAGATCCGCGATGGCGATGTGGTGGTCATCCGCTACGAAGGACCCAAAGGCGGCCCTGGTATGCGCGAGATGCTCGCGCCCACCTCCGCGCTGGTCGGCCAGGGGCTGGGCGAAACGGTGGGGTTGATCACCGACGGCCGTTTTTCCGGCGGCACCTGGGGCATGGTCGTGGGCCACGTCGCGCCAGAGGCTTTCGTGGGCGGTCCCATTGCGCTGATCCGCGAGGGCGATTCGGTTACCATCGATGCCCACAAGCTGCTGTTGCAGCTCAATATCAGCGACGAAGAAATGGCGGCTCGTCGCCAGGCCTGGGTGCAGCCCCGGCCGCGTTATACACGCGGTGTGCTTGCCAAGTTCGGCAAGCTCGCCAGCACCGCGAGCCGTGGGGCAGTTACCGATGCATTTGAAGAGTAGTCTGTTGTTGGCCGCCGCCTGCGTCCTGGGCGCGGGGGCGGCGCAAGCGCAAACCACCGGGTTGGATCTGGCCAAGAACAAGGCCTGTATGGCCTGCCACCAGGTCGAAGCCAAGCGCGTCGGCCCGCCGCTCAAGAGCGTGGCCGAGCGCTATGCGGGGCAGGGCGATGCCATGGTCGATTACCTGGCAGGCAAGATCCGCGGCGGCGGCCGCGGCGCCTGGGGCGCCGTGCCCATGCCCGCGCAAACCCAGGTCAGCCCGGACGACGCCCGCGCGCTCGCCGAATGGATCTTGTCGCTGGCTCCCCCCAAGCAGTAGTCTTGTTCTCTCGCGCTCCAAGCACAAAGCCGGAGCGCCGGGCCGCATTCCGCGGCCCTTTATCAGGAAGGAATCGTCATGGCAGAACAACCCTCTCCGGGCAATGAGGTCGCGGTACTTGGCGGCGGCTGCTTCTGGTGCGTCGAAGCGGTGTTCGCCGAGCTGCGCGGGGTCAAGAGCGTGCTGCCCGGCTACAGCGGCGGGCATGTGGACAATCCCAGCTACGAGCAGGTCTGCGGCAAGGACACGGGACACATCGAAGTGGCCCGCATCGAGTTCGATCCCGCTGAACTGTCCTACAGCGACTTGCTGCGCGTATTCTTCGCGACCCACGACCCCACCACGCCGGGCCGCCAGGGCAATGACGTCGGTCCGCAATACGAATCCGCCATCTTCTGGCAGAACGAGGCGCAGCGCGAGCAGGCGCAAGCCGTCATTGCCGAGGTCAATGCCCAGCAAATCTACGATGCGCCCATCGTGACGCACGTGCTGCCGCCCGCCAAGTTCTGGCAGGCCGAGGACTACCACAGCAACTACTTCGCTCTGCATCCCGAGCAAGGCTATTGCCAATTCGTGATCGCGCCCAAGGTCGCCAAGTTCCGCAAGCAGTTTCAGGACCGGCTGCAAAAGTAGCAGGCAAAAAAAACCTCACCACAAGGTGAGGTTTCAAAGCCAGCGCCGATGCCCGAGCACCGGGCGCTGGCGGGGGAAGTCTTTATTCGACGGTCTTCACCACGCCGCGCCGCATCTGATCCAGTTCGATCGACTCGAACAGGGCCTTGAAGTTGCCTTCGCCGAAGCCGTCGTTGCCCTTGCGCTGGATGATCTCGAAGAAGATCGGGCCGATCTGGTTTTCGGTGAAAATCTGCAGCAGCAGGCCGCCGCCGGGGGCGCCGTCCAATAGGATGCGGTTCTTCTGCAGGCGCGCCACGTCTTCGCCGTGGTTCGGCAGACGGCGGTCCAGCAGCTCGTAGTAGGTTTCGGGCGTGTCCAGGAACACCACGCCATTTTGGCGCAGCGCCTCGATGGTGGCGTAGATGTCTTCCGTGGCCATGGCGATGTGCTGGATGCCTTCACCGCGGTACAGGTCCAGGTATTCCTGGATCTGGCCTTTCTCTTCCGTGCCTTCCTCGTTGATCGGAATGCGGATATTGCCGCAAGGCGAGGTCATGGCCTTGGACTTCACGCCCGTCACCTTGCCTTCGATGTCGAAATAGCGCACTTCGCGGAAATTGAAGAGGCGTTCGTAGAACTCGGCCCACTCGGCCATGCGGCCCTTGTGCACGTTGTGCGTCAGGTGGTCCACCAGCGTCAGGCCGGCGCCGCGGTGATTCAGGTCGGCTTGGGCGTTTTGCGGATCCACGGGCACGAAGTCCACGTCATAGATGCTGATGTCGCCGATACCGCCGTGGCCGTCCTTGCCGCTCCAGCGATCCACCAGGTAGATAAGCGAATCGCCGATGCCCTTGATCGCCGGAATGTTCAGTTCCATCGGGCCGCTGTGCGAATCGAAGCCCCACGCGCCCAGTTCCAGGGCGCGCTTGTAGGCGGCGTTGGCATCTTGCACACGGAAGCCGATCGCACAGATCGACGGGCCATGCAGGCGCGCGAAACGCTGGGCGAAGGAATCCGGTTCTGCGTTGATCAGGAAGTTCACGCCGCCTTGGCGGTACAGGGTCACGTCCTTGTGGCGGTGCTTGGCGATGGCCTTGAAGCCCAGCAGTTCGAACACCTTGCGCAGCGCGGCGGGATCCGGCGCGGCATATTCAATGAACTCGAACCCGGCGGTACCCATCGGGTTGTCCCAGGGTTGGAAAGCGCTGCTCATAAGTCTGCTCCCTTGCATCGTTTTTAAGGACGACTTGTTCTTCAAGTCTAGACGGAGATTGTAGGAAGGAACGACGGGCAGACAATTGCAAACATGTCGCGAAAGCCATTGAGTTGAGCAATAATATTGCCGGATAGAAAACATTAAGGGCTGAAAATGTCTGACATTGAGCTGGATAGGACAGATATACGGATTCTGGCCGAACTGCAGCGTGATGGTCGCCTCAGCAACCAGGAGTTGGCCGACCGTGTGTCGCTGTCGCCCAGCCCCTGTTTGCGGCGGGTCCGCCGGCTGGAAGAGAAAGGCTTCATCAAGAAGTACGTCGCCCTGATCGACGCGAAGAAGGTCGGCTTGGGCCTGCTCGCCTACGTAAACATCCGTCTGAACAAGCACAGCGGATCCAGTCATGCTCCCATGAGCGACTTCGCCCGCGATGTGCAGCTATGGCCGGAGGTGGTGGAGTGCTACGCCATGTCCGGAGACATGGACTACCTGCTGCGGATACAGGTTGCCGACCTGGCGCATTTCTCCCGCTTCGCCATGGATACGCTGATGCGCCATCCCGCAGTGGTAGACATGCGTTCATTCTTCGCCCTTCAGCAGATCAAGGAAACCACAGAGCTCCGGCTTTAGCTATGGCCTTCAGCCACTCTCTATATATAGGTACCGCTCTTTGGGGTTTGCAGTGAGGTTGTCGAGGACGAGCAGTGCGTCCCCCAAAAAAAGCATCCTCTAAAAAAAGGGTGTCACCTTCGCAATCCCGCCAAAATTCCGTGCTATAGTCTCGCTCCTTCGCGATTCGGGCAGTTTTGAAGCGCGAAGCCAAGCAAGCACGCGGGTTAGCTAAGGGAAACCAAGCCGGCCTGCCGCCAGGTCAGCAGCGATGTTGCCCAGCGGTTATTGCAAGGATTGCAACAAATTAGGCAGAAGCCAGTTGCGTAATCTGCAAAAGTCGTGCTATAGTCTTGGGCTTGGCTGGTGATGTTTATTAAGGGTTATCCCTTATATCGCTAGCCTCCAGGCGGTAACCGGTCTCGGGTCTGAAGCGAAAGCGGCGGCGATGGGGTTGCAGGATGAGGTGCAAGTTAGGCAAAAGCCAGTTGCACAATCTGCAAAAATCGTGTTATAGTCTTGGGCTTGGCAGTTGCCGAAAACTTAGGGTTAACCCTGATATTTCGATAGCTGCTAAGAGAGGCGGGCCTGAAGGGGTCGCAAGCAAGAAAGCGAAACGCAGTATGTGACGCTGACTTGACAAGCGAAAAAAACTTCTTCATAATCTCGTTCTCTGCTGCAAACAACGCGGCGCCAGCGAAAGCGGCGTAGCGAAGCGAGCAGGCAGTAAGTAGTACAGAATTTAGCAGTACCGCTCTTTAACAATTAAACAACCGATAAGTGTGGGCGCTTGATGCGGGTGCAATGTGACTTCGGTCACAAGCACAATGAAATCAAGTGCTCACTAGAAGTGAAGTACCTTAGACGTCAAGTTTAAGAACATACCTCACTTCCTTTGAGTAGCGACGTATGACTCGACCCTTTCGGGGGTTAAGAAATACGAAACAAATACAGAGATTAAACTGAAGAGTTTGATCCTGGCTCAGATTGAACGCTAGCGGGATGCCTTACACATGCAAGTCGAACGGCAGCACGGACTTCGGTCTGGTGGCGAGTGGCGAACGGGTGAGTAATGTATCGGAACGTGCCCAGTAGCGGGGGATAACTACGCGAAAGCGTAGCTAATACCGCATACGCCCTACGGGGGAAAGCAGGGGATCGTAAGACCTTGCACTATTGGAGCGGCCGATATCGGATTAGCTAGTTGGTGGGGTAACGGCTCACCAAGGCGACGATCCGTAGCTGGTTTGAGAGGACGACCAGCCACACTGGGACTGAGACACGGCCCAGACTCCTACGGGAGGCAGCAGTGGGGAATTTTGGACAATGGGGGAAACCCTGATCCAGCCATCCCGCGTGTGCGATGAAGGCCTTCGGGTTGTAAAGCACTTTTGGCAGGAAAGAAACGTCATGGGTTAATACCCCGTGAAACTGACGGTACCTGCAGAATAAGCACCGGCTAACTACGTGCCAGCAGCCGCGGTAATACGTAGGGTGCAAGCGTTAATCGGAATTACTGGGCGTAAAGCGTGCGCAGGCGGTTCGGAAAGAAAGATGTGAAATCCCAGAGCTTAACTTTGGAACTGCATTTTTAACTACCGGGCTAGAGTGTGTCAGAGGGAGGTGGAATTCCGCGTGTAGCAGTGAAATGCGTAGATATGCGGAGGAACACCGATGGCGAAGGCAGCCTCCTGGGATAACACTGACGCTCATGCACGAAAGCGTGGGGAGCAAACAGGATTAGATACCCTGGTAGTCCACGCCCTAAACGATGTCAACTAGCTGTTGGGGCCTTCGGGCCTTGGTAGCGCAGCTAACGCGTGAAGTTGACCGCCTGGGGAGTACGGTCGCAAGATTAAAACTCAAAGGAATTGACGGGGACCCGCACAAGCGGTGGATGATGTGGATTAATTCGATGCAACGCGAAAAACCTTACCTACCCTTGACATGTCTGGAATCCTGAAGAGATTTAGGAGTGCTCGCAAGAGAACCGGAACACAGGTGCTGCATGGCTGTCGTCAGCTCGTGTCGTGAGATGTTGGGTTAAGTCCCGCAACGAGCGCAACCCTTGTCATTAGTTGCTACGAAAGGGCACTCTAATGAGACTGCCGGTGACAAACCGGAGGAAGGTGGGGATGACGTCAAGTCCTCATGGCCCTTATGGGTAGGGCTTCACACGTCATACAATGGTCGGGACAGAGGGTCGCCAACCCGCGAGGGGGAGCCAATCCCAGAAACCCGATCGTAGTCCGGATCGCAGTCTGCAACTCGACTGCGTGAAGTCGGAATCGCTAGTAATCGCGGATCAGCATGTCGCGGTGAATACGTTCCCGGGTCTTGTACACACCGCCCGTCACACCATGGGAGTGGGTTTTACCAGAAGTAGTTAGCCTAACCGCAAGGGGGGCGATTACCACGGTAGGATTCATGACTGGGGTGAAGTCGTAACAAGGTAGCCGTATCGGAAGGTGCGGCTGGATCACCTCCTTTCAGAGCTTAGTGCTCGTGTTAAGCGTCCACACTTATCGGTTGTTTGATGTAGCTGGTGTCAATGTTTTTGATGCCGTGTAGAGGCTAACTCATAGCGCTGCTCGCAGTGTTATGAGTTGGGTTTTACTCAACAGCTATATTTGTTCTTTAACAATCTGGAAGAAGCACAACGAAAATGTACTTATCAAGTACTCGGCGCAAGCCGATGAAGATAAGTACGGGTTGTGATTGCATTAATTTTGTTCCAAGTTCTCAAGACTGAGGTGAATAACCTCAGACTGCTTTGAAACTTATGAACGGCACAAACGCTAATACTCAGGTCCTATAGCCTACAGCGTTATAGGATCAAGCGACTAAGTGCATATGGTGGATGCCTTGGCGATCACAGGCGATGAAGGACGTAGTAGCCTGCGAAAAGCTACGGGGAGCTGGCAAACAAGCTTTGATCCGTAGATGTCCGAATGGGGAAACCCACCGCAGCAATGCGGTATCCCTGGCTGAATACATAGGCCAGTGGAGGCGAACCGGGTGAACTGAAACATCTCAGTAGCTCGAGGAAAAGAAATCAACCGAGATTCCGAAAGTAGTGGCGAGCGAAATCGGAAGAGCCTTTACGTTTTAGCACGCAAGATAGTCGAACGGAATGGAAAGTCCGGCCGTAGCAGGTGATAGCCCTGTAGGCGAAATCTTGTGTGTGGAACTAAGCGTAAGAAAAGTAGGGCGGGACACGTGAAATCCTGTTTGAAGATGGGGGGACCATCCTCCAAGGCTAAATACTCGTGATCGACCGATAGTGAACCAGTACCGTGAGGGAAAGGCGAAAAGAACCCCGGAAGGGGAGTGAAATAGATCCTGAAACCGTATGCATACAAACAGTAGGAGCCTCCTTGTGGGGTGACTGCGTACCTTTTGTATAATGGGTCAGCGACTTACATTCAGTGGCAAGGTTAACCGAATAGGGAAGCCGTAGCGAAAGCGAGTCCGAATAGGGCGATTCAGTCGCTGGGTGTAGACCCGAAACCAGATGATCTATCCATGGCCAGGTTGAAGGCACGGTAACACGTGCTGGAGGACCGAACCCACTAATGTTGAAAAATTAGGGGATGAGCTGTGGATAGGGGTGAAAGGCTAAACAAATCTGGAAATAGCTGGTTCTCTCCGAAAACTATTTAGGTAGTGCCTCAAGTATTACTGCGGGGGGTAGAGCACTGTTATAGCTAGGGGGTCATGGCGACTTACCAAACTATGGCAAACTCCGAATACCCGCAAGTACAGCTTGGGAGACAGAGCACCGGGTGCTAACGTCCGGACTCAAGAGGGAAACAACCCAGACCGCCAGCTAAGGTCCCAAATTATCGCTAAGTGGGAAACGAAGTGGGAAGGCATAGACAGTCAGGAGGTTGGCTTAGAAGCAGCCATCCTTTAAAGAAAGCGTAATAGCTCACTGATCGAGTCGTCCTGCGCGGAAGATGTAACGGGGCTAAGCGATAAACCGAAGCTGCGGGTGTGCACTTTGTGCACGCGGTAGGAGAGCGTTCTGTAAGCCTGCGAAGGTGGCTTGTAAAGGCTGCTGGAGGTATCAGAAGTGCGAATGCTGACATGAGTAGCGATAAAGGGGGTGAAAAGCCCCCTCGCCGTAAGTCCAAGGTTTCCTGCGCAACGTTCATCGGCGCAGGGTGAGTCGGCCCCTAAGGCGAGGCAGAGATGCGTAGCTGATGGGAAGCTGGTTAATATTCCAGCACCGTCGTACAGTGCGATGGGGGGACGGATCGCGGAAGATCATCAGGGTGTTGGATGTCCCTGTTGCTGTATCGAAGATGGCGCTTAGGCAAATCCGGGCGCGTAAATCAAGGGTATGGCACGAGCGAGCATTGCTTGCGAAGTGATTGGAAGTGGTTCCAAGAAAAGCCTCTAAGCTTCAGCTGTACGAGACCGTACCGCAAACCGACACAGGTGGACGGGATGAATATTCCAAGGCGCTTGAGAGAACTCAGGAGAAGGAACTCGGCAAATTGATACCGTAACTTCGGGAGAAGGTATACCCCGGTAGTGTGAAGCGCCTGCGCGCTTAGCATGATGGGGTCGCAGAGAATCGGTGGCTGCGACTGTTTATTAAAAACACAGCACTCTGCAAAGACGAAAGTCGACGTATAGGGTGTGACGCCTGCCCGGTGCCGGAAGGTTAAGTGATGGGGTGCAAGCTCTTGATCGAAGCCCCGGTAAACGGCGGCCGTAACTATAACGGTCCTAAGGTAGCGAAATTCCTTGTCGGGTAAGTTCCGACCTGCACGAATGGCGTAACGATGGCCACACTGTCTCCTCCTGAGACTCAGCGAAGTTGAAGTGTTTGTGATGATGCAATCTACCCGCGGCTAGACGGAAAGACCCCATGAACCTTTACTGTAGCTTTGCATTGATCTGTGAACCGGCCTGTGTAGGATAGGTGGGAGGCTTTGAAGCGTGGTCGCTAGATCACGTGGAGCCATCCTTGAAATACCACCCTGGTTTGTTTGCGGTTCTAACCTTGGTCCGTTATCCGGATCGGGGACAGTGCATGGTGGGCAGTTTGACTGGGGCGGTCTCCTCCCAAAGTGTAACGGAGGAGTTCGAAGGTACGCTAGGTACGGTCGGAAATCGTGCTGATAGTGCAATGGCATAAGCGTGCTTGACTGTGAGACTGACAAGTCGAACAGGTGCGAAAGCAGGACATAGTGATCCGGTGGTTCTGAATGGAAGGGCCATCGCTCAACGGATAAAAGGTACTCTGGGGATAACAGGCTGATACCGCCCAAGAGTTCATATCGACGGCGGTGTTTGGCACCTCGATGTCGGCTCATCTCATCCTGGGGCTGTAGCCGGTCCCAAGGGTATGGCTGTTCGCCATTTAAAGAGGTACGTGAGCTGGGTTTAAAACGTCGTGAGACAGTTTGGTCCCTATCTGCCGTGGGCGTTGGATACTTGACGGAGCCTGCTCCTAGTACGAGAGGACCGGAGTGGACGTACCTCTGGTGTACCGGTTGTCATGCCAATGGCATTGCCGGGTAGCTAAGTACGGAAGAGATAACCGCTGAAGGCATCTAAGCGGGAAACTCGTCTGAAGATAAGGTATCCCGGGGACTTGATCCCCCTGAAGGGTCGTTCGAGACCAGGACGTTGATAGGTCGGGTGTGGAAGCGCAGTAATGCGTTAAGCTAACCGATACTAATTGCCCGTGAGGCTTGATCCTATAACACTGATGGTTATGACCTGGTGATATAGCGTTCCAAGTGTCGTTCAATACAAAATCTGGCTGCACCGTCGGCAGCCAGCCAACACCAATTACACCCCACCGTGCGTGATCATCGAGTCTGACTCTGATCGCCACGCGTTGTGTTTCTTCCAAGATTGGAGCTGTTGCCTCAACCGCAGCCGCTCAACCAGTTACGCTTGACGACCATAGCGAGTTGGTCCCACTCCTTCCCATCCCGAACAGGACAGTGAAACGACTTTGCGCCGATGATAGTGGACGGACGTCTGTGAAAGTAGGTCATCGTCAAGCTTTTATTCCGCAAACCCCCGCAGGTTACCCTGCGGGGGTTTGTCTTTATATATAAGTGAGAGCCTTGTGTTCTCGGCCGCAGTGAAGTGGAGAGATCCAGTAAAACAGTGGCTTTACAGTGATAAATGCAGATTAGGCAAAAGCCAGCTGCATGAGCTGCAAAAAGGTGTTATAGTTTGCGGCTTGGCTGCTACCGAAAGATCAGGGTATACCCCGACATTTCGATAGCTGCTAAGGGAAGCGAAAAGTCAGGGCGCGGTCCTGGCGGACCTGAAGGGGTCTTGGCGATAGGTTGCCAAATCTTGCTGCTGCGGTGAGTTGAAAAACTCAAACAAAAGCGTCAATGATTTGACAAACGCTAAAAACTCCTTCATAATCTCGTTTCTCTGCTGTCGACACAGCGATGTTGCGAAAGCGACGAAGCGCGAAGTTGGCGGCAAGATGCAGTAAGTAGTACAGAATTTAGCAGTACCGCTCTTTAACAATTAAACAACCGATAAGTGTGGGCGCTTGATGCGAGTGCAGTGTGACTTCGGTCACAAGCACAATGAAATCAAGTGCTCACTAGAAGTGAAGTACCTTAGACGTCAAGTTTAAGAACATACCTCACTTCCTTTGAGTAGCGACGTATGACTCGACCCTTTCGGGGGTTAAGAAATACGAAACAAATACAGAGATTAAACTGAAGAGTTTGATCCTGGCTCAGATTGAACGCTAGCGGGATGCCTTACACATGCAAGTCGAACGGCAGCACGGACTTCGGTCTGGTGGCGAGTGGCGAACGGGTGAGTAATGTATCGGAACGTGCCCAGTAGCGGGGGATAACTACGCGAAAGCGTAGCTAATACCGCATACGCCCTACGGGGGAAAGCAGGGGATCGCAAGACCTTGCACTATTGGAGCGGCCGATATCGGATTAGCTAGTTGGTGGGGTAACGGCTCACCAAGGCGACGATCCGTAGCTGGTTTGAGAGGACGACCAGCCACACTGGGACTGAGACACGGCCCAGACTCCTACGGGAGGCAGCAGTGGGGAATTTTGGACAATGGGGGAAACCCTGATCCAGCCATCCCGCGTGTGCGATGAAGGCCTTCGGGTTGTAAAGCACTTTTGGCAGGAAAGAAACGTCATGGGTTAATACCCCGTGAAACTGACGGTACCTGCAGAATAAGCACCGGCTAACTACGTGCCAGCAGCCGCGGTAATACGTAGGGTGCAAGCGTTAATCGGAATTACTGGGCGTAAAGCGTGCGCAGGCGGTTCGGAAAGAAAGATGTGAAATCCCAGAGCTTAACTTTGGAACTGCATTTTTAACTACCGGGCTAGAGTGTGTCAGAGGGAGGTGGAATTCCGCGTGTAGCAGTGAAATGCGTAGATATGCGGAGGAACACCGATGGCGAAGGCAGCCTCCTGGGATAACACTGACGCTCATGCACGAAAGCGTGGGGAGCAAACAGGATTAGATACCCTGGTAGTCCACGCCCTAAACGATGTCAACTAGCTGTTGGGGTCTTCGGACCTTGGTAGCGCAGCTAACGCGTGAAGTTGACCGCCTGGGGAGTACGGTCGCAAGATTAAAACTCAAAGGAATTGACGGGGACCCGCACAAGCGGTGGATGATGTGGATTAATTCGATGCAACGCGAAAAACCTTACCTACCCTTGACATGTCTGGAATTCCGAAGAGATTTGGAAGTGCTCGCAAGAGAACCGGAACACAGGTGCTGCATGGCTGTCGTCAGCTCGTGTCGTGAGATGTTGGGTTAAGTCCCGCAACGAGCGCAACCCTTGTCATTAGTTGCTACGAAAGGGCACTCTAATGAGACTGCCGGTGACAAACCGGAGGAAGGTGGGGATGACGTCAAGTCCTCATGGCCCTTATGGGTAGGGCTTCACACGTCATACAATGGTCGGGACAGAGGGTCGCCAACCCGCGAGGGGGAGCCAATCCCAGAAACCCGATCGTAGTCCGGATCGCAGTCTGCAACTCGACTGCGTGAAGTCGGAATCGCTAGTAATCGCGGATCAGCATGTCGCGGTGAATACGTTCCCGGGTCTTGTACACACCGCCCGTCACACCATGGGAGTGGGTTTTACCAGAAGTAGTTAGCCTAACCGTAAGGGGGGCGATTACCACGGTAGGATTCATGACTGGGGTGAAGTCGTAACAAGGTAGCCGTATCGGAAGGTGCGGCTGGATCACCTCCTTTCAGAGCTTAGTGCTCGTGTTAAGCGTCCACTCTTATCGGTTGTTTGATATAGCTGGGATCAGTTGCAGGCTTGGGTCGAGGGAATCTTCCCTGGGTCTACAGCTTTCCTGACTGCTGATCCGAAAAGGTTTTTGGGTCTGTAGCTCAGTCGGTTAGAGCACCGTCTTGATAAGGCGGGGGTCGTTGGTTCGAATCCAACCAGACCCACCAAGTATTCTGCGCATGCGGGATATGGGGGTGTAGCTCAGCTGGGAGAGCGCCTGCTTTGCAAGCAGGATGTCATCGGTTCGATCCCGTTCACCTCCACCAAGTACTTGATGCCTGGTGATGTAGAGGCTAACTCATAGCGTCGTTGAAACGGCCTTATGAGTTAGGTTTTACCTGACAGCTATATTTGTTCTTTAACAATCTGGAAGAAGCACAACGAAAATGTACTTATCAAGTACTCGGCGCAAGCCGATGAAGATAAGTACGGGTTGTGATTGCATTAATTTTGTTCCAAGTTCTCAAGACTGGGGTGAATAACCTCAGACTGCTTTGAAACTTATGAACGGCACAAACGCTAATACTCAGGTCCTATAGCCTACAGCGTTATAGGATCAAGCGACTAAGTGCATATGGTGGATGCCTTGGCGATCACAGGCGATGAAGGACGTAGTAGCCTGCGAAAAGCTACGGGGAGCTGGCAAACAAGCTTTGATCCGTAGATGTCCGAATGGGGAAACCCACCGCAGCAATGCGGTATCCCTGGCTGAATACATAGGCCAGTGGAAGCGAACCGGGTGAACTGAAACATCTCAGTAGCTCGAGGAAAAGAAATCAACCGAGATTCCGAAAGTAGTGGCGAGCGAAATCGGAAGAGCCTTTACGTTTTAGCACGCAAGATAGTCGAACGGAATGGAAAGTCCGGCCGTAGCAGGTGATAGCCCTGTAGGCGAAATCTTGTGTGTGGAACTAAGCGTAAGAAAAGTAGGGCGGGACACGTGAAATCCTGTTTGAAGATGGGGGGACCATCCTCCAAGGCTAAATACTCGTGATCGACCGATAGTGAACCAGTACCGTGAGGGAAAGGCGAAAAGAACCCCGGAAGGGGAGTGAAATAGATCCTGAAACCGTATGCATACAAACAGTAGGAGCCTCCTTGTGGGGTGACTGCGTACCTTTTGTATAATGGGTCAGCGACTTACATTCAGTGGCAAGGTTAACCGAATAGGGAAGCCGTAGCGAAAGCGAGTCCGAATAGGGCGATTCAGTCGCTGGGTGTAGACCCGAAACCAGATGATCTATCCATGGCCAGGTTGAAGGCACGGTAACACGTGCTGGAGGACCGAACCCACTAATGTTGAAAAATTAGGGGATGAGCTGTGGATAGGGGTGAAAGGCTAAACAAATCTGGAAATAGCTGGTTCTCTCCGAAAACTATTTAGGTAGTGCCTCAAGTATTACTGCGGGGGGTAGAGCACTGTTATAGCTAGGGGGTCATGGCGACTTACCAAACTATGGCAAACTCCGAATACCCGCAAGTACAGCTTGGGAGACAGAGCACCGGGTGCTAACGTCCGGACTCAAGAGGGAAACAACCCAGACCGCCAGCTAAGGTCCCAAATTATCGCTAAGTGGGAAACGAAGTGGGAAGGCATAGACAGTCAGGAGGTTGGCTTAGAAGCAGCCATCCTTTAAAGAAAGCGTAATAGCTCACTGATCGAGTCGTCCTGCGCGGAAGATGTAACGGGGCTAAGCGATAAACCGAAGCTGCGGGTGTGCACTTTTAGTGCACGCGGTAGGAGAGCGTTCTGTAAGCCTGCGAAGGTGGCTTGTAAAGGCTGCTGGAGGTATCAGAAGTGCGAATGCTGACATGAGTAGCGATAAAGGGGGTGAAAAGCCCCCTCGCCGTAAGTCCAAGGTTTCCTGCGCAACGTTCATCGGCGCAGGGTGAGTCGGCCCCTAAGGCGAGGCAGAGATGCGTAGCTGATGGGAAGCTGGTTAATATTCCAGCACCGTCGTACAGTGCGATGGGGGGACGGATCGCGGAAGATCATCAGGGTGTTGGATGTCCCTGTTGCTGCATCGAAGATGGCGCTTAGGCAAATCCGGGCGCGTAAATCAAGGGTGTGGCACGAGCGAGCATTGCTTGCGAAGTGATTGGAAGCGGTTCCAAGAAAAGCCTCTAAGCTTCAGCTGTACGAGACCGTACCGCAAACCGACACAGGTGGACGGGATGAATATTCCAAGGCGCTTGAGAGAACTCAGGAGAAGGAACTCGGCAAATTGATACCGTAACTTCGGGAGAAGGTATACCCCGGTAGTGTGAAGCGCCTGCGCGCTTAGCATGATGGGGTCGCAGAGAATCGGTGGCTGCGACTGTTTATTAAAAACACAGCACTCTGCAAAGACGAAAGTCGACGTATAGGGTGTGACGCCTGCCCGGTGCCGGAAGGTTAAGTGATGGGGTGCAAGCTCTTGATCGAAGCCCCGGTAAACGGCGGCCGTAACTATAACGGTCCTAAGGTAGCGAAATTCCTTGTCGGGTAAGTTCCGACCTGCACGAATGGCGTAACGATGGCCACACTGTCTCCTCCTGAGACTCAGCGAAGTTGAAGTGTTTGTGATGATGCAATCTACCCGCGGCTAGACGGAAAGACCCCATGAACCTTTACTGTAGCTTTGCATTGATCTGTGAACCGGCCTGTGTAGGATAGGTGGGAGGCTTTGAAGCGTGGTCGCTAGATCACGTGGAGCCATCCTTGAAATACCACCCTGGTTTGTTTGCGGTTCTAACCTTGGTCCGTTATCCGGATCGGGGACAGTGCATGGTGGGCAGTTTGACTGGGGCGGTCTCCTCCCAAAGTGTAACGGAGGAGTTCGAAGGTACGCTAGGTACGGTCGGAAATCGTGCTGATAGTGCAATGGCATAAGCGTGCTTGACTGTGAGACTGACAAGTCGAACAGGTGCGAAAGCAGGACATAGTGATCCGGTGGTTCTGAATGGAAGGGCCATCGCTCAACGGATAAAAGGTACTCTGGGGATAACAGGCTGATACCGCCCAAGAGTTCATATCGACGGCGGTGTTTGGCACCTCGATGTCGGCTCATCTCATCCTGGGGCTGTAGCCGGTCCCAAGGGTATGGCTGTTCGCCATTTAAAGAGGTACGTGAGCTGGGTTTAAAACGTCGTGAGACAGTTTGGTCCCTATCTGCCGTGGGCGTTGGATACTTGACGGAGCCTGCTCCTAGTACGAGAGGACCGGAGTGGACGTACCTCTGGTGTACCGGTTGTCATGCCAATGGCATTGCCGGGTAGCTAAGTACGGAAGAGATAACCGCTGAAGGCATCTAAGCGGGAAACTCGTCTGAAGATAAGGTATCCCGGGGACTTGATCCCCCTGAAGGGTCGTTCGAGACCAGGACGTTGATAGGTCGGGTGTGGAAGCGCAGTAATGCGTTAAGCTAACCGATACTAATTGCCCGTGAGGCTTGATCCTATAACACTGATGGTTATGACCTGGTGATATAGCGTTCCAAGTGTCGTTCAATACAAAATCTGGCTGCACCGTCGGCAGCCAGCCAACACCAATTACACCCCATCGTGCGTGATCATCGAGTCTGACTCTGATCGCCACGCGTTGTGTTTCTTCCAAGATTGGAGCAGTTGCCTCAACCGCAACCGCTCAACCAGTTACGCTTGACGACCATAGCGAGTTGGTCCCACTCCTTCCCATCCCGAACAGGACAGTGAAACGACTTTGCGCCGATGATAGTGGACGGACGTCTGTGAAAGTAGGTCATCGTCAAGCTTTTATTCCGCAGAACCCCACAGGTAACCCCTGTGGGGTTTTGTCTTTTGTGAGAGCCCATTGCGGGCGCCTGTCGAGTCCGCTCCAGGCCCGTGCATCGGTCTCCCGGCAGAATTGGAGCGTTTGCCCCGATAGGGCACACACTCAAGCAGTTACGCCTGACAACCATAGCAAGGTGGTCCCACTCCTTCCCATCCCGAACAGGACAGTGAAACGCCTTTGCGCCGATGATAGTGGACGGACGTCCGTGAAAGTAGGTCATTGTCAGGCTTTGATTCCAAGAACCCCGCAGCTCGCGCTGCGGGGTTTTTTCTTTTGTTTGGTTGCGCGATGAGGCAGAAGGCTGTCGCCGCGGCTGCGCGCCGCTAGGCCTTTTTGGCGTGCGGTTGCGGACCGTCAATCAGGCTGCGAGCCGCGCCAGCATTGAATGTGCACAAATAACAACGGGCGTGGGCGGGGTAGCTTTGTGCGGTAAGATTGACCGAGTCAATTCGTTGGAGCGTTATCGTGAGTGATCCCCAGACCCCCGTGCCCGGAACGACGTTAGACCTGCGCACGTTGACCCACGTTGCCTATGGCTTGTACGCCCTGGGCTTCCTGACGAGCGGTTTCCTGGGCATCGCCACGCTGGCAGCCGTAGTGCTGATGTACCTGAAGCGCTCGGACGCTGCAGGTACCGTCTATGCCGCTCATTTCGACTGGTTGCTGCGTACCTTCTGGTGGGCCCTGCTTTGGCTGGCCATCAGCGGCATCGCGACGCTCATCTTCATCGGCTGGATCGGCCTGGCCGCGACTGTGATCTGGGTGTTGTATCGCTTGATCAAAGGCTGGCTGTCGCTGCTGGAAGGCTCCGCGCCGACCACCTACGCCTGAGGGCAGGTGTTCAAACAGAAGGCCGGCATATGCCGGCCTTTTGCTTTGTCGAACATGCCAACTGCCTGAAGAGGCGCGCCAGGCTTGGCTTTCGGGAAATGCTGGTGTGGGGAATCAGGCCATGCCGGTGAGGTTGTGGCGTGGCTGTCGCGGTGAGAGAAAGCTGCGCTGGGGAGGCGAGCTCGCCCAGGAATGAACCGGGGCGTCGCGACGATATGAAGGCAGGGACGTACGGGGTACGCCCTTTGCCTGCTTACTTCAGATGTGCGTTGACCAGCTTGGTCAGTTCGAACATCGTGACCTGATCTTTACCGAAGATCGGGCGCAGCTTGGCATCGGCGTTGATGTTGCGCTTGTTGCTGGCATCTTGCAGGTTGTGCTTCTTGATGTATTCCCAGATCTTTTTGGTGACCTCGGTACGCGGCACGGCTTCCGAGCCGATGACGGCGGCCAGGTCGGCGCTGGGGGTCAGGGGCTTCATGAATGCAGCGTTCGGCTTGCGCGCGGTCGCGGGTTTGGAGGTTGTGGCCATAATGCGGCGCTCCTTCTCTGGCTGTTGGAAAAATTGTCCTGCGGCCGGAGCATAACGTGTCTCTCTCGTAAAGACAAAGGCATTTATCCTCTGTAGCAACTAAAATGCACAGACTGTCCCCTCTATATCGTCATTCTGTAACCTCCTATGTACGCACGATCTCCTTTGGAATCAATTCGCCTCTTTCATGACGAATTGACGGCGCTGCGGCGCGATTTGCATGCGCATCCCGAGCTTGGCTTCGAGGAAGTCCGGACCTCCGGGATCGTGGCGGGTGCGCTGGAGGCGCTGGGGATCGAGGTGCACCGCGGCATCGGCAAGACCGGTGTGGTGGGCGTGATCCGCGGCAAGCGCTGCGACAGCGGGCGCATGATAGGCCTGCGTGCCGACATGGACGCCTTGCCCATGACCGAAGACAATGACTTCGGCCACAAGTCGACCAAGCCCGGCCTGATGCACGGTTGCGGTCACGACGGTCACACCGCGGTGCTGATCGGCGCGGCCAAATACCTGTCGCAGACACGCAATTTCGATGGCACCGCGGTACTGATCTTCCAGCCAGCGGAAGAGGGGCGCGGCGGCGCGCGCGCCATGCTGGAAGATGGCCTGTTCGATACCTTTCCGTGCGACGCGATTTACGCGCTGCATAACTGGCCGGGCCTGAAGCCGGGCACGATAGGCATCAATCCCGGGCCGATGATGGCCGCCGCCGACCGCTTCGAGATTCTGATCACCGGACGCGGCGGCCACGGCGCGCATCCGTACCAGACCATCGATCCCGTCACCATTGCGGGGCAGATCATCACCGCGTTGCAGACCATCGTGTCGCGCAACGTCAATCCGCTGGATTCGGCGGTGGTGTCCATCGGATCCCTGCAGGCCGGGCATCCCGGCGCCATGAGCGTGATTCCGCGCGAAGCGAGAATGGTCGGCACGGTGCGCACGTTCCGCAAGTCCGTCCAGGAAATGGTGGAGACCCGCATGCGCGAGTTGGTGTCCGCGATTGCGGGCGCTTTCGGCGGCACCGCCGAGGTCACTTACGAACGGATCTACCCTGCGACCTTGAACACGCCGCAGCACGCCAATCTGGTGGCCGATATCGCCACCGAGATGATAGGCAAGGAGAACGTCGTGCGCGATCTGACGCCGTCGATGGGCTCCGAGGATTTCTCTTTCATGTTGCAGAGCAAGCCTGGCGCATACTTCCGCCTGGGCCAGGGCGGGGCCGATTCCGGCTGCGTGCTGCACAACTCGCATTTTGATTTCAACGATGCCGTCATCCCCTTGGGCAGCGCGATGTTCAGCGCGCTGGCCGAACGGGGCATGCCGCTGGCAGATTAAGAAGCCTTCCCATGTCTACTCAAAACACGACTCAGCTCACCATCACCCGGCCGGACGACTGGCACCTGCATCTGCGCGACGGCGCTGCCCTGGAGGCCGTGGTGGCGGATACCGCGCGCCAGTTCGCGCGCGCGATCATCATGCCCAACCTGAAGCCGCCGGTCACGACCACCGAGCAGGCGCTGGCCTATCGCGGCCGCATTCTGGAGGCTTTGAAGAAGGCGGGCGGCAATCCGGATGCCTTCACGCCGTTGATGACGCTGTATCTGACCGACAACACCACGTCGGAAGAGATTTTCCGCGCCTACGAGTCGGGCCAGGTCTATGCGGTGAAGCTGTATCCGGCGGGCGCCACGACCAACTCCGATGCCGGTGTGACCGATCTGCTGGGCAAGTGCACGAAGGCGCTGGAAGCGCTGGAAAAATGCGGCATGCCGTTGTTGGTGCACGGCGAAGTGACGGACCCGTCGATCGACCTGTTCGACCGCGAAGCCATCTTTGTCGAGCGCGTGATGAAGCCGCTGCGGCGCGCCTTCCCTGCCTTGAAGGTGGTGTTCGAACACATCACGACGAAAGAGGGCGCGGAATACGTGCGCGACGCGGAAGGCCCCATCGCAGCCACGATTACGCCGCAGCACCTGCTGTACAACCGCAATGCGATTTTCCAGGGCGGCGTGCGGCCGCACTTCTACTGTCTGCCGGTCCTCAAGCGCGAGACGCACCGCCTTGCGCTGGTCGAGGCGGCGACCAGCGGCAGCCCGCGCTTTTTCCTGGGCACCGACAGCGCGCCACACGCGCGCGGGTTGAAGGAACATGCCTGCGGCTGCGCTGGTTGCTACACGGCATTGCACGCGATGGAGCTGTACGCGACGGCGTTCGATGCTGTCGGCAAGTTGGACAAGCTGGAAGGCTTCGCCAGTTTCCATGGCCCGGATTTCTACGGTTTGCCGCGCAACACCGGCACGCTGACGCTCGTGCGCGAGACCTACCAGGTGCCGGAGGAAGTGGCGTTCGGCAACACGACGCTGGTTCCGCTGGCCGCGGGTGAAGCGCTGACCTGGCGCGCACGGGGCTAGGCAACCGGGTTGCCCGGCTGCTCCCGGACAAGAAAATGCCCCCGAGATCCGGGGGCATTTTTCATGCGCCTCTATATGTATATAGAGACAAGCTGATTACAGCGTACCTTCGCGGCGCGCTTCCAGCAGTTCCCAGCGGGCGAAACGCTCTTCGAGTTCGCTTTCCAGCTTGGCGAGTTCGCCGTTGATGCGTTCGACTTCGGCGGGCGCGTCGCGGTAAAGGCTGCCATCGGCGAGCTTGCCGGCGAGCTCGGCCTGTTGCGCTTCCAGGGCGGCGATGGCGTCAGGAAGGCCTTCCAGCTCGCGCAGCTCCCAGGAGTTCATCTTGGCGGACTTGGCCGGTTTGGGCTTGGCGGCCTTGGCGCGCGCGGCGGCATCGTCGGCAGGCCTGGCGGCAGGAGCCGCGTCTTCGGCCGGGGCCGCGGGCGCGGGCCGCTGCGCGACCCATTCGTCGTAGCCGCCCACGTAATCGCGCCAGCGGCCATTGCCTTCGTAGGCGATGGTCTGGGTGACGACGTTGTTCAGGAAGGCGCGGTCATGGCTGACCAGCAGCACCGTGCCCTGGTACTCCTGCAGCAATTCTTCCAGCAGCTCGAGCGTTTCGATGTCGAGGTCGTTGGTGGGTTCGTCCAGCACCAGGATGTTGGCGGGACGGGCGAACAGGCGCGCCAGCAGCAGCCGGGCGCGTTCGCCGCCGGACAGGCTGCGCACGGGCGAGCCGGCGCGGGCGGGCGAGAACAGGAAGTCGCCGAGGTAGCTCATGACGTGCTTGCGGGCGCCGCCGATTTCCACCCATTCGCTACCCGGGCTGATGATGTCGACGAGCGTGGCGTTTTCGTCCAGCTGCGCGCGCATCTGGTCGAAATACGCAACCGCGACGTTGGTGCCAAGCCGCGTCGTGCCGCTGTCGGGCTGCATCTCGCCCAGGATCAGCTTGAGCAGGGTGGTCTTGCCCGCGCCGTTGGGGCCGATGATGCCGATGCGGTCGCCGCGCAGGATGGTCGTGGAATAGTCGTCCACCACGATCTTGTCGCCGAAGGCTTTGTTCACATGGTCGAGTTCGGCGACCAGCTTGCCGGAGCGCTGGCCTTCGGCCAGGGCGAGCGAAACGTCGCCGACGCGTTCGCGGCGTTCGGCGCGTTCGACCCGCAGCCGTTCCAGGCGGCGCACGCGGCCTTCGTTGCGGGTGCGGCGGGCCTCGACGCCCTTGCGGATCCAGACTTCTTCCTGCGCCAGCAGCTTGTCGAAGCGGGCCTGTTCCAGGCGCTCGGACTCGAGCCACTGGGCCTTGCGCTCTTGCCACTGCGAGAAGTTGCCGGGAAAGCTCAGCAACCGCCCGCGATCGAGTTCAACGATGCGAGTGGCCACCGCATCCAGGAAGCGGCGGTCGTGGGTGATGATGACCGCGGCGCCTTTCCAGGCGCGCAGCATGTCTTCCAGCCAGGCGATGCCTTCGAAGTCCAGGTGGTTGGTGGGTTCGTCCAGCAGCAGCAGATCGGGCTCGTCGACCAAGGCGCGAGCCAGCGCGACGCGCTTGCGCGTGCCGCCCGACAGGCCCGCGATCTGTACGTCAGCGGGCAGGCCGAGCTTTTCGAGCACCGAGCGCACGCGCGAGGGGCGCTGCCAGTCTTCATGATCGCCTTCGACATTGCAAACCACATCGAAGACGGTGGCGTTTTCGTCGAGTTCGGGTTCCTGTTCGACCGTGGCGACGCGCAGGCCCGAACTGCGGGCGATGTCGCCGTCGTCGGGCTGGGTCCTGCCGTCCAGCAGCCTCAGCAACGAAGACTTGCCGGCGCCATTGCGGCCGATGAGGCCTATGCGCTCGCCCGCCTGGATGGCGAAATCGGCATGGTCCAGCAGCGGGTGGTGGCCATAGGCCAGCTGGATGTCGGTAAGGGTGATGAGAGTAGCAAGGGCCATGTGATGGGTATTGTCTGCGGCGTCTGAGCGGATCAAGGCGTATTGTCGCAGGAACCCCGCAACGCCGTTTGCGCGGCAGGGTATCGAGGTCTCTGCGGGGACGGAGCCGGCAGGTGTAATAGAATACGCACCGCAAGGCGGGTCGGACGATCGCGGTGGATGCGAATCCATCGAGGAAGGTCCGGACTCCATAGGGCAGGGTAACGGCTAACGGCCGTCCGGCCGCGTCTTCGGGCGCGGTTGAGGAATAGGGCCACAGAGACGAGTCTGCGGGGCGGGCGCGCAGCGCGCGCACAGATACGGCCATCTCCGTATCGCGCCGTCCGGCAACGGGCGGCGGCATCGCAGGGTGAAACGCGGCAACCTCTATCCGGAGCAACATCAAATAGGCATGCGTGCGGTCTTCGGACCGCGTAGGGCGGCCCGTCCAAGCATGCGGGTAGATGGCTAGAGCGGCTCAGCAATGATCCGTCCAGAGGAATGATCGTCCGCCAGGGAAACCTGGTGTACAGAATCCGGCCTATAGACCCGTCTTGCAACTCATTCTCAACGCGAGCCGGGTCCGGGCTGGAGCCAGGCGTCGCGCTGGCCGGGCCGGACCATTTTTGGGGCCGCTCCAATCGGCGGGGCCGGCTGGAAGCCTTGCCAACCGGAGCTAACGACCGACCGTAAAACAATGCAAAGCCATTGTTAGCCGCCACTTCTGAAGAAGGACTTTTAGATAGTGCCGCAACCTCCTGATTTATTGGGAGGTTTTTCTTTTTGCGGATTTACATGTTGATCTAAGTCCTTGTTGTGATTGAAAAAATTGCAACCACGCGCTTGACCGCCCCGATCCCATACCGTAGAGTGGGAAATAGTAGGAAATTGTGCAATTAAGTGGGGTAAAAGTGGTGTTTCAGGGAAGCAGCGCGCTCACGCTGGATGCCAAGGGACGGATCTCGATTCCGACCCGGCACCGTGACGCGCTCATGTCGCAGGCCGATGGCCGGCTGACCCTGACACGCCACCCTGACGGCTGCTTGCTGGTCTACCCGCGGCCGGAGTGGGAAAAGAAGCGCGAGCAGATTGCCGCCTTTCCCATGACGGCGCGCGCGTTGCAGCGGCTGTTGCTGGGCAACGCTCAGGACGTGGAACTGGACGGCTCCGGCCGGGTCTTGATCGCTCCTGAACTGCGCAACGCTTCCGGTATGACGCGCGATGTGATGCTGCTCGGTCTGGGCGCGCACTTCGAGCTGTGGGACGCCGCTACTCTGGCCAGCCGCGAGGCTGAGGACCTGGCCAAGGGTATGCCGGATGTGTTGAATCAGTTTTCGTTCTGAAAAAGTTATGGAATTCGAACATCGGCCCGTTCTGCTGGAGCCGACGGTGGACGCGCTATTGCTGCCCGACTTCGGCGGCAAGGGTGCGGCACGGTCGCATCAGCATGCCGGGCCGGCTGCGGCTACGCGGGCGGAAGACGGCGTCTTCGTTGACGGCACCTTCGGGCGTGGCGGGCACAGCCGCGAATTGCTTGGCCGTTTGGGGCCGAGCGCCAGGCTGGTGGTGTTCGACAAGGATCCGGAGGCGATCGCCGTAGCCAGGCAACTGGCGGCAGCGGACCCGAGGGTCACCGTGGTGCATGGCGGCTTTGCCACCATGGCCGAAGAATTGGAGCAGCTCGGCATCGGCAAGGTCGATGGCGTGATGCTGGATCTGGGCGTTTCCTCGCCTCAGATCGATGATGCCGAGCGCGGTTTCTCGTTCATGCGAGATGGCCCGCTCGATATGCGGATGGACACCACTCGTGGTCCCACGGTGGCGGATTGGCTGGCGCAAGCCAGTGTGGATGAGATGCGGGAGGTCATAGCGGATTATGGCGAAGAACGGTTTGCTTTTCAGGTTGCAAAGGCGATTGCTGCTCGCCGCGCAACAAGGCCGCTGCGCACCACGCTCGAACTTGCCGAGTGCGTCGCCAGCGCCGTCCGCACGCGCGAAAAGGGGCAGCATCCGGCCACACGCACCTTTCAAGCTCTACGGATTTACATCAATCGGGAACTCGAAGAGCTCGCGCGCACCCTCGCGGCAGCTCTAGACCTGCTCGCCCCGGGAGGGAGGTTGGCGGTGATCAGCTTTCATTCGCTTGAAGACCGCATGGTCAAGCAATGCATCGCGGCGGCGGCTCGTCCGGCTGCCGCGCATGCGCGCCTGCCCCTGCGGGAAAGCGAAATGCCCCAACCGGTCCTGCGTTCCCTGGGCCGCGTGCTGGCCGAAGACGACGAAGTCTCGGCCAACGCCCGCGCCCGTTCCGCCGTCCTGCGCGTTGCCGAACGCACCGAGACGCCGCTGCCCGCCGAGGGCGGTTTTGCGTTCGTGAAGATCGGCTCGCTGCCGGGCAGCGACCTGGCACCCCCGCCGCGCCGCGGCAAGGGAGGGCGCCGCTAATGGGTCGCGTCAACCTGATCGTTGCGGCTTTGCTGATGCTGTCGGCCATTTCCCTGGTCACCAGCCGGTATCAGTCGCGCCAGCTCTTCATCGAGCTGGGACGTGATCAGGCGCAGGCGCGCGACCTCGAAACCAATTGGCGGCGCCTGCAGCTGGACCGCGCCGAACTGGCCCGCAACGCGCGGGTCGACGCCATCGCACGCGACGGCCTGAAGATGATCTCCATCGTTCCGGACCGCACGCTGTACATGAACCAGCCGCCCGTCTCCGCCAACGGAGGCGCGCAATGAAACGCGTCCCTTTCTTCGACAACCCTGTGCTGCGCGGGCAATTGCCCACCTGGCGCGCGCGCCTGGTGCTGATCCTGCTGTTCGGCGGATTCACCGTGCTGGCTGGCCGCGCCCTGTTCCTGCAGGGGCTGTCCACCGAGTTCCTGCAGCAGCAGGGCGAGCGGCGCTATGAGCGCACGCTGACCCTGGCCGCCACGCGCGGCAAGATCATGGACCGCAATGGCGCCGTGCTGGCCTCCAGCGTGCCGGCGCGCGCCATCTGGGCGATTCCCGAAGACGCCAAGCAGGCCACCCCGGCGCAGATGGATACGCTGGCGAAGCTGCTGGAAACGCCGCCGGCCGACCTGCGCCACCGCCTCGTCGACGAAGACAAGAACTTTGTCTACCTGAAGCGCCAGGTCTCCATGGACGTGGCCGACAAGATCAAGCAATTGGGCATGCCGGGCGTGCATCAACAGCCCGAGACCCGCCGCTACTACCCGGACGGCGACGTGATGGCTCACGTGGTGGGCTTTAACAGCGTCGAGGACCAGGGGCAGGAAGGCGTTGAGCTGACGTTCAACCAGCAGTTGTCCGGCCGCCCCGGCAGTCGCCGCGTGATCAAGGACCGGCTCGGCCGCGTGATCGAAGACGTGCAGGCCGTGACCCTGCCGGTGGATGGCCGCGACCTGCGCCTGTCGATCGACACGCGCTTGCAGTACCTGGTGTTCAAGGCGTTGAAGGACGCGATGGACAAGCACCAGGCCAAGGGCGCGACCGCCGTGGTCGTGGACGTGCACACGGGCGAGATCCTGGCCCTGGCCAACGTGCCGACCTTCGATCCCAACAAGCGCGAGACCTTCCACGGTTCCAAGCTGCGCAACCAGGCTATCACCGACACCTTCGAACCCGGTTCGATCATGAAGCCGTTCACCGCCGCGCTGGCGCTGGACCTGGGCCGCATCAGCACCAAGACCCTGTTCGAAACCGGCAACGGCCGCTTCCAGTACCAGGGCAGCACGATCAGCGACGTGAGCCGCAACGGCACGCTGGACGTGGCGGGCGTGCTGCGCAAGTCCAGCAACATAGGCATGACGATGATCTCCGAGAAGCTGGAGTCCCGCGAAATGTGGGACCGCTTCACCGAACTGGGCCTGGGGCAGGCGCCCCAGGTGGGATTTCCCGGCGCGGCGCCCGGCCGCCTGCGTCCGTGGGACCGCTGGCGCCTGATCGAAAAGGCCACCATGGCCTACGGCTACGGCCTGTCGGTGTCGCTGCTGCAGGTGGCGCGCGCCTATACCGTTTTCGCCCGTAACGGCGACATGGTGTCGCTGACCCTGGTCAAGCGCGACAGCGACCCCACCAGCGTCAAGATCTACACGCCCAAGACCACCGAAATGGTGCGCGGCATGCTGGAAGCGGCCGCCGGCCCCGAAGGCACCAAGGCCGCCCAGGTGCAGGGCTACCGGGTCGCCGGCAAGAGCGGCACGGCGCGCAAGATCGTCGACGGCAAGTACAGCATGCAGCGCTATCGGAGCTCTTATGTGGGCTTCGCTCCGGTATCCGATCCGAAGATCGTCGTGGCCGTGTCCATCGACGAGCCGACGGTCGGCGGCTATTACGGCGGCGCTATCGCCGCGCCCGTGTTCTCCCAGATCGTGGGGGGGAGCTTGCGGCTGATGGGGGTGCGCCCGGACGCACCCTTCGAATCCACAATTGTTGCTGGTCTTAAGGAGCCAGGCAGATGAGCGCCAAAGGCTTCCTCTCCAACCCTGTCGCCACGGTTGCCGAAACCGTGGCGTGGTTGCATTCGCGCGTGTCGTTGACCGCGCACCTCAAGCTGGACTCCCGCGATATCGAGCCGGGCGATGTATTCGTCGCGTGCCCGGGCCTGTCCAGCGACGGACGTCTCTATATAGAGAAGGCGTTGGCGCTGGGCGCCAGTGCAGTGTTGTTCGAAGCTCCCGCCAACGAGGCCGTGACGGCCGTGGCGGACCACGCTGCAATGCTGCCGGTGACCGGCTTGCGTGGCCTGCTGGGCGAGTTGGCCGACACCTGGTACGGCCGGCCCTCGGCCGAGCTGGCGGTGGTGGCGGTAACGGGCACCAACGGCAAGACGTCATCGGTGCAATGGATTGCCCATGCGCTGAGCCGCAATGACAAGCCCTGCGGCACCATCGGCACCCTGGGCGCCGTGTTGCCCGATGGGCAGACGCTGGGCGGCGACCTGACGACGCCCGACGTGCTGACCGTGCACCGCACGCTGGCCGCGATGCGCGACGCCGGCGCCAAGGCCGTGGCCATGGAAGCCTCTTCCATCGGCATCGAACAGGGCCGCATGGACGGCGTTCGTGTTGCGCTGGCCGCCTTCACCAACCTGACGCGCGACCATCTTGACTACCACGGCACCATGGAACGGTACGAAGCCGCCAAGGCGCGCCTGTTCCGCTGGCCGGGCCTGACCGCCGCCGTGATCAACGCCGACGACGAAGCCGGCCGCCGCCTGATCGCCGACCTGCCTGCCGGCATGGCGATGGGCTACAGCCTGAGCGAAGCGCAAGACATTCCCGCCGGCATGCGTGCGCGCGATCTCCAGGCTACCGCGCAGGGGCAGATCTTCACGCTGGTGTCGCCGCATGGCGAGGCGCAGATCGTGACGCGCCTGCTGGGCGCGCATAACGTATCGAACCTGCTGCTGGTTGCGGGCGTGCTGTATCAGCTGGGCCTGCCGTTTGCGCAGATCGCGCGCGAACTGGCGGCGACTGACCCCGTCGACGGCCGCCTGCAGACCGTCGAACCGGTGGCGCATAGCACCCAGGCCAGCACGGGCCGTGGCCCGCTGGTGGTGGTGGACTATGCCCATACCCCGGATGCGTTGTCACGCGCGCTGGCGGCCTTGCGCGCCGTTGCGACCGCCCGATCGGGCCGCTTGATCTGCGTGTTCGGCTGCGGCGGCGAGCGCGATCCGGGCAAGCGTCCGGTGATGGGCCGCATCGCTGCGGACTTGGCCGACCATGTGGTCGTGTCCAGCGACAACCCGCGCACCGAGTCGCCCGAAGCCATCGTCGAACAGATCCTGACGGGTATTCCCGACAACGTGACGCCCGACGTGCAAGTGGACCGCGCACGCGCCATCATGCAGACCATCTGGGCCGCGGCGCCCGATGATGTGGTGCTGCTGGCCGGCAAGGGCCATGAAACCTACCAGGATATCGGGGGCGAGAAGCTGCCGTTCGATGACCGGGAGTGGGCGCGGCTGGCGCTGCTGTTGCCGCAGGTCAAGGGCGTGTCGACCGACACCCGCCGCATCGGCGAAGGCGAACTGTTCGTGGCGCTGGTGGGCGAGAACTTCGACGCCCATAACTATCTGGATCAGGCCGAAGCGCGCGGCGCGTGCGCGGCCGTGGTGGCGCATGCCGTGCCCGACGCCAAGCTGCCGCAACTGGTGCTGGGCGATACCCGCGTTGCGTTGATGCGCATCGGCGCCGCGTGGCGCGCGCGGTTCACGCTGCCCGTGGTGGCGGTGACCGGCAGCAATGGCAAGACCACCACCAAGGAAATGATCTCGGCGATGCTGGCCGAGTGGCAGGGCGAGACGGGCCGCCTGGCGACCGCCGGCAACCTGAACAATGACATCGGCGTGCCGCTGACCCTGCTGCGCCTGCGGCCGGAGCACCGCGCCGCCGTATTCGAACTGGGCATGAACCACCCCGGCGAGATCGCGCAGTTGGCCGCCCTTGCGGCGCCCTCGGTGGCGCTGGTCACCAACGCCCAGCGCGAACACCAGGAATTCATGCACAGCGTGGAAGCGGTGGCGCACGAGAACGGCGCCGCCATCGCGGCGCTGCCCGAGGACGGCGTTGCCGTGTATCCCGGCGACGAGCCGTATTCGGCGATCTGGGATGCCCTGGCCGAGCCGCGCCGCGTGCTGCGTTTCGGCCTGCAGCCCGGCCTGGACGTGTACGCCGAGCAGATCCTCGCCGACGTGAACGCCACGCGTTGCCGTGTGGTGACGCCGGTGGGCGTTGCCGACCTGACGCTGCCGGTGCCGGGCCTGCACAACCTGCGCAATGCGCTGGCCGCCATTGCCAGCGCGATCGCCGCGGGGGCTCCGCTGGACGGCGCGGTGCGCGCACTGGCTGGTTTCAGCCCGGTCGCGGGGCGCATGCAGCACAAGAGTATGAGTGACGGAACGTTGCTCATTGATGACACTTACAATGCCAACCCCGACTCGGTCCGCGTAGCCGTGGACGTGCTGGCCCGCATGGCCGGCAAGCGCGTCCTGGTGCTGGGCGACATGGGCGAGGTCGGGGACAACGGCCCCGCCATGCATGTCGAGGTGGGCAATTACGCGCGTGAGCAAGGGCTCGACGCGCTCATCACGCTAGGCGAAGCCAGCCGGGCGGCCGCGGCCGCATTCGGAGTGGGCGCACACGCCTGCGCATCGGTAGACGAAGTGGTTGCCGCCATGCGCGGCCTGCGCGCGTCCTGCGTATTGGTAAAGGGATCGCGCTTTATGCGCATGGAGCGGGTAGTGACGGCTTTTTCTACGAATGAAGGTGTGACGGCCAAGGGGCAGGGAGAGCAGAATGCTGCTTGAAATCGCCCGCATGCTGTCTGACGATGTGCGCGCACTGGGGGTGTTCGAATACATCACCCTGCGCGCTGTTCTGGCATGCGCGACTGCGCTGTTGATTGGCCTGGTGGCGGGTCCGCGCGTGATCCGCAAACTGACCGAGATGAAGATCGGCCAGGCCGTGCGCTCCTACGGTCCGGAAACCCATCTGGTCAAGACCGGCACCCCCACCATGGGCGGCGTGCTCATCCTCATTTCCATCGCCATCAGCACGCTGCTGTGGGCGGACTGGACCAACCGCTTCGTGTGGGTGGTGTTGCTGGTGACCTTCGGCTTCGGCTGGATCGGCTGGATGGACGACTACCGCAAGGTGGTCTATCGCGATCCCGAAGGGATGCCCGCGCGCCAGAAGTTCTTCTGGCAGGCCACCATCGGCATCGTGGCCGCGGTGTATCTGGCTTTCGCTGTGTCCGCGCCCGCCAACACCGAACTGTGGCCCCTTTTCAAGGCCTGGGTGGGCAGCGGCTTCACGATGCCGCTGCCGACGCGCGCTGACCTGATCGTTCCGTTCTTCAAGAGCGTGAGCTATCCGTTGGGCGTGCTTGGCTTCGTGGCGCTGACCTGGGCGGTCATCGTCGGCACCAGCAATGCCGTGAACCTGACCGACGGCCTCGATGGCCTGGCCATCATGCCTACCGTCATGGTGGGCAGCGCGCTGGGCATCTTCGCCTATGTGGTCGGTCGCGTGGACTATTCCAAGTACTTGCTGTTCCCCTACATCCCGGGCGCGTCGGAACTGATGGTGCTGTGCGCCGCGATCGGGGGCGCCGGGCTGGCATTTTTGTGGTTCAACGCGTATCCGGCCCAGGTCTTCATGGGCGACGTCGGCGCGCTTGCTCTGGGTGGCGCGCTGGGCACCATTGCGGTCATCGTGCGCCAGGAAATCGTGCTCTTCATCATGGGCGGCGTGTTCGTGGTCGAGACCCTTTCCGTGATGATGCAAGTGACTTGGTTCAAGTACACCAAGCGACGTTATGGAACAGGTAGACGCATTTTCCGCATGGCCCCGTTGCATCATCACTTTGAAGTGGGCGGCTGGAAGGAAACCCAGGTGGTCGTGCGTTTCTGGATCATCAGCATGATGCTGGTGCTGATTGGCCTCTCTACCCTGAAGTTGCGATGAATACGATGGAAACCTCCCGCGCAGACGCGCCGCTCGTCCTGATCCTCGGATTGGGCGAGACGGGTGTCGCCGCCGCTCGCTGGTGCGCCCGCCTGGGCGCCCGCCTGCGCGTGGCCGACACGCGCGCCGAACCGGGCGGGCTGGCTGCGCTGCGCGAATCGCTGGCGCAAAGCGAAGTGGAATACCGCTTGGGCTGCGACGAGTCGTTCGACACGGCGCTGCTGGACGGCGTGAGCCAAGTGGTGCTGAGCCCGGGCTTGGCGCCTGCTCAGGCGCCCGCGGCCGATCTGCTGCGCGAGGCCGAGGCCCGCGGCATCGAGATCGTCGGCGAGATTGAATTGTTTGCGCGCGCGCTGGCCGATCTGGCTGAAACGCGCGAGTACCGGCCGCGCCTGTTGACCGTGACAGGTACCAACGGCAAGACCACCGTTACCGCGCTGACGCGCCAACTGATCGAAGCCAGCGGTCTTTCGGCCGTGGCGGCGGGCAACATCAGTCCCGCGGCGCTGGCCGCGCTGATGGAAGCGCTGGATGCCGAATCGCTGCCGCAGGTCTGGGTGCTGGAGCTGTCCAGCTTCCAGCTGGAAACCACGCGCTCGCTGATGGCCGACGCGGCCGTCGTGCTGAACGTCACCCAGGATCATCTGGACTGGCATGGCAGCATGGAAGCCTACGCGCAGGCCAAGGCCCGCCTGCTGAAGATGGCCCGGGTCGCCATCGTCAACCGCGACGATCCGTACACCGTGGACATGGTTGCCACGCTGAACGCGCTGAACGTGCGCAGCTTCGGCCGCGACGTGCCGGAGCTGGTCGGCGACATGGGCCTGGAGCTGGGCCAGGGCGTGGCGTGGCTGGTGGCCTGCGAACCCAATGATTTCGATGAACCCGCGCCGCCGGTGCGCCGCAAGAAGGACGCGCCCGAGCCGGTGCGCGCCAAGGGCCGCATGAGCCGCCTGATGCCAGTGGACGCCCTGCGCATCCGCGGCATCCACAATGCCTTGAATGCGTTGGCTGCGCTGCAGTTGGCGCGCTGCCTGGACCTGGGCTGGGGCCCGATGTTGCGCGCGTTGCGCGAATACACGGGCGAACCGCATCGCGCAGCCTTCGTGCGCACGATCGGCGGCGTCGACTACATCAACGACAGCAAGGGTACCAACGTGGGCGCTACCGTCGCCGCGTTGGAAGGTCTGGGCCAGCCCGTCGTGCTGATCGCCGGCGGCCAGGGCAAGGGCCAGGATTTCTCGCCGCTGATTCCGGTGGTGGCGCAGCACGCGCGCGCCGTGATGCTGATTGGCCAGGACGGTCCCGAGATCGGCCGTGTGCTGGCGTCGACCGGCGTGCAGTGCGTGACGGTTGAAACCCTGCGCGACGCCGTGCGCGGCGCCGCCGAGTTGGCTCAGCCCGGCGATGCCGTGCTGCTGTCGCCCGCCTGCGCCAGCCTGGACATGTTCCGCAACTATCCGCACCGCGGACAGGTGTTCGTGGAAGAGGTCGAAGACCTGGCCCGCGACCGTGGAGAGATCGCATGAGCTTGATCGCCGATCTCACCGCCAGCGTCAACGCCGTACGGCCCGGCCGTACCCGCATGCGCAATTTCGATCTGCCGCTGGTCATCGCGGCGTCGACCTTGCTGCTGCTTGGCCTGCTGATGGTGTATTCGGCGTCGATCGCGCTGGCCGACGGCCCGCGTTATGCGTCCTATGGCCGCTATTACTTCGTGATCCGCCACGGCTTGTTCATCAGCGCCGGCCTGGTGGGCGCGGCGGTGGTGCTGGCCGTGCCGATCCGCGTGTGGCAACGCCTGGCGGTGCCGCTGTTCGTGGTGGCCATGGTGCTGCTGGTGGCGGTGCTGATCCCCGGCATCGGCCGCGAGGTCAATGGCGCGCATCGCTGGATCCCGCTGGGTCCGCTGAACTTCCAGCCCTCCGAATTGATGAAGCTGGCCGCACTGCTCTACGCCGCCGACTACACCGTGCGCAAGCAGGAACACATGCAGGCCTTTGCCCGCGGCTTCCTGCCCATGGCATTCGCGCTGGCCGGCGTCGGCATGCTGCTGCTGCTGGAACCCGACCTGGGCGCCTTCATGGTGATCGTGGCGATTGCCATCGGCATCCTGTTCCTGGGCGGCATCAACGGCAAGTACTTCAGCAGCCTGCTGGCCGTGCTGGTCGGCACCTTCCTGATGCTGATCTGGCTGTCGCCGTGGCGCCGCGCGCGCCTGTTCGCGTATCTGGATCCCTGGAACGAAGACAACGCCTACGGCAGCGCTTACCAGCTATCGCATTCGCTGATCGCCCTGGGCCGCGGCGAATGGCTGGGCGTGGGCTTGGGCGCCAGCGTCGAGAAACTGCATTATCTGCCGGAAGCGCATACCGACTTCCTGATGGCGGTGGTAGGCGAAGAATTGGGCTTTGCCGGCGTGATGCTGGTCATCACCCTGTTTGCCATCATCGTTTATCGCGGCTTCGACATCGGCCGCCAGGCCATCGCCATGGAACGCACTTTCGCGGGCCTGGTGGCGCATGGCGTGGCGATGTGGTTCGGCGTGCAGGCCTTCATCAACATGGGCGTCTGCCTGGGCCTGCTGCCCACCAAGGGCCTGACCCTGCCCCTGATGAGCTATGGCGGTTCCGGCATCGTGATGAACCTGTGCGCGTTGGCCATGCTGATCCGGGTCGACGTGGAAAACCGCGTCATGATGCGTGGGGGGCGAGTATGACCTCCCGCACCATCCTGATCATGGCTGGGGGCACCGGCGGACACATCATGCCGGGCCTGGCCGTGGCCGACGTGCTGCGTGAGCGCGGCTGGCGCGTGCTGTGGCTGGGCAATCCTGAAAAGATGGAAGGCCGGCTGGTGCCGCCGCGCGGCATCGAACTGGTGCCGCTGCGCTTCCAGGGCGTGCGCGGCAAGGGCGCCTCGGCGCTCTTGAAGCTGCCGTTCCTGCTGCTGCGCGCCTTTGGGCAAGCATGGTCACGCCTGTCCGACGTGCGGCCCGACGTGGTGCTGGGCATGGGCGGCTACGTGGCTTTCCCGGGCGGCGTCATTGCGGCGCTGCGCGGCACGCCGCTGGTCGTGCATGAACAGAATGCCGTGGCCGGCACCGCCAACAAGTGGCTGGCCAGGATGGCCCGCCGCGTACTGAGCGGTTTTCCTGGCGTGCTGCCCAAGGGCGAGGCCATGGGCAATCCGGTGCGCGCGGACCTGTGCGCGTTGCCGGATCCCGCGCAGCGCTATGCCGGCCGCGGCGGCCCGCTGCGCCTGCTGGTGGTGGGCGGCAGCCTGGGCGCCCAGGCGCTGAACACGACCTTGCCGCAGGCGTTGGCGCGTCTGCCGCAGGAAAGCCGGCCGGTGGTGGTGCACCAGGCCGGCGAACAGCATTTGCCCGCGCTGCAGCAGGCCTACGCCCAGGCGGGCGTGGAGGCCGACTGCCGCGCATTCATCGATGACATGGCGGGCGCCATGGGCGAAGCCGATCTGCTGATCTGCCGTGCGGGCGCCATGACGGTGTCCGAAGTGGCCGCGGCGGGCGTCGCGGCCTTGTTCGTGCCGTTCCCGCATGCCATCGATGACCACCAGACCGCCAACGCGCGCTTTCTGAGCGACGCGCAGGCCGCCTGGCTGCAGCCGCAGACCGGCCTGACGCCCGAATGGCTGGCGCAGTGGCTGGGTCTACGCTCCCGACAAGAACTTCAAGCCGTGGCCGAACGGGCCCGCGCGCATGCGCGCCCCGAAGCCGCGGCCCATATCGCCGACGTCTGTGAACAAGCAGCGGGGCGCGCATCATGAAACACAGAATTCAACACATCCATTTCGTAGGCATCGGCGGCTCGGGCATGAGCGGCATTGCCGAGGTGCTGCTCAACCTGGGCTACACCATCAGTGGTTCCGACCTGAACGAGTCGGCCGTGACGCGCCGCCTGGCCGGCCTGGGCATGAAGATCGCGATCGGCCACGTGGCCAGCAACGTCACGGGCGCCGCCGCCATCGTCACCTCCACCGCGGTGGCGGGCGACAACCCCGAAGTGATCGCCGCTCGCGCGGCGCGCATTCCGGTGGTGCCGCGGGCCATCATGCTGGCCGAGCTGATGCGTCTGAAGCGCGGCATTGCCGTCGCCGGTACGCACGGCAAGACGACCACGACCAGCCTGGTGGCCAGCGTGCTCGCTGCTGGCGACCTGGACCCGACCTTCGTGATCGGCGGCCGCCTGAACTCGGCCGGCGCCAATGCGCGCCTGGGGCAGGGCGACTACATCGTGGTGGAAGCCGATGAATCCGACGCCTCGTTCCTGAACCTGCTGCCGGTGATGGCCATCGTGACCAATATCGATGCCGATCACATGGACACCTACGGGCATGACGTGGCGCGCCTGAAGAGCGCCTTCATCGAGTTCACGCAGCGCCTGCCGTTCTACGGCAGCGCGGTGCTGTGTTCGGACGACGCCAATGTGCGCGAGATCATGCCTTTTGTGTCGCGGCCCATCACGACCTACGGCCTGAACGAAGAGGCGCAGGTGCGCGCCTACGAAGTGCAGCCGGAAGGCACGCGCATGCGCTTCAACGTGCAGCGCACGCACCGCGACACCTTGTTGCCGCCGCTGCAGGTCGAACTGAACCTGCCGGGCCTGCACAACGTGCGCAACGCGCTGGCCGCGATCGCCGTGGCGACCGAGCTGGGCGTGGCCGATGCAGCCATCTGCGAAGCGCTGTCGTCCTTCCGCGGGGTGGGCCGCCGCTTCACGCAGACGGGCGAATTCCCTGTGCCGGCCAGCCACGGCGGCGGCACTTTCACGGTGATCGACGATTACGGCCATCACCCGGTGGAAATGGCCGCCACGCTGGCCGCCGCGCGCGGCGCCTGGCCCGACCGCCGCATCGTGCTGGCCTTCCAGCCGCACCGCTATACGCGTACCCGCGACTGCTTCGAGGATTTCGTGCGCGTGCTGGGCACGGCCGATGCGGTGCTGCTGACCGAGGTCTATGCCGCGGGCGAGCCGCCGCTGGTCGCGGCGGACGGCCGGGCCTTGTCGCGCGCCCTGCGCGTGGCCGGCAAGGTTGAGCCGGTGTTCGTCGAGGACGTGGCGGAACTGCCGCAGGCCATCGTGGATTTCGTGCGCGACGGCGACGTGGTGATTTGTATGGGAGCGGGTTCGATCAGCAAGGTCCCCGCCCAAGTTGGAGAACTGGCATGAGCACGCAATTCGGCAAGGTGGGTGTGTTGTACGGCGGTCGCTCCGCCGAGCGCGAAGTGTCCTTGATGTCGGGCGCGGGCGTGCACCAGGCGCTGGTCAGCGCCGGCGTGGACGCGCACCTGTTCGACACGGGCGAGCGCAGCCTGTCCGAGCTGGCCGCCCAGGGCTTTGACCGCGTGTTCATCGCTTTGCACGGCCGCTACGGCGAAGACGGCACCATCCAGGGCGCTCTGGAATTGCTGGGCATCCCCTACACCGGAAGCGGCCCGCTGGCCTCCGCGCTCGCCATGGACAAGACCATGACCAAGCGCGTCTGGCTGCAGCACGGCCTGCCCACGCCTGACTTCGAATTGCTGGACGCCGACACCGAGCTGCGCCTGGTGCCGGACCGCCTGAGCTTGCCTCTGATCATCAAGCCGCCGCACGAAGGTTCGACGGTGGGCATCACCAAGGTGGTGGGCTATTCCGACATGAAGGAAGCCTACGCCGCGGCCGCGCGTTTCGATGCCGAAGTGCTGGCCGAGCAGTTCATCACCGGCCGCGAGCTGACCGTGGCGGTGCTGGGCGGCGGCAAGACCGCGCGCGCGCTGCCCGTCATCGAGATCGCCGCGCCCGGCGGCAACTACGACTACGAGCACAAGTACTTCTCCGACGACACGCAGTATTTCTGCCCGGCCACGCTGCCGCCCGAAGTGGCCGCGGAAGTCGCCGAGATCGCAGTCAAGGCTTACCAGGCGCTGGGCTGCGAAGGTTGGGGCCGCGCCGATTTCATCCTCGACCGTGACAACCGGCCGTGGCTGCTTGAAATGAATACCTCGCCTGGCATGACCAGTCATTCACTCGTTCCCATGGCCGCCAAGGCGGTGGGAATCAGCTACGCCGAACTGTGCGTGGCGATCTTGTCCGAGGCTGCGTGCAAAGTGCGCAGCCCGGCCCGCAACGCTTGACCCGGATACTCTGTGTGGAACGACGCTCGCACCACCAACCTGATCGCCAACACGCTGGCCGTGCTGGCGGTTTGCGCCATGCTCATTGCGGGCGTGGTGTGGGTGGCGCAACGCCCGTTCTTCACGCTGCAGGCCATCGAGCTGGAATCGATGCCGGACACCGAGCTGCACTACGTGTCCACGGGGGCGGTGCGATCGGCGATCGCGGGCCGCTTCAAGGGCAATTTCTTCACGGTGGACCTGGACGACGCGCGCGAGATCTTCGAATCGGTGCCGTGGGTCCGGCACGCCACCGTGCGGCGGATCTGGCCCAATGTGTTGCGCGTGCGGATCGAGGAACAGCAGCCCCTGGCGCTGTGGAACGAGAACCAGATGATCAACACCTGGGGCGAGGCGTTCACGGCCAACACGGGCGAGGTGGACGACGAGACGGTGCTGCCGCAGTTCTCCGGTCCGGAGGGTACCGAGTCGCTGGTCGTGCAGCGTTACGCCGAGTTGGCGCGCTGGTTCGCTCCACTGGACATGCACGTCACGCAGTTGGACCTGAGTCCGCGCTACGCCTGGCGCGTGGTGCTGTCCAATGGCATGTCGCTGGACCTGGGCCGCGATCCGGGCGCCGATGCGCCGGATCCGCATGGCCTGCCGGGCGCCTTGCCGTTTGCGGCCCGCATTCAACGTTTTGTGCAGGCGTGGCCCGCCGTTGCCGGACGCCTGGAAGGGCGCACCGTGACGCAGGCCGACCTGCGCTATCCCAATGGTTTCGCCCTGGCGCTGGCCCCGTTGCCGCCGTCGGAAACCAAATCCAAATCCACACCGAAACCTCCCAAGAAACGCTAACGCCATGACCCGTGACATCAAGGACCTTATCGTCGCCCTCGATATCGGCACCAGCAAGGTGGTGGCTGTGGTGGCTGAAATTTTGCCTGAAGGGCGATTCGAAGTGCTGGGCCTCGGCCAGCACGAATCGCGCGGCATGCGCAAGGGCGTGGTCGTCAATATCGAGACCACTGTGAATTCCATCCAGCGCGCGCTTGAAGAAGCCGAGCTGATGGCAGATTGCAAGATTCGCGACGTCTACACCGGCATTGCCGGCAGCCATATCCGCAGCTTCAATTCCAGCGGCATGGTCGCCGTGAAGGACAAGGAAGTCACCGCCACCGACGTTGCCCGCGTCATCGAGACCGCCAAGGCGGTGAACATCCCGACCGACCAGCAAGTGCTGCACGTGCTGACGCAGGAGTTCATCGTCGACGGCCAGGAAGACATCCGCGAACCCATCGGCATGAGCGGCCTGCGCCTGGAAGTGCGCGTGCACATCGTGACGGGCGCGGTCAGCGCCGCCCAGAACATCGTGAAGTGCGTGCGCCGCTGCGGCCTGGAAGTGCAGGACCTGATCCTGCAGCCCCTGGCCTCCAGCCTGGCCGTGCTGACTGCCGATGAAAAGGAACTCGGCGTCGTGCTGGTCGACATCGGCGGCGGCACCACCGACGTGGCCATCTTCACCGGCGGCGCGATCCGCCACACCGCCGTGCTGCCGATCGCCGGCGACCAGATCACCAACGACATCGCCGCGATGCTGCGCACGCCCACGCCCGATGCCGAGGAAATCAAGCTGCGCTATGGCGTGGCCAAGCAGGTCCTGGCCAGCCCGGACGAGTCCGTTGAAGTGCCGGGCCTGGGCGACCGCGGCCCGCGCCAGGTCAAGCGCCAGGCGTTGGGCGCCGTGATCGAGCCGCGGGTGGAAGAGCTGTTCACGCTGGTGCAGCAGGTCGTGCGCGACTCCGGCTACGAGGACTTGCTGGCTTCCGGCGTGGTCCTGACCGGCGGTTCGGCGCAACTGCCCGGCATGATCGAACTGGCCGAGGACGTGTTCCTCAAGCCGGTGCGCGTGGCGGTGCCCGAATACGAAGGCAGCCTGGCCGACGTGATGCGCAATCCGCGCTTCTCGACGGTGATGGGCTTGTTGCAGGAAGCAAGAATGCAGCGTGTGCGCGGCCGCAAGGTCGCCGCCCAGACCGGCAATTTCAAGAGCCTGCTGGCGCGCATGAAGGAATGGTTCATGAACTGAGTTGTACAGGGCAGGTTGGGGCCTGTCCTTGGTGCGGTTCGCAGCGGTATCGCGGGCCGGGCCAGAAGAGGGGAGGCGCTTCAAACCCGTTGCGGGCCCGTCCGGCGACGAGTTTGAGGCGATTCACAAAACATAGGTTGGTTGGGGAATTTTTGTGATTTGCGAAATCGGACTTGTGAGGGAGTCATCATGATGAACTTTGAGATGCTTGAGAACAACACCAAAGGGACCGTTATCAAGGTCGTTGGTGTGGGCGGTGCGGGCGGCAATGCCGTGGCGCACATGATTCGCAGCGGCGTGCACGGCGTGGATTTCATCTGCGCCAACACCGATGCGCAGGCACTGGCGGCGACCAACGCCCCGGTGCAGATCCGTCTGGGCCGCACCGGCCTGGGCGCGGGCGCCAAGCCCGAGCAGGGACGCGCGTCGGCTGAAACCGCGCGCGAGGAAATCCGTGCCGCGCTGAATGGCGCGCACATGGTCTTCATTACCGCCGGCATGGGCGGTGGCACCGGCACCGGCGCAGGTCCGGTCGTGGCCGAAGTCGCCAAGGAACTGGGCATCCTGACCGTGGGCGTGGTCACCAAGCCGTTCACCTTCGAAGGCAACAAGCGCCTGAAGATGGCCGAGGACGGCATCTCGGAACTGGCCAAGCATGTGCATTCGCTCATCGTGGTGCTCAACGAGAACCTCTATGAACTGATGGACGAGGACGCGACGCAGGAAGACTGCTTCCGTTCCGCCGACGACATCCTGCACAACGCTTGCGCGGGTATCGCCGAAATCATCAACGTCGAAGGCAACGTCAACGTCGACTTCGAAGACGTCAAGACGATCATGGGCGAGCAGGGCCAGGCCATGATGGGCACGGCGTCGGCTTCGGGCGCTGACCGCGCCCGCGTGGCCGCCGAGCACGCCATCGCTTGCCCGCTGCTGGAAGGCGTGGACCTGAACGGCGCTCGCGGCGTGCTGGTCAACATCACCGCCAGCCGTTCGCTGAAGATGCGCGAAACGCGCGAAATCATGGAAACGATCCGCAGCTACGCTTCGGACGACGCGACCGTGATCTTCGGCACCGCCTACGACGAGTCCATGGGTGAGAACCTGCGCGTGACCGTGGTTGCGACCGGCCTGGGCCGTGCGCAAGCGCGTCCGCAGCTGGTGCAGAACACCGCTGAAGTGCTGCGTACCGGCACCGACAACATGCCCATGGGCGCGATGCCGGCTGGCGGTCAAGGCGATTACCGCAACCTGGACATGCCGTCTGTCATGCGCAATCCGCGCAGCCAGGCGTCGGCCCAGGTGCGTGCACTGGAAAGCTCGGGCATGGATCATTTCGACATCCCGGCATTCCTGCGCAAGCAGGCGGATTGAACCTAAGAGCCTGTTTCAGGCTCTAAACGCACTCCCTCATCTCCGGCCCGCCTGTCCCCACAGGTAGGCCGGAGGCGAAGCGGTCCGTGTTCCCCTTGCACGGTTTCAATAAGGGACGGAGGTATCGGTCGATCCGGACGCCAAATGGCGCCAGGGATCGGACAGAGTTACAATACGTCAGTTACGCCGGCAATCTGCTCGTCTTCTTGCCGGCTTCCTGGCTCAAAACACCCAAGTCTCATGTTCCGACAGCGCAGCATTCAGAATCTCGTCCGCACGACAGGCGTCGGCGTCCACTCCGGACGGCGGGTCGAGCTCACCTTGCGCCCGGCACAACCGAATACGGGCATCGTTTTCCACCGCGTCGACCTGCCGCAAGTCGTGGACCTGCCCGCGCAGGCCACCGGCGTGGGCGACACGCGCATGGCATCGGTGCTGCAGCAAGGCAATGTCCGCGTGTCCACGGTGGAACACCTCATGTCGGCGCTGGCCGGCCTGGGCATCGACAACCTGCATATCGACCTCACCGCCGAAGAAGTCCCGATCATGGACGGCAGTGCGGCCACGTTTGTCTACCTGCTGCGCTCGGCAGGCATCGTCGAACAGAACGCGCCCAAGCAATTCATTCGCGTTCTGAAGCCGGTGGAAGTGCGCGAAGGCGAAGGCCGCAACGAGAAATGGGCCCGGCTGGAACCGCACGAAGGCTATGCGCTGGCGTTTTCGATCGATTTCCGCCACCCCGCCATCGACTCCACGGCCAATTTCGCCGAGATCGATTTCGCCACGCATTCGTATGTGCGTGAAATCGCCCGCGCGCGCACCTTCGGCTTCGTCAACGAAGTCGAGGCCTTGCGCTCCATGGGCCTGGCCCGCGGCGGCAGCCTGGATAACGCCATCGTCATGGACGAGTACCGTGTGCTCAACAGCGACGGTCTGCGCTACGACGACGAATTTGTGAAACACAAGATCCTGGACGCCATCGGCGACCTGTATCTGTTGGGCAAGCCCCTGGTGGCGCGCTACGTCGCGTGCAAGTCGGGACACGGCCTGAACAATCAGCTGGCCCGCGCGCTGCTGGAGCAGCGCGACGCCTGGGAGCTGATCACCTACGAATCGCAGGCGGAGGCGCCGCAGGCGTTCCGCCACGAGTGGCAGCTGGCCTAGCGTCAGACCCACCCCCTACCCGCTGCGCGGGTCCCCTCAAGGGGGCGGCGCTGGCGGACCGGCAAAGCTGACTCCGCTGCGCCCGCGCTATCATTGTGCGCAGCCAGGTTCCTGATCGTTCGCGGTAATTCCCTGGGCGGCTCCCGGCGGATGGCTGCGGTCGTCATCCCCTAGCGCTTAAGGCGCAAACCGGCGGCAAACCATAGTATCGATCCGTCCGAGAACTTGGTTTCGCTTCGTTTCCGGGGGCGCCGGATCAAGGACAACCCTGCCGGCTTCAGCTACTCTTGTGGTGCTTCAAGAGCTTGGCGACCGCGTCGGCCAGAGGGCCGGGCCGCAGGTTGCCGTGCAGTGTCTCGAACGCGCCCAGGGCGGTGTTGCCCAGCGGTTGCGCCTCTTTGGGAGGGCGCGGCTGACGGGCGCCGGGCTTGGGCAAACCCGCTTGTACCTTGACGGCGATTTCGTTAAGGTTCCAGCCTTGGTCTGCCAGGGACCGCGCGATGCGCGGTGCCAATTGACGCATCTTGGCCGCATGCGCGGCACTCGGCACCACCAGGTGGAGGCACTGGTTTTCCAGCTTGCCCACCTGGCATACGGCGCCCAGCGGGGCGGGCAGAACCGCCGCCACCGCGTACTGAATTTGCAGGTGCTTGCGGGCGGTCGCCAGAACTCCGGCGCCCCGCATGTCATGACCCAGCCATCCCAGGGCGGTATCTTCTTTCCGCCGGCTGGAACTGGAACGTTGACGGTATGAAGTGGGTCTATTCATCCCGGCTCTAAGAATTAGGAAGCAAACCTTGAAAATCGTGATTATGCACGCCCGCGACGGGCAGGACGGGCATTTCACCCTGGGCGGCGCGCGCCTCGCGCTGTTTCTGGGGGGCGCCTTGATCACGGCCGCCATCTTTGGCGCCGCATTACAACGATACCTTACTCCGATCCTCCCGGCCGTACATGCCGTGGGCTGGCCCCTGGCGGGCCAACCCGGGCGCGATGCCGATTTCCTGCGCGGCAACATGAATCTGCTGGCCGCCAAGGTCGGGGCGCTGCAGGCCAAGCTGGTGAGCATCGACGGATTGGGCCAGCGCGTGGCCAAGGTGGCCGGCGTGGCCTATACCGACCCCGAATTGGCCAAGCAGCTGGCCGTGGCGCAGCCCGAGGCGCTGACCCAGCCCGAGGCGACCCAGGTCATGGACGATCTGTTCACCGACCACCCGCCGCCCAGTGCGGCCTCGGCCGAGGCGCTGGGCCGCCAGCTCGACGAGATCCAGGCCAGGCTGGCCCAGCAGTCCGACAATCTGAAGCTGTTGGACGCGGCGCTGACCAAGCGGTCGGCGGACCAGGCGCGCATGCCGACCGCCATGCCCATCACCGATTACCCCTATCTCAGTTCGTCTTATGGCTGGCGCCGCAACCCCGTGACCGGGCGCAGCGCCATGCACGAAGGCCTGGATTTCGCCGCGCCTCCGGGCACGCCCATCCTGGCCGCCTCGGGCGGCGTGGTGCTGGAGTCCAAGTTCCAGCCGGGCTACGGCAACATGGTCGAGATCGATCATGGCGACGGCCTGATCACCCGCTACGCCCACGCTTCCTCCCTGATGGTCAAGCAGGGTCAGCTGGTTGAACGCGGCCAGCAAGTGGCCCGCGTGGGCAGCTCCGGCCGTTCCACTGGCCCGCATTTGCACTTCGAAGTGCGCCTGGCCGGGCAGCCGCTGGACCCGCGCCTGTTCCTGGGGCCGCACCAGACCGCGCCGCCCTCCACGGTGGCCCACGCCGCCCAGTGAACCTGGGCGGTCCGCGCCGGTCAAACCGGCCGGCAGTGCTGCCCTGGCCATAGGTTCAGGCTATTGCGCTCCAGGTGCGTTAAACTGGTTCGTTTTCCAGCGGACCCCCGCTCAACCAATAACATCAAGTCACGGGTGACGCTGCTCCGGCCTTTCGTGGGCGCGGCGTGGCTCGTGCGGCCGACATACGCATGGTTTCTCTGCTCAAAAAACTCATAGGCAGCCGCAACGACCGGCTGCTTAAGCAGTATCGCAAGCTGGTAACCCAGATCAATGGGCTCGAACCCAAGATCTCCGCGCTCTCCGACGCGGAACTGGCGGCCAAAACCGAGGAATTCCGGTCCCGTCACGCCCAGGGTACGTCCCTGGACGATCTTCTGCCCGAAGCTTTCGCGGTTGTGCGCGAAGCCGGCAAGCGGGTGTTCGGCATGCGCCACTTCGACGTGCAGATGCTGGGCGGCATCGCCCTGCACAGCGGCAAGATCGCCGAAATGCGCACGGGCGAAGGCAAGACCCTGATGGCGACGCTGCCGGTCTACCTGAACGCGATCGCCGGCAAGGGCGTGCACGTGGTCACGGTGAACGATTACCTGGCGCGCCGCGACGCGGAATGGATGGGGCGCCTGTACCACTTCCTGGGCCTGAGCACCGGCGTGGTCGTGCCGCAGCAGCCCAACGAGGAAAAGAAGGCGGCCTACCAGGCCGACATCACCTACGGCACCAACAACGAATTCGGCTTCGACTATCTGCGCGACAACATGGAATACCGTGTTGAAGACCGTCGCCAGCGCGGCCTGTTCTACGCCATCGTCGACGAAGTGGACTCGATCCTGATCGACGAAGCCCGTACGCCGCTGATCATCTCCGGTCAGGCCGAAGACCACACCGAACTCTACGTCCGCATGAACGCGGTGCCGCCGCTGCTCAAGCGCATGGCGCACGAGCCCAAGCCGCAGGAGCCGGAACCCGAAGGCGACTACTGGGTTGACGAAAAGAGCCAGCAGGTCTACCTGTCCGAAGCCGGGCACGAGAACGCCGAAGGCATCCTGTCGCGCCTGGGCATCCTGCCGGAAGGCGAATCGCTGTACGACCCGCGCCATATCGCGCTGATGCACCACCTGATGGTGGCGCTGCGCGCCAACACGCTGTTCTTCCGCGACCAGCAGTACGTGGTGCAGGACGGCGAAGTGGTCATCGTCGACGAATTCACCGGCCGCTTGATGGTGGGCCGCCGCTGGTCCGACGGCCTGCACCAGGCGGTCGAAGCCAAGGAAGGCGTGAAGATCCAGCACGAGAACCAGACGCTGGCGTCGATCACGTTCCAGAACTACTTCCGCATGTACGAAAAGCTGTCCGGCATGACCGGCACGGCCGATACGGAAGCCTACGAATTCCAGGAAATCTACGGGCTTGAAACGGTCATCATCCCGACCAACAAGCCCATGGTCCGCAAGGACCAGAACGACCAGGTCTTCAAGACCGACGGCGAAAAGTACAACGCCATCCTCGAAGACATCCGCGACTGCCACGAACGCGGCCAGCCGGTGCTGGTGGGTACCACCAGCATCGAAAACTCCGAGCTGCTGTCGGGCCTGCTGAAGAAGGCCAAGCTGCCGCACGAAGTGCTGAACGCCAAGCAGCACGCCCGCGAAGCCGAGATCGTTGCCGAGGCCGGCAAGCCTGGCCACATCACCATCGCCACCAACATGGCGGGCCGCGGTACCGACATCGTGCTGGGCGGCAGCGTCGACAAGCAGGTCGACCTGATTCGCGCCGACGAATCGCTGTCCGATGCCGAAAAGAGCGCCCGCATCGAGAAGGTGCGCGCCGAATGGAAGCCGCTGAACGAGCAGGTCAAGGCCGCCGGCGGCCTGCGCATCATCGGCACCGAACGCCACGAATCGCGCCGTATCGACAACCAGCTGCGTGGCCGTGCGGGCCGCCAGGGCGATCCGGGCTCGTCGCGCTTCTACCTGTCGCTGGAAGACTCGCTGATGCGCATCTTCGCGGGCGACCGCGTGCGCGCCATCATGGAACGCCTGAAGCTGCCCGAGGGCGAGCCCATCGAGGCCGGCATGGTGACACGTTCGATCGAGACCGCGCAGCGCAAGGTGGAAGGCCGCAACTTCGACATCCGCAAGCAATTGCTGGAATACGACGACGTCGCCAACGACCAGCGCAAGGTGCTGTATTCGCAGCGCAATGACGTGCTGGAAGCCGCCAGCGTGGGCGCCACCGTGCAGAACCTGCGCGACGCCGCCGTGACCGAGATGTTCAACACCTACGTGCCGCCGGAATCGGTGGAAGAACAGTGGGATGTGCCGGCGCTGCAGACGGCGCTGGAGGCTGACTGGCATGTGCAGCTGCCGCTGACGGAAATGCTGGAAAAGGAAGCCAACCTGACCGACGACGACCTGCGCGAACGCGTGGTGGGCGCCGCGCGCGAGGCCTACCAGGCCAAGGTCGACCAGGTGGGCACGGAATCGTGGTCGCAATTCGAGCGTTCGATCATGCTGCAGGCGATCGACACGCACTGGCGCGAACACCTGTCGGCGCTGGACTATCTGCGCCAGGGCATCCATTTGCGCGGCTATGCGCAGAAGAACCCCAAGCAGGAATACAAGCGCGAAGCCTTCGAACTGTTCTCGGGCATGCTGGATCGCATCCGCGACGACGTGGTCCGGGTGCTGATGACGGTGCGCGTGCAGTCGCAGGAACAGGTCGAACAGGCCGAGGCCGAAGCGGCGCAGCCGCACGTGCAGAACGTGCAGTACCACCATTCCGACTACGACGAAGCGCTGGCCCAGTCTGAATCGGACAGCGGCGCGCAGCCCGTGCGCAATGCCTTGCCCAAGGTCGGCCGCAACGACCCGTGCCCTTGCGGCAGCGGCAAGAAGTACAAGCAGTGCCACGGCAAGCTCGTCTGATCCAGGAGCCATCATGCTGCATTCCGTCGGCCGCACTGAATTCGACCATGCCGTGGTCATGGTGCGCGACCGGCTGGATGCGCTGGCCCCGCATTTCGAGCGCCAGGGTTTTCACCTGAGCGACAAGGCGGTGCATAACCTGGGGTCGTGCAACCGCTTGATCGTGCTGGAAGGCACGTACGTCGAATTGCTGGGCTGGCCGCCCGGCGCGCCGCCCGCGCGCAAGGAAATCGCTGATTCCCCGTTCGGGCTGGAGGCGCTGGTGTTCCGCACCCATGACGCCGAAGCCACCCGCGAACGCCTGCTGGCGGCAGGCTTTGTCGTCAATCCCGTCCAGGAACTGAGCCGTCCCGCCATGCTGGATGGTCAGGAAGTCCAGGCCCGTTTCCATACCGTGCGTTTCGCCGAGCAACCCTTGCCCGGCATCCGCATGTATTTCTGCCGCCATCTGACGCCCGAATGCGTGTGGTCGCCTGAACTCATGGCGCATCCCAACGGCGCGCGCAGCTTGCTGCGCATCGATGCCCGCGCGCCCGACGCGCGCGCGGTCGCCGAACGCCTGGCGCTGGTGGCCGGCGTACCGGCCGAAGCCGCCAGCGGCGGCTGGGACGTGCCGCTGGCCAACCTGCGCATCCACGTGAGCCAGGATGCCGCAGCGGCGGGGCCTACGCTGTCGACGTTGACCCTGGAAAACAAGGACGGCGCGCACTACACGCTGGATACCGGCCTGTAAGCGCCAGGCGGCAGATGCCGCTGAAGAACGAATCGCCCGCAGCGTCCGCGCCGCGGGCTTTTTTTCGCCCCGAGGGCCATGGCGAGTGCGGCTGACAATAGCCCGCTTTCGGGGAAACCCGGGGTTGTTGGGTCAAGTGTATGCACTTTAGTATGCAATTCATTCCCGACGATCCAACCGAACCCAGGTGATCCGGCATGACGCAACCCTCAGTCGCAATCCGGCCTGCAGCGCGCACCAAGGAAGCGCAGGCCGAGTTGTATGGCGCGGTCAAGGCGATGGCCGTGCGCTTCGAATTCAAGCCTGGTGAACGCATCAACGAGGTCGAGCTGGCCCGCAGGCTGAACGTCAGCCGCACGCCGCTGCGCGAGGTGCTGAACCAGTTGATGGTCGAAGGTTTCCTGACCCGTTCGGTCAACCGCGGCTTTATTGCCCGCCTGCTCGATGCCAAGCAGATCCACAGCCTTTACGAATACCGCGCCGTGCTGGAGGCGGGCATCGTACGCGCGGCCTGCGAGCGCGCCACCGACCAGGAGCTGGCGAGCCTGCGGGAATTCGTCGAGCGTTCCCGCGACGTACCCGAGGACAGCGACGCCACCCGCTTGCTGGAGCTCGATGAGGCCTTTCACCTGACGCTGGCGCGCTACTCGCGCAACGAGGAGTTCGTGCGCGCGCTGGAAAGCGTCAATGCCCGCATTCATTTCGTGCGCTGGATCGACATGCAGCAGGGACGCCGCAGCCATACCCAGGGCGAGCACCTGCGCATCGTCGAGGCGCTGGAGCGGCGCGACATCGACGCCTTGCCGGGACTGATGAGCGCGCACATCGGCCGCCGCCTGGACCAGATCACCGACGTCATACGCACCGGTTTTTCCACGATCTACATGCGGGACCAGGCCGAACCCGCCACGGCAGCGCCGGCCAACACCATACAAGCAGGGGAAATGCTATGAATCACGGGATAAAGCGCGGACTGGCTGCGCTATGCATGCTGTCCGCCACGGCGGGGGCCTTCATTGCGGCGCCGGCCGCGGCCGAAGAGCGGCCGCTGGTGCTGGTCGTGCCGTATCCGCCCGGAGGCAGCACCGACATCCTGGCGCGCATCCTGCAGCCGCGCCTGTCGCAGCAATTGGGCGGCCGCGCGGTCGTGGTCGAAAACCGGCCGGGGGCGGCCAGCCAGATCGCCACCGCCTTCGTGGCGCGCGCCGAACCCGACGGCAACACGCTGCTGGTCAGCTTCGACAACCACGGCATCAACCCCGCCGTAAAGCCCAAGCTGCCCTACGACACCTTCAAGGACTTCGTCGCCATTTCGCAGACCGTGCGCTTCCCGCTGGTGCTGGGCGCCAATCCCAGCGTGCCGGGAGACAACCTGAAGGAGTTCCTGGCCGCGGCCGCCAAGCAGCCGCCCAACAAGTTCAACTACGCGTCCACCGGCGTGGGCTCGCTGAACCATCTGGCGCCCGAAGAGCTCAAGCGCCTGTCGAAGGTGGAGTTGCTGCACGTGCCGTACGGCGGCGGCGGACCGGCCATCCAGGCGGTGGTGGGCGGCCAGGCCAGCATGACCTGGCTGAGCTTTGCGGCGCTGCGCGGCCAGATCCAGGCCGGCAAGATCAAGCCGCTGGCGGTGGCCGGCGACAAGCGCCTGCCCGATCTGCCCAACGTGCCGACCGTGGCGGAGTCCGGCTTCCCGGGCTTTGTCGCCTATTCCTGGAGCGGCATGTTCGCGCCCAAGGGCACGCCGGAAGCGACCGTGAAAAAGCTGACGGCCGACTTCAAGGCGGTGCTGGCCGACCCGGAAATCCGCAAGAAGGTGACGGACGCGGGTTTTGAGATCGTGGCCTCCGACGGCCCGGCGCTGGACGCCTACGTGAAGTCGGAATACGACCGGTGGAGCGCCTTCATCAAGAGCAGCAACATCAATCTGGACAACTGAACGAGGCGCGGCCGGCGGAGCGCCGTGCGGCCGCGATGCGTGCAACACAAATGGAGATGACATGGAAAACATGACCGGCGCCGAAGCCATGGTGCGCATGCTGCAGCACAACGGCGTCAAGCACATATTCGGCCTGTGCGGCGACACCAGCCTGCCGTTTTACGACGCGCTGTACCGGCTGGACCACGGCATGCAGCACATCCTGACGCGCGACGAGCGCAGCGCCGGCTACATGGCGGACGCCTATGCTCGCGTGACCGGCAAGGTCGGCGTGTGTGAAGGCCCCAGCGGCGGCGGCGCGACCTATCTGCTGCCCGGCCTGGTGGAGGCCAACGAATCGTCCATACCGGTGCTCGGCATTACTTCGGACGTGGCAGTGGGCTCGCGCGGCAAGTATCCGCTGACCGAGCTGGACCAGGAAGCCTTGTACCGTCCGCTGACCAAGTGGAACCGCACCATCGACCGCGCGGACCAGATTCCCGGCATGGTGCGCGCGGCCTTCCGCGCGATGACGACGGGCAAGCCCGGCGCCGCCCATTTGTGCTTTCCGTACGACGTGATGAAGCAACAGGTGGACGCGTCCGATGTCTGGGCCCAGCCCGAACATGGGCGCTTCCCGTCCATGCGCTACGCGCCGGATCCCCTGGACGTCGCGCGCGCCGCGCAGCGGCTGGTCGGCGCTCGCGCGCCCGTGATCATCTGCGGCGGCGGCGTGGTCATCGCCGGCGCCAGCGGCGCCCTGCAGGAGTTGGCCGAATCGCTCAAGGCCGCGGTCTGCTTGACCGTGAGCGGGCAGGGCAGCCTGGCCGACACCCATCCCCTGAATGCGGGCGTGGTCGGCTCCAACGGCGGCGTGATGGCGACGCGCGATGTGGTGGCCGCGGCCGACGTGGTGCTGTTCGTCGGCTGCCGCGCGGGCTCCACGTCGACCGAGCACTGGCGCTTCCCCAACCGCGACGTGCCCATCCTGCACATCGACATCGACCCCATGGTGATCGGCGCCAATTACCTGACCGAAGTCGGCATGGTGGGCGACGCCAAGCTGGCGCTGGAAGCCCTGGGCGTGGAGGTGGCGGCGCGCCTGGCGCACCGTCCGTCCGACGCCGCCGACGGCGCGGTGCTGGCCGGCCGCGCCAAGGAGGCGCGCCGCGCGCAACTGGAGCCGTTGGCCCACAGCCAGGACGCGCCCATCCGCCCCGAACGCGTGGTGCAGTCCTTGAACCGCCTGCTGCCCGACGACGCGGTGGTCTGCGCCGATCCCGGCACGCCTTGCCCGTATTTTTCCGCCTACTACGACGTGTCGCGCCCCGGCCGGCACTTCATCACCAACCGCGCCCATGGCGCGCTGGGCTTCTCCATGTCGGCCGCCCTGGGCGCCTGGGTGGGCCGGCCCCAGTCCAAGTGCGTGTCGGTGATGGGCGACGGCAGCTTTGGCTTCACGGTGGGCGAACTGGAAACCATCGTGCGGCACAAGGCGCCGCTGCTGATGGTGGTGTTCTCGAACTCGGTCTATGGCTGGATCAAGGCCAGTCAGAAAGCGGGCTACGACAAGCGCTACTACAGCGTGGATTTCAACCGCACCGACCACGCCCGCATCGCCGAGGCCTATGGCGTCAAGGCGTGGCGCGTCGAAGACCCGTCCAAGCTGGATGCCGCCATCAAGGCAGCAATGGAGCACGACGGTCCGGCGCTGATCGACGTGGTGGCGCAGCCGCTGCAGGACGCGGCCGCGCCGGTCAGCCAGTGGATGGGTTGACGCTGTCGACCAGGTGATTGACGCCGGTGCAGAGATCGTCCCGGGCCACGCCGTAGATGTGCAGTGACACGGCGATGTCCGGGCCGGCGTTGCCCAGGCGGTGGATCTGGCGCAGGCCTTGCGTGGCGGTGACGATGTCGCCAGGGCGGCGGGTCACCGTGCCGCAGGCCTGGGCGATGGCGGACTCCTGATCCCAGCGATAGTGGGTTTCCGTGAGTTCGCCCTGCAGCACCTGATAGGTGCACCAGGTCTTGTGGCCATGCACCGGGCTGAATTGGCCGGGCCGCCAGATCAGGTAGGCCATCGTGAAGGCGCCGTGCGGATCGGCGTAGGCGATATGGCGGGTGTAGGACTCGGCCCGTCCGGCGCGCAGCTCCGCGGGCAGGTTCTGCAGCATGTCGCCGGCGCTGGCGACGCTGGCGGCCAGGTCGCGCAGCAGGGCGCGCGCGGCGTTCAATTGGGCGGACTGCACCGATGCGCATAGCGATTGCAGGCCGCCGCCGGCGAGTTGGATGGAAGACATGGCAGGCCTCCAGGCAGAGTTTCCATGGTAGGAGCTTGCGCTGGAATGCCTTTGCCAAATTCGGCGCGTCAGGGCCGCAGATTGGAAAAATATTCCATTCCGCCCGGCAGCCCCGCGCTCCTATACTGGTCTGCTTTGGCGCAACGCTGCGCCGGGCAGCGCAATGACAGGGGAGTCAGGCATGGATCTGGGGATCAGCGGCAAGTCGGCACTGGTATTCGGCGGCAGCCGCGGCATGGGCCGGGCCTGCGCCCTGCAACTGGCGCGCGAGGGCGTGGCGGTCACGATCGCCGCCCGCAACCCCGCCACGCTGGAGCAGGCCGCGGCCGAGATATCGCATGAGACCGGGATAGGCGTGGGCTGGGTGTCGGCCGACCTGACGCAGGCGTCGGGCCGGGATGCGGCCATGGCCGCCTGCCCCCATCCGGACATCCTGATCAACAATGCGGACGGCCCGCTGCCGGGCGACTTCCGCAACTGGAGCCACGACGACTGGATCGCGGCGCTGGACGGCATGATGCTGGGACCCATCGACATGATCCGGCGGGTCGTGGACGGGATGATGGAACGGCGCTTCGGACGCATCGTGAACATCGTCTCGCGCAGCGTGAAGGCGCCGCATGCTGAACTCGGCCTGTCCAACGGCGCGCGCTCGGGCCTGATCGGCTTCGTCAGCGGCCTGGCGCGCCAGACCGTGCGCCACAACGTCACCATCAATAACCTGCTGCCTGGGGCCTTCGCCACGGACGCGCAGGTCCGGCACATACAGGGCATGCTGGAGCAGGCCGGCGGCAAGAGCTTCGAACAGCTCTGGGACGAGCGCGGACGCGCGAATCCGGCCGGGCGCTACGGCCAGCCCGAAGAGCTGGGGGCGCTGTGCGCCTATGTCTGTTCCGCGCAGGCCGGCTACATGACCGCGCAGAACATCCTGATCGACGGCGGCGGCTACCCCGGGACCTACTGAAGTCCGGCGCCCCGGGGGCGCAGGCTGGACGCGGGCAGGCGGAACGGGCAAGATTGGGGCCGATCCAGCCGAGGAAACCCATGGACCAGACGGACATCAAGATACTGGCCTTGCTGCAGAAGGACGCCACCTGTTCGGTCGCCGAGATCGCCGAGCAAGTGCACCTGTCCATCACGCCCTGCTGGCGCCGCATCCAGAAGTTGAAGGATGACGGCGTCATCGCCCGCAACGCCATCTTGCTGGATCCCTGCGCGCTGGGCCTGAACCTGACGGTCTTCGTCTCCATCAAGACCAGCCAGCACAACGAGAAATGGACGCAGAGCCTGATCAATGCCGTGATGGCCTTGCCCAACGTGGTGGAGTTCCACCGCATGGCGGGCGACGTCGATTATCTGCTCAAGGTCGTGGTCGAGGACATGGCGGCCTATGACCGCTTCTACCGGCGCCTGATCGCTGCCGTGGACCTGCTGGACGTCAGCGCCAGCTTCTCGATGGAAGTCATCAAAAGCACCACGGAATTGCCGCTGGACGCGGTATAGGCGGGCGCGCGCAATTTTTTTTCCATGGCAGGGGGCGGCGGGGATGCAAATTCCATTCGGCCCGCCGGCCGGCCCCCATCACGCAATTCTTTTGCGCAGGCTACGGCGTAGGATATCCGCACTCCCATCATGGGATGAATCGGGATATCAGAGGACCCTATGTCGTTGGCAGTACCCGCCGGCTGCGCCGGTACGGAAAATTCGCGGCGCGCGCTTTCGGTGGATGACCTGCTGGGCGGCTGGAACGGCGTCGACGACCTGTGGGTGTTCGCCTACGGTTCCCTGATATGGCATCCCGGTTTCACCTGGCGCGAACGTCGGCTGGCAACGGTGCGCGGCTACCACCGGTCCCTGTGCCTGTGGTCGCACGACCATCGCGGCTCGCCCGACAACCCCGGCCTGGTGTTCGGTCTGGACCGCGGCGGCTGCTGCCGCGGCGTGGCCTTTCAGATCGCCGCCTGCGACGTGCCGGCGGTGTTCCAGGCGCTGTGGCGCCGGGAAATGGTCACCGGCGCCTACACGCCGCGCTGGCTCACCTGCCATACGGAAGCCGCGCCGGTGCGCGGGCTGGTGTTCCTGCTGAACCGGGCCTGCCAGGAATACGCGGCCGGCCTCAGCGACGACCGTCTACTGGCGTCCGTGCGCAATGCCGTGGGGCATTCCGGGCCTTGCCTGGACTATGTCGTGGAAACCGAGCGCGCCCTGCGCGCGCACGGCATCGACGATTGGCGCCTGGGTGATCTGGTGCGCAGGCTGGGTCAGGCGTTCTGACGCCTGAAGGTCAGCGTCAGAAGCGCCAGCGGCCGAACATGAACAGCACGTTGCCCGCGCCGGCTGACCCCGGGATGTAGGTCGCGTAGAGCATCGTGTCCTTGTAGCTGGCGCTCACCAGCGGCAGGATGCCGGGAAACGGCACATAGCTCATGATGTCGTGGCGCGCCGTCAGGAAGACGGTGTAGCCCGCGCCCAGGCGGACGTTTTCACTGACCCGCCCGATCTTCAGGAAACCGTAGCCGGCGATGGGTTCGACCTTGCTGTGCGAATCCAGGAAGGCCATGGCGTACAGGCCCTGCCAGTCGCCGTCTTCGTCGTAGATGCTGCGGCCGTAGCCGCCGCCCCATGCCAGCTCGTTGAAGCTGTCGATCTTCTCTTTGCTGTAGGTGGCGCGGTTGTGCCAGGAATAGCCGGTGAAGTACAGGTCGTTGCCGCCTTCCGTCCAGATCTGGTCAAGGCGGTTACAGGCGGACTGTGCCCATGAGGGCATGCTGTCACAGGCCTGGGCAGTGGCGGCGAAGGTGGCGAGCAGCAGGCAAAGGATTGCCGCCCGGAATCTTGCGGTCATTGTGGGCGCTGAAAGGGGGAAGATGACAATCCCATTACTGTAATGGAACAGTCGTCCTCGACCCTGTCAGCTAGCTGTCAAGCAGGCGCCGCCAGAGGGAAGCGGATTTTTCCTGCTGTTGTATTCGGACTACAGCAGGAAAATCGTGGCCAGGCCCAGAAAGATGAAGAAGCCCAGCGAATCGGTGGCGAAAGTCAGGAGCACCGAAGAACCCATGGCAGGATCCTTGCCGAAGCGGGCGCGCACCATCGGCACCAGCACGCCGACCGACGCGCCGACCAGCATGTTGCAGACCATGGCGGCCATCATCACCAGCGCGATCGACACCGAGTGCGAGATGACCCAGGCGAACAGCGCCGCCACCAGGCTGCCGCACAGGCCCACCATCAGGGTGACGAAGAGTTCGCGCTTGACCAGCTGCCACAGGTTGCGGCCGGTGATGCGGCCCATCGCCAAGGCCCGGATGATCAGGGTCATGGTCTGGTTGCCGGAGTTGCCGCCGATGCCGGCCACGATGGACATGAGGAAGGCCAGGATGACGATCTGGCTGACCGTGCCTTCGAACTGGGAGGCCACGAAGGATGCCGTGGCGGCGGTACAGAGGTTGAACAGCAGCCAGGGGGCGCGGTTGCGCAGGGCGGTGGAGACGGGCGCGAAGATGTCTTCTTCCTGCAGACCGGCGCGCGACAGCGCCTGCTCCTGGGAGTCTTCGCGCATCACGTCCACCACGTCGGCGATGGTCACGCGGCCGATCAGGCGGCCCTGGTCGTCCATGACCGGCGCGGAGACCAGGTCGTAGCGTTCGAAGGCGCCGGCCGCGTCAGCGTCGGAATCCAGCGGGTTGAGCGTCAGGAAATCCGAGTTCATGACGGCGCGCACTTCGGTTTCAGGCTCGCTGACCAGCAGCTTGGACAGCGGCAGGATGCCCTGCAGCTTGTCCTGGCGGTCCACCACGAAGATCTGGTCGGTGTGGTCGGGCAGTTCGTGCAGCCGGCGCAGGTAGCGCAGCACCACTTCCAGGGTGACGTCCTCGCGCACCCGGACCATCTCGAAGTCCATGATCGCGCCCACGCTGTCTTCCGGATAGCCCATGGCTTCCAGCAGCTGCGCGCGTTCCTCTTCGGTCAGGCCCTTCTGGACTTCGGCCACCACGTCGGGCGGCAGGTCGGGCGCCAGGTCGGCCAGCTCGTCGGCGTCCATGTTGCCGGTGGCGGCAACCAGGTCCTGGCGGTCCATCGCTTCGATCAGCGATTCCCGCACCCAGTCTTCGACTTCCAGCAGCACGTCCGCGTCGTGCTCGGGGCTGACCAGCTTCCAGATGGCTTGCCGTTCGTCCTTGGGCAGCGACTCCAGGATGAAAGCGATATCGGCCGGATGCAGCCCGTCCAGCAGGGTCTTGAGTTCGGCCTCGTGCTGACGGTGCACCAGGTCCTCGACCAGCGAGGCCTTGGAGTCGCCTTCCTCCTGGCGATGCACCAGGTCGGCAACCAGTTGCTGGCGGCGCAGGCGTTCCTGCACTTCCGCCAGGGCGTGTTGGGCGTCTTCCGGGTCGAGGCGGCGGGGCGTCGCGGGCGGTTTCTGCGCGGCGGCGGACTGCGTCATGCGTTACGGCTCAAAGAGTGGGGAGGGGACGGCGGCGGCGGGCTTCGTCGGTGGCGACGTAGGTCAGCGTGGCCTCGGTGACCTTGACGATCTCGGCGTCCAGCCGCTGGCGCTCCGCGTAGACCTCGACGGACACCGTGACCGACGTCGTGCCGGTCTTGATGATGGCTGCGTAGAAACTGAGCAGATCGCCCACGAACACCGGCTCTTTGAACTGGAAGGCGTTGACCGCCACGGTGGCCACGCGTCCGGCGGCGCGGCGCGCGGCGGGGATGGATCCGGCGATGTCGACCTGGGACATGATCCAGCCGCCAAAGACGTCCCCGTGGATATTCGCGTCCGCCGGCATCGGCATGACGCGCAACACCGCGTCGCGATCGGCGGGCAAAGTCGTAAACGGGGTTTTGGTGCTGGAGGTCATGCGGCCGACTCCACTGCTAGGGAACCAGCCGATTATGCAGGAAAAACGCGACAGCGGCGTGCGTGCGCAAAGCCCGCCGCGGCCTTGGGCGCGGCGGGCCAGGGATCAGGACGCCAGCTTGACGATGGCGTAGCCGCCGACCAACAGCCAGAGGTACAGGATCAGGCCCAGCGCCATCACCCGGGGGCCGGCCTTGCGGATCTGGGCAAAGCGGGTTTCGATGCCCAGCGCGGTCATGGCCATGGTCAGGGCGAAGATGTCCAGGCGGCGGATGGCGGCCACGGCGTCGGCGGGGATGATGTTCAGCGAATTGATGATGGCCAGCACCAGGAAGCCCACCGCAAACCAGGGAATGGGCAGCTTGGCGCCCTTGCCCTGGCCGCCGGCCGCATGCGAGGCCGCGCTGCGCAGATACAAGCCCAGGATCAACAGGACCGGCACCAGCAGGGCTACGCGGGTCATTTTCACGATGGTGGCGACTTCGGTGGTGGCGGGGTCGACATTGCTGGCTGCGCCGACGACCTGGGCGACTTCATGGATGGTGCCGCCGATATAGATGCCCAGGGCTTGGGTGTCGAGATTCAGCCAGCCTGCGTGATAGAGCACCGGGTACAGGAACATGGACAAGGTGCCGAACAGCACCACGGTAGCCACGGCCACCGCGCTCTTGTGCGGGGCGGCCCGCAGCGTGGGCTCGAAAGCCAGCACGGCGGCGGCGCCGCAGATGGCGCTGCCGGCGGCGGTGAGCATGGCGGTGTCGCGGTCCAGGCCCAGCAGGCGCTGGCCCACCACGGTGCCCAGCAGCAGCGTGCCCACCACCACCGCCACCGAAACCGCCAGCCCGGGCAGGCCCACGGCGGCGATCTGCTGGATGCTGATGTTCAGGCCGTAGAAGGCCACGGCGATGCGCAGCAGGCGCCTTGCGGTGAAGTTCACGCCCACGCCCCAATCGGCGGGCATGGTGCCGCGCAGGAAGTTGCCGTAGAGCATGCCGCAGACAATGCCCACGACCAGCGGCGAAAAGCCCAGCTGGCGGATCGCGGGCAGGTCCGCCAGCTGCATCACCGCGGCGGCCATCAAGCCGACGAACAGCACGCCATTGAGTTTGTCCCGCCACGGCGTGGCGGCGGGAGCGGCGGCGGGCGAGGCCGGGGTGGCGGGCAGGGGGACGGCGGTGCTGGAAGAGGTACTCATGGCTGGCCTTTTGGAGGAGGCATATCTAAATAACTTCACGAAATATTAATTTCCCGCCTACTATTTGAAAAATCTTTATTTCAGATATGTAATATCAGTAATTCTGATATTTAGGTGGCCCCGACCCGGCAACCATGACGCCCGACCAATTGCTTACCTTTGCCGCCGTGGCCGATGCCGGCAACATCAGCCGCGCGGCGCAGTTGCTGAACCTGTCCCAGCCCGCCGTTTCCGGCCAGCTGCGGATGCTGCAGGAATGGTTCGGCGAGCCCTTGTATCGCCGCAGTGGCCACGGCATCGCGCTGACTGAAGCCGGCGAACGCCTGGCCGAGCAGGCCCGCCAGTTGCGCCAGGTGTACCGGCAGGCCCAGGCGGTGCGCGAATCCTGGCGCGGACTGGAAACCGGCGATCTGCGCCTGGGCGCCAGCACCACCCCCGCCAGCTATCTGCTGCCCAGCCTGGTGGCGGATTTCCGCCATGCCTTTCCGGCGGTCAGCCTGCATTTGTCGGACGGCAACACGCGTGAAATAGTCGAGCGCCTGCCGGCCCTGGACCTGGCGTTCATCGAGGGCGACGTGCCTGCGGGGCTGCCCGCCGACACGGCCGTGCACGCCTGGCGGCAGGACGAAGTGGTGGCGGTGGTGCGCGCGGACCACGCGCTGGCGGGCAAGGGGGCGGTGATGCTGCGCGACCTGGCGACGTCGGCGCTGGTCATGCGCGAGCCTGGTTCGGGCGTGCGCCGGCTGGTGGAGCGTGCGTTTGCGGATGCGGGCCTGGCGCCGTCGGTGGGGTTGGAGCTGGCCGGCGTGGAGGGCGTGAAGCAGGCGGTGCGTGCCGGACTGGGCGTGGGCTTCGTGTCCGTCATGTCGATGCGCCACGAAGATGGGGCGCTGGCGGCCTTGCGCCTGTTGCCCAAGCCGCTGACGCGGACCTTGAGCATTCTGGTGCCGCACGCAGACGCGGCCGCCCGCGCCGCCGAACGCTTCCTGGCGATGTGCCTGGCGGTCGGGGCGGCGGACGGCGTTTGAGGGTCAGGCCTTGGCCAGGCGCTTGAGCGCCAGCTGGACCCAGTACGTGCCGCCCAGCGGCAGCAGCTCGTCGTTGAAGTCGTAGCTGCCGTTGTGCAGCATGCAGGGGCCCAGGCCGTGGCCGCTGTCGCGGTGTTCGCCGGTGCCGTTGCCGATCCACACATAACAGCCCGGCAATTCCTGCAGCATGAAGGCGAAGTCTTCCGCGCCCATGGTGGGCTGCACGTGATCGTTGACGTTGGCCTCGCCCACAAGGTCGCGCAGCACGTCGGCGCAGAACGCGGCTTCTTCAGCGTGGTTGATGGTCGGCGGATAGTTGCGCTGGAAGGTGAACTGCACCTCGCAGTCCATCGCCGCGCAGGTGTGGCGCGCGATCTCTTCCATACGGCGTTCGATCAGGTCCAGCACGTCCAGCGTGAAGGTGCGCACGGTGCCGCGCAATTCAGCATGGTTGGGCACGACGTTGTCGGCGCTGCCCGCATGGATCTGCGTGATGCTCAGCACCGCGGCGTCAAGCGGATTGCGGTTGCGCGTGATGATGGTCTGCAGCGATTGCGCCAGCTGCACTGCCGCCATGACGGGATCGATGCCCAGGTTGGGCATGCCGGCGTGCGTGCCCTTGCCCTTCACGACGATGGAGAACTCGTTGCTGGACGCCATGATGGGGCCGGCAGTCAGGCCGAACTGGCCGGCCTTCATGCCGGGCCAGTTGTGCATGCCGAACACCGCTTCCATGGGGAAGCGCTTGAACAGGCCGTCGTCGATCATGCGCTTGGCGCCGCCGCCGCCTTCTTCCGCGGGCTGGAAGATCACATAGACCGTGCCGGCGAAATCGCGGTGCTGCGACAGGTATTGCGCGGCGGCCAGCAGCATGGCCGTGTGGCCGTCGTGACCGCAGGCGTGCATCTTGCCGGCGTGGGTGCTGGCATGCTCGAAGGTATTGACCTCCTGCATGGGCAGCGCGTCCATGTCGGCGCGCAGGCCCACGGCGCGGTCGCCCGGCAGATTGCCGCGGATGATGCCGACCACGCCGGTGCCGCCAAGCCCGCGGTCGATTTCGATGCCCCATTCTTCAAGTTTCGCCGCCACCACGTCGGCGGTGCGGAACTCCTCGAACGCCAGTTCGGGATGCGCGTGGATGTCGCGTCGGATCTTGGAAATGTCGTGATGCCACGCGACGATGGGTTCGAGCAGTTTCATGGGGCTCTCGGGCGAAAAAAGGGAACGCAACAAGGGTATCATCAATCAAAAACCAATTTAATGGAGACAAATACCATGACGCGTCCGTGGCTTGCCCATTATCCGCAGGGGGTTCCGGCGGAGATATCGACAGACGGTTATGCCTCCCTGACTGACTTGCTGGACCGGGCCTGCAAGCAGTACGCCTCGCGCATTGCGTGTACCGCAATGGGCAGCAACATCACCTATGCGCAACTCGATGCGCACGCGCAGGCTTTCGCCAGCTGGCTGCAAAGCGTGGGCCTGTCCAAGGGCGAGCGCGTGGCATTGATGATGCCCAACGTGCCGGCCTATCTGGTCAGCATGCTGGGCACGCTGCGCGCGGGCCTGGTCGTGGTGAACGTGAATCCGCTCTATACCGCCGAAGAGCTGCAGCGCCAATTGCTGGACAGCGGCGCGTCGGCCATCGTCATCCTGGAGAATTTCGCGCATACCTTGCAGCGCGTCACGGACCGCGGGCAGCTCAAGCACATCGTCGTGACGGGTCCCGGCGATCTGCTCGGCGGCCTGAAGGCGCCGCTGGTCAACCTGGCCGCGCGCTACGTCAAGAAGATCGTGCCCGCGTGGCAGATCGACGGCGCCCGCATGCTGCCCGACGTGCTGCACGACGGCGCGCGCCAGCGCTTTGCGCCGCCGGCGCTGTCGATGGACGATGTGGCCGTGCTGCAATACACCGGCGGCACCACCGGCGTGCCCAAGGGCGCGATGCTGTCCCATCGCAACCTGGTGGCCAATGTGCTGCAGACGGAAGCGGTGGCGCAGCCGGTGGTGCATGACCTCGCGGACCGGCAGCTCACCATCATCAGCGCGCTGCCGCTCTACCATGTGTTCGCGATGACCGTGTGCGGGCTGTATGGCCTGCATGCGGGCATGCGCAATGTGCTCATCATCAACCCGCGCGACCAGCCTTCGCTCATCAATGCATGGCGCAAGGTGCCGATCAACGTGTTCCCCGGCGTCAATACGCTGTTTAACGCGTTGGCGCACAACGAAGACTTCGCGCGCCTGGATTTCTCCGGCTTGCGGCTGACCTTGGGCGGCGGCATGGCGGTCCAGCAGCAGGTGGCCGAACGCTGGCTGAAGATCACCGGCAGGCCGCTGATCGAAGGCTATGGCCTGTCGGAGACCTCGCCGGTGGCGACCGTGAATCCCACCAATGCGACCGCGTATTCGGGTTCCATCGGCCTGCCGTTGCCATCTACCGACGTGGCCATCCTCGATGACGAAGGCCGTGAAGTGCCGTTGGGCGAACGCGGCGAAGTCGCCATCCGCGGCCCGCAGGTCATGCTGGGATACTGGCAGAAGCCCGAAGAAACCCGCCACTCCATGACCGCCGACGGTTACTTCCGTACGGGCGATATCGGCATCATGGACCCCCAGGGCTACACCCGCATCGTCGACCGCAAGAAGGACATGATCGCGGTGTCGGGCTTCAAGGTCTACCCGAACGAGGTCGAGGCGGCCGTGGCCCAGCATCCGGGTGTGCTGGAATGCGCGGCAATCGGCGTGCCGGACGAGCACTCGGGCGAGGCCGTCAAGGTGTTCGTGGTACGGCGGGATCCGACGCTGACCGAGGCGCAGATCCAGGATTGGTGCCGGGAAAAGCTGACCGGCTACAAGCGTCCGCGCTACGTGGAGTTCCGCGACGAGCTGCCCAAGAGCAACGTGGGCAAGATACTGCGCCGGGAACTGCGTCCCGACGCGGTGGCGGGCGTACCCGCAGACAAGGCGGCTTAGGGCCGTCAGTCCTTCTTGTCGAGGTGCGGCGCAATCATCTCGTGCAAGGCGCGCTCGATGGCCTTGTTGCCGGCCACGACGCGCCCGCCGATGGGCCAGGGATCCTGGCGGTGCATGTCGGAACACGCGCCGCCCGCTTCGCGCAGGATCAGCGTGCCGGCGGCCACGTCCCAAGGCGCCAGGCCCATTTCCCAATAGCCGTCGTAGCGGCCGCAAGCGGTCCAGGCCAGGTCTAGCGCGGCCGCGCCCATGCGGCGCACGCCGCGCGCGCGGTTGATGGCGTCATGCAGCATGGGCATGTATTGCGCGGCGAATGAAAAATCGCGGAACGGGAAGCCGGTGGCCAGCACCGCGTCTTCGATGGTCGGCGTGCGCGAGCACTTGATGCGCCGGCCGTTGAGCCAGGCGCCCAGTCCGTAGACTGCGGTAAAGAGCTCTTCGCGGCTGGGGTCGTAGACCACGCCGACCACGGGCGTGTCCTCGGCCAGCGTTTCGGAAGCCGAGATGGCGGTGCCAGCGTGCGCGATCAGCGCGATCGACACCGCGTAGTGCGGGATGTCGTGCAGGAAGTTGGTGGTGCCGTCGAGCGGGTCGATATACCAGGTGGCGCTGCCCTGGGGCTTGCCGCCGGTTTCTTCGGCGACGATGCCGAACTTGGGCGTGCGGGTTTGCAGCTCCTGGATAATGGCGGTTTCCGCCTCGCGGTCCGCTTGCGATACGAGGTCGTTGCGCGCCTTGCGGTCGATCACGAGATCGGCGCGGTGATGCGCGTAGGATTGCAGTATGGCCGCGCCTGCATGGGCCGCAGTGACTGCCGCGTCGATCGCGGCGCACAGGTCGATGGGCGAGGTCTGCGAACGGGGCTGATCATAGGTATCCATGAAACCAGTGTAAGCCTATGTATGCGTCAAACCTGTGGCTGAGCCCCGAAACTGCCGTGCCGCGTGGCGTCCGCCCAACGCGGCTGCATACAACTATTCGCGCTGATTTTCATTCTCCATTTCGTCTGCCGCCGCCGTTTCCATGTCCTTTTCCTATGCTCCCCTCATCCCCGCCAAGGCTGAATTCGATGCTGACGGCCGGCTCTACAGTCCGGCTTATGGCGACGTCTACCATTCGCCGTCGGGCGCGCTGGGGCAGGCGGAACACGTGTTCCTGCGGGGCAACGGCCTGCCTGAGCGTTGGCGCGGGCGCCGCACGTTCACCGTCTGCGAAACGGGCTTCGGCCTGGGGCTGAATTTCCTGGCCCTCTGGAAAGCATGGCGCGACGATCCCCAGCGCAGCGCCGCGCTGCACGTGGTGTCGCTGGAAGCGCATCCCTTTGAACGCGAAGACCTTGCTGCTCTGTTGACGCGTTATGCCCCTGAGCCCTTGGCCGCCCTGGGGCGGCAATTGGCGGCGGGATGGCCGGTCTTATTGCCCGGACTGCATCGCCTGGAGTTCGAGGGCGGCGCAGTCACGTTGACCCTGGGCTTGGGCGATGCGCAGGTTCTGGCGTCCCGCCTGAGCGTCGGTGTGGACGCATTCTTCCTGGACGGTTTCGCGCCCGAACGCAATCCGCGCATGTGGGAGCTACCTTTGCTGCACAACCTGGCCAGGCTGGCGGCGCCGGGCGCCACGCTGGCCACCTGGGCCTGCACCGGCGAACTGCGCCAGGCCTTGCGGACGGCGGGTTTCGAGGCGCGGCGCGCGCCTGGCTACGGCGGCAAATGGCATATGACGGTGGCGACCGCCGTTGCGGCTGGCAGCGCAGCGCAGGGCGGCCCGGACGGGGTGTCCCGCCACGCCGTGGTGGTGGGAGCGGGGCTGGCGGGTTCGGGCATTGCCCAGGCGCTGGCCGCGCGCGGATGGCGCGTGACCGTGATAGACGCGGGCCGGGCGCAGGGCGCGGCGGCGCATGCAGGCCATGTCGCCGCGGCCTTGACGCCAGTAGTGGCGCGCGATGACAACGCGCGGGCGCGCCTGTCGCGCGCCGGCAGCCTGCGGGCGCTGGCGCGCTGGCAGGGTTTGCCGGCAGGCGCGGCGCCCCTGGTTTGCGGCACGGTCCAGCTGGAGCGCGACGAAGGCCGGTCCGCGGCCTTGGCCGGCACCTTGGAGACCCTGGCTTTTCCCGAACACTGGGTACGCCAGGTCAGCCGCGACGAAGCCAGCGCCTTGGCCGGCCTGCCGCTGGCGCGCGGCGGCGTGTATTTCGGACAGGGCATGCTGTTGCGGCCTGACCTGCTGATAGAAGCCCTGCTGGCGACGGACGGCGTGACCCTCTTGCCCGGCACGGCTGCCAGGGTCGAGCGCATCGGCGCGGGCTGGAGCGTGCGTGATGTTGCCGGCGCCGAACTGGCGTGCGCCGATGCCGTCATCCTGGCCAATGCGTTCGGCGCGCGCGCCGTGCTGGCCGATAGTGGGCTGCTGGATCCCTTGCCGCGCGTGGGCCAGATGCACGCGCTGGCGGGCGAGGTCACGCTGGTGCCCGCGCAGGCGCTGGGCGGCGGCCCCCGCTGCATCGTCGGAGGCGAGGGCTATCTGCTGCCCGATGTGGGCTCGGGCTGCGTGGCCGGCAGCACCTACGTGCATGGCGCGTCCGAAGCGCGGATCGGCGCCGAGGGCCAGCGTGTCACCCTGGGCAAGGCCGCTGGCCTGCTGGGCGGCGGCTTCCCCGACTTCGAATCCCTGGAACCCGGCAGCCTGCCGGGCTGGGCCGGTTGGCGGGCCGTGCTGCCAGGGCGCTTGCCGGCGGTAGGAGAACTGCCTCACGCTCCGGGCCTGTGGCTGGCCGTCGGTTATGCGTCGCGGGGCTTGTCGTGGTCGGCGCTCATGGGCGACCTGATCGCCGCGCGTCTGGCGGGGGAGCCGTCCCCCTTGGAAACGGACCTGGCGCAACTTATTTCGCCACGATGAAAAAAAGCCGGAAGCGGCGTCGGGGACATGTCCCAGGTGGCGTAGAATGGCAGGAATTGCCGGGATTTGGCGCCAAATTGGCCTGAGTTGGCCGCGAACCTGGCATTTTGGCGGCTCGACGGCCGCTCCTTTTGGGGGGCGCTGGCCGAAGGCTTTAGACCCCTTTTATGGATGAGATCGCAGTCCAAATGAGGGACCGAGTTTATTTCAAAGCCCAAATCCGTCAAAATAGCGTCTTTTGATGGTTTTTGGCTTAAGCCGGGGGATGCTCTGTGCCGCCCAAGTTCGACTTTGCCCATACTACCCAGCTCGAAACCGTCGAGCTGCTGACGTCCCGCCCCAGTCGCATCGATTTCGACGCGGGCGATGGGTTGCACCTGGTAGTCGAGGCGCATGCGCCGGGCGTCTTTCGCCTGCGCTGCGGCGAGGCTAATCACCTTACCGATGACAAGCCCGGCGCGCGTGCGCGCGCCGTGGCGGAAATGCTGCTCGCGCGCCAGGAGGCCGTGGGCGAAGCCGTTATCGCTCCGCGCGACGACGGGGAGGGCTGGCGGATCACCCAGGGCGACGTCTCCCTGGAAATCCTGTCCAACCCCGTGCGCGTCGCGATCTACCGCAACGATGAACGGGTGTTCGAGTCCGAGGTATCCGCGCATACGCCCGCATTCGGGCACAACGCGCTGGACCAGGCCGACGACGCCGTCTGGACGGCGGGCTTCACGCTGCAGTCCGACGAGCGCGTATACGGCCTGGGCGAAACCCCGGGCGACCTGAACCGCCGCGAAGAATCCGTGGTGTCCGACGACCCCGAGCACCGCGCCCTGCCTTTGGCATGGAGCCCGCGAGGCTGGGGCGTCTATGTCAACACCATGCGCCGCGTCGAGCATTCGGTGGGCGTGGCACCCGCGGATTCCGCCTACGTGCTGACCGTGGACGATGTCGTGCTGGACATGTTCCTGTTCGCTGGCGAACCGGGCGAGATCCTCAACCAGTACACCGCCTTGACCGGCCGCGCGGGTCAGCCCTCGCTGTGGGCAATGGGCGCCTGGCTGCAGCAGGCCCCGGGCGAAATGCCCACGGACACCGTGGCCTTGGTCGCCCGCATGCGCGAAAACCAGATTCCGGTGGATGCCGTGACGCTGGCGCAGCCGGCGGCCTGGGGCTTCCAGTCGGACAAGACGGTTTTCGAATGGAACGCCCAGCGCTTCCCGGACGCCAAGCAGATGCTGGCGCTGTTCCACAAGCACCATGTGCATGTCGCCGCTTCCGGCTTCCCGGGCGTGCTGAAGACCAGCCCGCTGTTCGAGGAACTTGAAGACCGCGGCTGGCTGCTGGCCAAGGACGACGGTTCGGCCCAGGTGTTCGACGGCAACGCCGCCACCTCCGGACAGCCCTACGGCCTGCTGGACCTGACCTACCGCGACATCTACAACCTGTGGGTAGAGCGCCATCGCCAACTGGTCGAAGACGGCCTGGACGCGCCTGCGTGCGACGCCCAGATCGCCATCCCCGACGGCGTCACCGCCCGCAACGGCGAAACCGGCCCCGCGCTGCGCAGCATGTATCCGCTGCTGGTGCGCCGTGCGCTGTTCGATGCGGTCGCAGGCCTGAAGGTGCCGCCCGAAGGCGTGGTGCCCAGCTCCGACCTGTTCCCCGCCGCCCAGCGCCTGCCGTGGCAGGTGGGGCCGCAGGCTGAAAACACCTGGGAAGGGCTGCGGCATACGTTGCGCACCGCCTTGTCGATCGGCGCCAGCGGCTTGCCCGTCCAGGTGCATGGCATCGGCTCGGCCGCGCGCGACCGTGCCGGCATGACGCCCGAGCTGTACCTGCGTTGGCTGACCGCCGGCGTGTTCTCGTCGAACTTCGCCTTCCAGGGCGTGGAAGGCCTGATGCCCTGGGACTTCGGCGAAGAGACCCTGGCGCATGCCAAGACCTGGATGCAGTGGCGCTACCGCCTGGTGCCTTACGTGCTTGGCGCCATCGAGGACTCGGCGCGCACCGGCCTGCCGGTGCAGCGCTCGATGGCCATGTCGTTCCCGAACGATCCGCACGCGCACGACTGGGACCTGCAATACCTGCTGGGTCCGGCCCTGCTGGTGGCGCCCGTGACGGAACCCGGCAAGCAGGTGCGCGTGTACCTGCCCAAGGGCGAAGCCTGGTGGGACCTGAACACCGGGCACCGCTACGAAGGCGGCACCACCTGGACCATCGATTGCGAACTGGGCCAGTTCCCGGTTTTCGGCCGCGAAGGGCACATGCTCTGTCTTGGACCGGCCGCGCAGCATACGGGCGAGTTCAACTCGGCTCGTATCCTGGACGAGGTCTGGATGTTCGGCATGCCGGTGCATAACCCGGTCGTCATGCGCAACAAGATCCGCGTGATGCAGATGCAGGGCTCCAGCTACATCAAGGGGCTGGAAGGCTTGCGCATCTCTCCGTCCGAGGGCCTGGAAGTCAAGCGCCGCGGCGCGGAAGTCCGCATCTCGCGCGCACGCTGAAAAAACCGGCTGCGGCCGGTCCGGCACAAAATGGGCAGTCAGGAAGGCTTTCCTTCCTGACTGCCCTTTCCGCGTTATGGCATTGCTCCTTGGGGACGCAACCGGGCGCGGGTTCGGGCTTTTATATTGCTTGTAGTTATTAAAAATGAAAGAAACAGTCGTTCTCTGTAGAAGAGAAAAGATACAAAATCGCTTGCCATGATTCAGATCGAGAACCTATCCAAGACCTACGCCACGCCGCACGGACAATTCCAGGCGCTGCGCGGCATCAACCTGCATATCCAGCAGGGCGAGGTCTTCGGCATCATCGGCCCCAGCGGGGCCGGCAAAAGCACGCTGGTCCAGTGCATCAACCTGCTGGAGCGGCCCAATGAAGGCTCGATCGCCATCGGCGGTCAGTCCCTGACCGGCCTGAACGAAGCGCAACTGCGCGAGCAGCGCCGTCGCATCGGCATGGTGTTCCAGGGGTTCAACCTGCTGTCGCGCCGCACCGTGTACGGCAATGTTGCGCTGCCGCTGGAAATCGCCGGCGTGGCCAAGGCCGAGATTCCGGCCCGCGTCGAGCGCCTGCTGGCACTGGTGGGCCTGGAACATCTGCGCGACCGCTATCCCAGCCAGATCAGCGGCGGCCAGAAGCAGCGTGTCGGTATTGCCCGCGCTTTGGCCAACAACCCGGACGTGCTGCTCAGCGACGAAGCCACGTCCGCGCTGGATCCGGAAACCACCCACAACATCCTGGCCTTGCTGCGCGACATCAACCGCAAGACCGGCGTGACCGTGGTCATGATCACGCACCAGATGGAAGTCGTGCGCGAGGTCTGCGATCGCGTCGCCGTGCTGTCGCAGGGCGAAGTGGTTGAAATAGGCAGCACGCGCGAAGTGTTCGCGCAGCCGCGCCACGAAGTGACCCGCGCCATGGTGTCGGCCGCCACCGCGTCCGACCTGACCGACGCCACGCTGGCGGCAGTCAAGGAGCGCATCCAGGCGCTTGCCGCCGCCAAGCCGGGCCAGGCCGTGCGGCTGCTGCGCCTGTCGCTGACCGGCACCGACGCGTCGGGTTCCTTCCTGTCCGACCTGTACAAGCAGTATTCGCTGGATGTGGGCCTGATCCAGGCGCGCGTGGAAGACATCCAGGGCGTGGCCGTGGGCACGATGTTCGTGCTGGCCCAAGGCGCGCCCGCATCGGTCAAGGACGCGATTGCCGCGCTGGCCGCCCGTGACATTACCGTTGAAGAAATAGCTCATGAGTCCGCAACTGATCGACCTGCTTATTACGTCGCTGCTTGACACCCTGCTGATGGTGGGCGTGGCCAGCGCCATCGCGGTGGTGGTCGGCATTCCGCTGGGCGTGATCCTGACGGTGACGGCCCGCGGCAACATGCTCGAGAATCAATCCGTCAACCACGTGCTGGGTGCGGTGATCAACGCCACGCGTTCGGTGCCGTTCGTCATTTTGATGGTCGCGATCATTCCGTTCACGCGCCTGGTGGCCCAGACCTCCATCGGCACCACGGCAGCCATCGTGCCCTTGTCGGTGGCCGCGATTCCGTTCATGGCCCGCATCGCCGAAAACGCCATGCGCGAAGTCGACCCGGGCCTGATCACCGCGGCGCGCGCCATGGGCGCGTCGCCCATGCAGATCATCATGAAGGTGCTGCTGCCCGAATCCTTGCCCGGTCTCATCGCCGCGACCGTCGTCACTGTCGTCAGCCTGATCGGCTACTCGGCCATGGCCGGCGCCATCGGCGGAGGCGGCCTGGGCGACCTGGCCATCCGCTATGGCTACCAGCGCTTCCAATCCGACGTGATGGCCGCAGTCGTCATCGTGCTGATCGTCCTGGTCCAGGTAATCCAAAGCCTGGGCGACCGCTACGTGCGCCGCATCTCGCATCGCTGATCCTGCCGGCGCCGCACTTATTTCTCCTCACTTCCGACATTCGGGATACTGCAACATGAGCATCAAGGTTTTGAAGTCGCTGGCCGCGTTCGCGCTCGGCGCCGCCGTATTCGCCCAGCCCGCGCTGGCCCAGGACAAGCCCCTGAAGATCGGCGTGACCGCGGGCCCGCACGCCCAGATCTTTGATGTGGTGAAGCAGGAAGCGGCCAAGCAGGGCCTGAACATCCAGGTCATCGAATTCACCGACTACGTGCAGCCCAATGTCGCGCTGTCCGCGGGCGACCTGGACGCCAACAGCTACCAGCACCAGCCCTACCTGGACAATGCCAACGCAGACCGCGGCTACAAGCTGGTCAGCATCGCCAAGACGGTGATTTTTCCCATCGGCATCTACAGCAAGAAGATCAAGTCGTTGTCCGAGCTGAAGGAAGGCGCTCGCATCGCGCTGCCGAACGACCCGACCAACGGCGGCCGCGCCCTGTTGCTGCTGCAGGCCAACGGCCTGATCAAGCTGCGTCCCGACGTCGGCCTGAAGGCGACCCCGATCGACGTGGTCGAAAATCCCAAGAAGCTGCGTTTCATTGAATTGGACGCCGCCCAACTGCCGCGCTCGCTGGACGACACCGACGCGTCGGCCGTGAACACCAACTTCGCGCTGGAAGCGGGCCTGAACCCCGCCAAGGACGCCATCGCCCAGGAATCACCCGACTCGCCTTACGCTAACGTGCTGGTCGTGCGTGAAAAGGACAAGGATCGCCCCGAGTTCGCCAAACTGATCGCGATCTACCACAGCCCGGCCGTGAAGCAGTTCATCGAGACCAAGTACAAGGGTGCGGTGGTGGCCGCCTGGTAAGCCCAGCACCGTCAGCCTCAGGAACGGTCGCCGCGAGCGGCCGTTTTTGTTGCAGGGACAGCGTTTTGGTCTGGGGCCTTGCATCGAATTTTGACAAACGGCGCCAAATCGGCCATAATTTCTGGCTTCGGTCGGGTTGTTAGCTCAGTCGGTAGAGCAGCGGACTTTTAATCCGTTGGTCGCGAGTTCGAGTCTCGCACAACCCACCACCCAATTCCTGTACCAAGCAATGGCTGTCCAAGCATTGCTGTACTAAAGAAAAACGCCGCTATTTCTAGCGGCGTTTTTTTTGCTTCTCGGTCATCGTGGTTCATGACCCGGCCATGGACTCGGCTTGTGGCCGGATTGAAGCCGCTGTTGGACCGGCGCGCGTCGCGGTTGGTCCATTTGTGTTGCTCTCTTTACGTAGAGCCTGCAAACGCGATGAGCGTCGGCTCTGCCATCGGCACATGCCGCGGGGACAGGGACGATGCCGTCTTGAACACTTCGACTGCCTGCAGCAGATCGCGCGCCTGTTCCGCCATGGAATGCGCCGCTGCGGCAGATTCCTCGACCAGCGCAGCGTTTTGCTGCGTTACGGAGTCCAGTTGCGCGATGGCGACGTTGACCTGTTCGATACCGATGGCTTGTTCGCGAGACGCGGTGGCGATCTCTCCCGTTATTGTCTTCATGCGCATCACGGAGGTCACGACTTCTTCCATGTCCCGGCCCGCTCGGGCGGCGAGATCCCGTCCGGCCTGGACCACGGAAGTGGAGGTCTCGATCAGGTCTTTGATTTCCCTTGCGGATGTGGCGCTGCGTTGCGCCAGCGCCCGGACCTCGCCGGCCACCACGGCGAAGCCCCGGCCTTGATCTCCGGCCCTGGCGGCTTCCACCGCGGCGTTCAATGCAAGAATATTCGTCTGAAATGCAATGCTCTCGATCAGCGACACAATCTGTGCGACCTTTTCCGAGTTAGCGGAAATTTCCGTCATGGCCGCGAGCATCTCGGATACGACGCCACCCGCTTTCTCCGCGGCCTTGGCTCCTTCGCTGGCCACTTCGTCGCCGCTCGCCGCGTTGTCTTGATTCAGCCGTACGGTGGACGTCAGCTGTTCGATGCTGGCCGCGGTCTCTTCCAGTGACGCGGCCTGCTCCTCGGTACGATGTGACAGATCGGCATTGCCTTGGGCAATCTGGCCTGCAGCCGTCGAGATCGATGCAGCCGATGATTTGATTGCATCGACGATTCTGGAGAGACGCGAGCGCATGGATTCCAGGCCATGCATCAAGCTATGGTCGTAGCGGGAATCGAGCTGCAGTCGGCTGGTCAGGTCGCCATCGGCGATGTTCACTGCCAGAAGTTGCGCATCGCCGGGATCGCCGCCCAACTGGCGCAGGATGCTGCGCGCTGTGAGATAGGCCGCAAATACCCCAAGCATCAGCGCGGTCAAGACGGTCGCCCCGACGGCCCATTGCAACTGGCTCGCGAGAGATCGGGTATCTTCCGCGCGTGCATCGTTGATCTTCGTTTCGAGCGCAGCCAATGTCGATAGCGTTTCCTGGAGCACGCGCTGCTTGGGCCGCAGTTCGTCTTCCAGCAGATGTTGCGCGTTCTGGCGGTCGCCATTCAATCCTTCTTCCATGACGCGCATGAACTGCGAACGCATGTCTTGTTGCGCAACGCCTGCGGCGGCGAACAGGCGCCTTTCCTCGTTGGTGGTGCCAGAACGGCTCGAGAACATGCCGCCGAGCCTGTCTCGAGATTCGTTGTAGAGCTTATCCGCTTCATTCGCCCGCGACACTTCGGCCTTCAGCACTGACGGATCCGTGAGGATCAGGATGTTGCGGATTGCGATGGCCTGCTCCTGGACCTGGTAGCGCATATCGATCGCCAGGCGCCGTTGTTCGTTGTTGATAGCGGTGATCTGGTAGACATCCTGCTCCAGCGCGCGGATGCCAAACGCACCGAGAATGCCGGACACCAGCAGCGCCACCATGATCATCGCAAAACCCATGGCAAGGCGAGTACGCATTTTCAGCTTTGATGGCTTCATTTCAATTTCGCTTTCAAGAATGGAATTTCTGTATTCGGTTCACGCTGTCCGGACTATACGGACGCGCTGCGCACGACAAAAGACAGAAATTTTGTTCCGCCAAGCACTTTTCCTATTTTGCGGATGACCGCAGATCACCGTGCAAGCGCTGCAACGCGCAAGCGCAAGCTGTCTATCGATCGATTACGCCGCGTCGTCAGACTGTGTAATGACGCAGTTGCGGCCAGAGGCCTTGGCGCGATAGAGCAACTCATCGGCGTGCTTCAGCAGTGCGTCGACATCGATGATTTCATCTGTCCGCGCGCAGACCACTCCAAAACTGCTGGTGATCGACGCTATGGTCTTGCCGTCGGACGGCACCGCCAGGCGTTCGATGCGGCGGCGCATGCTCTGCGCCATTGCGCTCGCTTGCGCCATGCTGGGTACCGTGCACAGCACAGCGAATTCTTCACCGCCGATGCGCGCCACGATGTCGGTGCGCCGCCATGTCTGATGGCATGCCTGCGCCACCGCCACCAGAACATTGTCGCCGCCGGCGTGGCCGTAGGAATCATTGATCCGCTTGAAATGATCGATATCAAAGACGATTAAAGTCAGCATCTGTTCCGGCTGGTTCAGGCTCGCGCACAACGCTGCGGCGCGGGCGTGAAATGCACGCCGGTTGAGCAGTCCCGTGAGGAAGTCCGTCTCCGCCAACGTCGCCAGATCGGCGATGAGCCGCTCGCGTTCATGCTCCGTCTGGGACTTGGCGATGGCGTCTTCCTTCAATCTCTGGATGGCGTCGAACAGGCCGAGAACTTCCTTGCGATAGCCGGCGCCGGAGATCGGCGCGGGCGCGTTGTCATTGATGGAGTTGATGATTTCGGTGGCTACGACGAATGGCCGTATCAGACGCCAGCGGAACTTGGTGAACCCCCAGGTGGCGGCCAGCAGCAGTACGACGGCCACCGCGGTGGTCGTGACCAGCTCCGTCACCGCGTTGACGCGTTGGTGTTCCAGGAGTTTTCCCAACAAGCTCAATACTTCATCGCGGAAGTCGACGATGGATTGCATCAGCGGAACATAGCGCTCCTGCATGCCTCCCTTCAGATTCGACGAGTCGGCGGTTGACGGCGGCGTATGACGCAACGCCGCGATGTACTCCAGGCCTGCGCCAAAGTACTCATACTGAACTCGAGGATATGCGCGCGTCTCGAGGTCCGCATGGGTGGAGAGCTGTACTTCAAGCAGCGCACGTAATTGGGAAACGCGACCCAGTTGTTGTTCGATGCGTTGCGTTTCCACGTCGCTGAGAGGGCGGTGCTGTACTTGTGCAGGCATGAAGGAGGATCCCAGCAGACCGGCTTGCTCGCGCAGTCCTGCCGCAAGCATGGCAATGGTCATGAGGCCGGGATTTTCCACTTCATGCCGGATCACGACGGCTGAGTTGTCGAGCGCGGTTTCCTCGAGCGCCGGGATTAGTCCGGCCATGATCACCACCACGTCGTTCAGTTCTTGCGCGCTGATCAGCGCGCGCTGTCTGGCGATGAGCCGATCCGCGGCGGCGCGCTGTTGGACCAGGGTCCGCGCAATGTGTTGGATGGTGCCTCGAACGTCCCTGCAACTGTCGCAGCTGCTGGTCTGGTGCAGTTCCAGCAGCTCGGCGATCCTGCTGTCGCTGGCACTGCGCGCAAGCAGCAGTTCGTGCTGTCTGGTCTCGGATACGGGCAAACCGTCTATCAGCGCGGCATTCATCGATCCGCGTTCCATCAGGACGGCAGCCATCGCCTCCAGCGTGCCCTGGACGACGTGCAGGCTCGACATCGCATCACGCGCCGCCGCGTGGGCGCGCCAGCTATGCGTAAGTTGAATGCCTATCAGCGCGCTCACCGGGATGAGAACGCCGATGACATATGCCACTGTGTAGCGGTTCAGAGATTTCAAAAGAACAGTGCAGACGAAGAGATTTCAGCGGGCTGGAGGCGTCGCCGCAGACTTGCCGCAATGCGTGGGGCTCACTCCTTTGCCCCAAGCGTGTCCTGCAGTATCACTTTGTTGAGCGCCAGGATGGCGATCAAGCGTTCAAGCCGGTTGCACTCGTTTTCGAGCCTGTTCAGCAATTTCATCTCATAGGATGCGAGGCCGTCGTAGTGGACCTTCCACGCGTGGAAGGTCGCTTCGCTTACACCCATGCGCTTGCAGATGTCAGACATCGGCGTGCCAAGCGTCGCCTGCTTCAGTGCATGCCTGATCTGTTCTTCTGAAAAGCCCGACCGCTCCATGTTAAGCACCTTTCCGTATTCTGAGATGAAGCCAATTCCATTCAAACCGAGAACGCATACACCGTCGCGCAATCGCTTTGACTCAATGCGTCAAGCTGCCTGCAAGCCGCGTAGGGCCTGTAGCACCGCAACCCGGGTTTGCCCCAGCACCATGCCGTGCCAGTTCGCCTCGTTGCAATAGAACGCATCCAGCGTGGTTTGCAGGATGGTTCGCCGCAAATCGTCGGGCGCTTCCGGATGCGCGTGCAGCCAGTTCCTGCCACATAGCGCATGCACCATGGCGTCGAAACGGACGGCCCCGAAAACAATGGCCATCGAGGTCGGAAGCGATAACGGGCAAGCCTGATAAATCAGATCGGCAAGCTGGCCGGAGATGTCGACCGACACCGAGTTGCCTTGGTAGGGAACGGTGATGTCGCTTCCCCACCACTGGCGCGCGCGCGCGACTTCGGCGTCGTCATGACGGCCGGCGTAGAGCTTCTCTCCATGGCCGCGCGGTCCCCACCCTGTATGTACGTCGATCCAGCCGATATGGGTGCGCTTGCGGGCATGCTCGTGCAGGATGCGGCGCAGATTCTGCAGCGATGCCGCCGGGCGGTCGCCGCCATAGAACAGGCCGTCGGCATGCGAATACTGGCCGCGCGAGACGGCTTGCGAAAAGGCGGACTGTCCGTGTTCGGCGATGTACTGGGCGATCAGCTGCTGGTTGGATTCCGTGGGCGGCCATTCCTCGGGCAGCAGCAGGTCGTGCAGCTTTGCGTACTCGGGGTTTGCTGGCAGCGGCCGCCCGTCGAAGGGCAATCCGTTGCGGTTAAGGTCTATGTTGCATTCGTCGGTGCGGGCGATCCAGGAATAACCGTATGGATTGACCGCGTGCACCAGCAGCAAGGCCACGCCGGCCTCTCGTGCGCGGGCCAGCATGACGGTATCGTCGAGCAGCGCGAGCTGGCATCCGGAGCCACAGAACCCTTCCACTCCCAGCACGGCGGAGGTCATGATGAGGATCCGATCGGCGTCGGGGTCGCCGATGTAGGCGACATCTGTGCTCAGTGCTTCGCCTTCGCTGCCGGTCTGGTCTATGCCGTAGGAGTGGAACGAGTCGGCGAGCGGCCTGGCCGCTTGCGAAAAGCGCTCGCGCGCCTGGGCATAGCTGCGGGAAAAGTAGCTCGCGCTGGTTCGCATCAGGCCTCCTGTAAACCGGACAGGGCCTGTAGAACCGCCACGCGGCTCTGGCCTAGGACCATGCCGTGCCAATCGGCGGCGTTGCTGTAGAACGCATCGAGCGTGGCGCGCAGGATTGCGTCGCGCTTGGCGTCGTCGGCCTCTGGATGAGCAAGCAGCCAGTTGCGGCCGCGCAGCGCTTCGATCATGGCATCAAGGGGCACGGTGCCGAATTCCAGCGCCATCGGCGTGTGCAAGGCGTCGGGACAAGTCTGGTAGATCAGGCCTGCCAACTGGCCGGTAATGTCCACCGACGCGGAACTGCCTTCGTAGGGGACCGCAATGTCGCTGCCCCACCATTGGCGGGCCCGGGCGACTGCGGCTGCGTCGCGACGGCCGGCGTAGATTTTTTCGCCATGACCGCGAGGCCCCAATCCGGTATGCACATCGATCCAGCCGATATGCTTGCTGCGACTGCCGTGCTGCCGCAGCATATGGCGAAGATTCAGTAGCGACGCCGTTGTGTGGTTGCCACCGTAGAACAGGCCGTCGGCGTGTGTGTACTGCCCGCGGGTCACGACCTGGGCAAAGGTCGCCTGGCCATGCTCGGCGATGTAGGCATCGATTCCTGTGATGTTTGACGTCGTGGGCGGCCATTCCTTGGGCAGCAGCAGATCATGAATCTCCGCATATCCGGGATTTTGCGGCAGAGGGCGTCCGTCGAAGGTCTGGTCGTTGCGGTTCAGGTCGACATTGTCTTCATTCGTGCGCGCCAGCCAGGAAAATCCGTACGGGTTGATTGCGTGCACGAGCAGCAAGGCCACGCCAGCCCTGCGGGCACGTTCCAGCATGGCGGCATCGTCCAGCAGAGCCAGTTGGCAGCCTGAGCCGCAAAAGCCCTCCACGCCATGCGTGGCGGAGGTCATGATCAACAGCCGTTCCGCGTCCGACGGGCCGATCAACGCGACATCGGTGGCCAGCGCTTCGCCTGCGCGTCCGACTGGTTCGATGACGTAGGATTGAAAGTGCGTGGCCAGCGGTTTGGCCGCCAGCACGAAACGGTGGCGAGCCTCTTCGTAGCTGCGTGAAAAATAGCTGGAGCCGAGCTGCATCAGGCCTCCTGTCCGTCGATGTCGTCATGGGTGCGGTCGTCGATCCAGAACAGCACCACCGTTGAAAGCGCTATGGCCACCATCAGGAACCATGCCGGCGCCATTGAGTTTCCGGTCACGTGCAGCAGCCAGGTCACGAAGAATTGCGCGAAGCCGCCGAACACGGAGATGCCCAGTCCGTACACCACCGACATGCCGGTCGTGCGGACTGCCTTGGGAAAGAGTTCAGGAAGCATCGTGAACGCTGGCGCCGACTGCAGCGCCACCAGTAGCGCGAACAGGGCGACGAGCAGCATCAGCCGCTCGGTGCTGGGCGCGGCCATCAGCCACTGGAAGCAGGGCAGCAGGACGATCAGGGTCGCCAGGCGCGACCAGAAGATCACGCGCTTGCGGCCGTAGCGGTCGGCAAGCATGCCGACAAAGGGGGCGATCAGAAAGCCGACCGCGCCGAACACGACGCTGGCCGACAGCGTGGACGTCGCCGGCAAGCCCAGTTCGCGGTTGGCGTACGCTGGCATGTAGAAGCTGAGGATCTGCGTGCTGACCATGCCGCCGATCAGCAGCAGGATGCCTTTGAGTATGGTGATCTTGTAGTCGGCGAAGATGCGGCGCAAAGGCTGGTGATCGGCGGCGCGATGCGCAGTCGCGAGTTGCGGCTTGCCGGTGTCCGGGGACGAGCTGGTCAGGGTTTCTTCGAGGTTGCGGCGGATGTAGGCGCCCACGGGCACGGTCAGGATGCCGATTACGAACGGCACGCGCCAGCCCCAGGCCTGCATCTGTTCATTGGTCAGCCCCATGGTCAGCGCCGTCACGACCAGCGCGCCTAGCATTACGCCCAGCGACTGGCTGCCGAATTGCCAACTGGAATAGAAGGCGCGCTTGCCGCGTGGCGCGTGTTCGACGAGCAGGGTGGTCGAGGCGCCGACCTCGCCGCCTGCGGCGAAACCCTGGATCAGGCGCGCCAGCACCATCATGACCGGGCCGGCCATGCCCATTTGGGCATACGTGGGGGCCACGGCGATCAAGGCACAGCCCAGGCCCATCATCCACAGAGTCAGCGTCATGGCCGCGCGGCGACCGTGGCGGTCGGCGTAGGAGCCGATCAGCATGCCGCCGACAGGACGCATCAAGAAGCCCACGCCGAAAGTGGCGGTGGTCAATAGCAATTGACCGTAACCGGAGGCGGCTGGAAAGAAAAGTGGGCCCAGCACCAGCATCAGGAAGGTGAAGACGGTGAAGTCGAAGAACTCGAGTGCATTACCGATAGTGGTGCCGGCGATGACCCGCCGGCGCATGGACGGCGTATGGAGCGCATTGGGCGCAGCCGCTGCGATTGCGATAGACATGTTTTCCCCTAGTGTCTGTTGAGAAGGTTGTTGGCCGCTGATTCCCGGCCTTGGGTACCTTCTTCGAGGGCACTATACGGACGCGCAGAAATAAGAAAAAGACAGAATTTGCGTTCCAATGAATACTTTTATTTATAGGGCGAATGGGCCAGGATATTCAGGGTACGAACACATCTGAATCTCGAATCCTGGTGGCGTTGTCTTGCCGGCGTTATGAAATGGCATGGCTGACCGTATCTGTTCGACGAGGCGTCATCAAAGATCTATGACCAGACGGCTCGTCCGTGCGCGTGAGCAACATGGGAGAAACTGGTCGTTGCGTGCCTTTTCTTCCTCGGTGAGGAACTCGTCGCGATGATCCGGCTCTCCTTCGACAACGTGTGTCAGGCAAGTGCCGCAGATGCCCTGTTCGCATGCTGTTGGAATATCGATTCCGGCCGACCGCAGCGCGGTTAAGGCGGTCTCATGGGATGCAACCGGGATGCGCAGGCCCGAGCCGGCAATAACTAGCTCGAACGGCGAGGAGTCGTCAGCAGAGCTTGCGACCGGGGAAAAGAACTCGCGGTGCAGACATTCAGCAGCCCAGGCTTGACGTTCCGCGTGCTCGATGACCATCTCGATGAAACCAACTGGCCCGCATACATAGAGATGAATGTCAGGCGCCGCGCGATCCAACAACCCATCCAGATCAAGCGTGTTTGCGGGCTGATCGCTGTCCACGTGGATGAAAACCTTGGCTGCCAAGGCAGCCGAGGTAAGTTGCTCCGAGAATGCAATCTGGCCACGGGCGCGGACGCAATAGTGCAGTTCGAATGAAGCGTCTTCAGCGGATAGGGCCTGCGCCATCGAGAGTATCGGCGTGATGCCGATTCCGCCCGCGATCAGGATGGAGTGCTGGGCCTTGGGTGCAAGCGAAAATTGATTTCGTGGCTTGCCGATCTCGATGATGTCGCCCTGCTGCAATGCGTGGACTGCCAAGGATCCTCCCCGGGATTCCCTGGCCTTCAGTACTCCCAGCACGTAGCGTGAACGGTCCTGAGGAGCGTTGCAGATTGAGTATTGACGAGTGATGCTGCCCGGCAGTTGGATGTCGATGTGCGCACCGGCTTCGAAAGCTGGCAAGGCATCGTCCGTAAGCGAGACGAGTTCGACTGCGACGATGTCATCCGCAGTCCGTCGGGTTGATTGGACTCTGACTTGCATTGCTCGTGCCTCGTAGTGTTTATTTGTAGCGCGCCGTCATCGTCTAGCCATGGGCCTCAAGCTGCCATTCACGTTGCAGCTTGTCTTCGCGCAGGTGGTCGCGAGAAAAGGCCTCAGGCAGAGCCATGAATGTGTCCGAGGTAAGTGCGCCGAGTTCCTGGAGCGCCTTGTATGCCGACGAACCTTTCCAGGCGTCGGCAGCCGCAGGCGAGGGCCAATGGGTGATAAGCAGATAGAAGACCCCACCGATCTCCGGGGCGGCCTCGTTGGGGCCGATCAGCTGGTAGGGTTGGGCTTCATATTCTCCCGTCAGGGTTTCGAACGGGGACGCGCCAAGATCTTCCAGAGTGGATAGGTTTTTTTGCAAGGCATGAAGCTGCGTGTCATGCAGAGGGGCTGGCATGGCAAGACGAGTTTCATTCATGACTTTCCCGGTCAGGGATTCGCCTGGCGCGGCCTCGCGCCATTTGCGCATGTAGACCGCCGTCCACCAGCGGTCGTATGCCGCCTTTTGGGCGGCCTTGTGCCGCGGGTGGTGATGCCACGCATTCATTTGTTCGGCGCTGGCGTAGCGGACCCCCACATAACGCCAGGTCGAGTTGTGGATATCTCCGCCATACACGGATTCAAATCCGTCCTGGCTTATTGCGACAGGGTACAGAGCGTCGTTGAATACGGCGAACTTGTCCTCTTTGCCGGGGATGATCTTGAAGCCACATTCCAGCACGGTGCGCGTGGATTGTGCGGATGCAGTTGCCATTTCTTGTGCTCCAGTGAAGGGCGATTGAATTGCTCTGGCTCAGATTTACGAGGCGTCGATGTCGTCATGGGTGCGGTCCTTGATCCAGAACAGCACCACCGTAGAAAGCGTCATGGTCACCATCAGGAACCATGCCGGGGCCATGGAGTCGCCGGTCACGTGGAGCAGCCAAGTCACGAAAAACTGGGAGAACCCGCCAAGTATCGAAATCCCGAGTCCAAACACGACGGACAGGCCAGTGGTGCGTACCTGTTTGGGGAACAACTCGGGCACCATGGTGAACGCCGGTGAGGTCTGAAGGGCTACCAGCAGCGAGAGCACAGCAAGCAGAACGATCAGTCGTTCACCACTGGGCGCAACGATCAGCCAGTGGAAAGAAGGCAGCAGCATGATGAGCATCACGAGGCGTGACCAGAAGATCACGCGCTTGCGTCCGTAATGGTCGGCCAGCATGCCGACGAATGGCGCGGCGACGAAGCTGATGCCGCTGAAGACCACGCTTGCCCACAGCGCGGAGGTAGCTGAGAGGCCCAGTTCGCGGCGGGCGTACGTGGGGATATAGAAGTTGATGACCTGAATGCAGACCATCCCGCCTGTGACCAACAGCACGCCTTTGAGCATGGTCAGTTTGTAATTGCTGAATATGTTGCGCAGGGGCTGGCGGCCGGCCGTTGATGGCGTGGCCACGAGGGCCGGTTGACCCGATGCCGGGGGCGGCGGCTCCAGCGTTTCGTCGAGATTGCGGCGAATGTACGCGCCCACGGGTACGGTGAGGATGCCGATCACGAATGGCAGGCGCCAGCCCCAGGCCTGCATCTGTTCCGCGCTCAGTGCGTGGGTCAGCAGCGTCACGACCAACGCCCCGACCATTACGCCTAGGGCCTGGCTGCCATACTGCCAGCTGGAATAGAAGCCGCGTTTGCCGCGCGGAGCGTGTTCGACCAACAGGGTGGTCGAGGCCCCGACTTCGCCGCCGGCGGCGAAGCCTTGGATCAGGCGAGCCATCACCATCATGATTGGCCCGACCATGCCCATTTGTGCATAGGTGGGAGCCACGACGATCAGGCCACAGCCCAGGCCCATCATCGACAGCGTCAGCGTCATGGCTGCCTTCCGGCCGTGGCGGTCGGCGTAGGAGCCGATCAGCATGCCGCCGACGGGGCGCATCAGAAAGCCTACGCCGAAAGTTGCGGTGGTCAGCAGCAGTTGGCCATAGCTGGAGGCGGCCGGAAAAAACAGAGGGCCGATTACGAGGATAAGAAAAGTGAAAACGGTGAAATCAAAGAACTCTAGTGCGTTGCCAATGGTGGTGCCGGCAATGACCCGCCGGCGCATGGACGGCGTATGCAGCGCGCCGGGTGCGACCGTTGCGATTGCGATAGACATTGGTTTCCCCTGGTCTGTTTAGTGGGTTGCCGGTCCGTGGATCCAGACCTTGGGCTTCCCTTCGCAGGCACTATACGGATGCCATAGAATAAAAAAAGACAGAAATTTTGTTCCGTTCTTTCTTTTTTTTTATATACCCCGCGGGACCTACCGGAGCCGAATGCATGAACCTACGCCAATTGCGCGCCTTCGCGCTGATTGCCGAGCATGGCAGCATCCGAGCGGCTGCGCGTGCGCTCGCGGTGACCCAACCTGCTGCGACACGCAGCTTGCGCGAACTTGAGCAGAGCGTGGGAGTAGATCTGGTACGCCGCAGTGTCAAAGGCGTGGAGCTGACCACTTATGGCGAAGCCTTGTACAAGCGGGCGATCGTCATCCTGCAGGAGACCCGCCGGGCCCGCGATGAAATTGGCCAGATGCGCGACGGCGAGGGAGGCACTCTGAGCCTGGCCGTGAGTTCCGCGGCGCTGGTCGTCGTGCCGGACGCGCTTGTGGCTTTCCGCGCGCGCATGCCGCGGGTGGCCGTTGCGTTCAACGAAGTGGGACCACCCTACAGCCACGAGCAGTTGGATTCAGGCCGCTATGATTTTCTTGTGCAAACGGAATACGACGGGGAGATCAACGATGGCTTCGCGCATCGGCCTCTGTTCACCCTGCCGCTTGCGATAGGCGCGCGCCTAGGCCATCCACTGCGCCGGGCCCGTAGCTTGACTGAATTACACGACGCGCCCTGGTTGGTGCCGGGAAACACGGGAGCTCCCGCGAACCTGGTGAAAATGGCTTTCGCCGCTCACGGTTTACCCTTGCCGCGCGACATCATCTCTTGCCACTCGGTAGCCGTCGCGCTGGCCATCATGGCAAAAAGCGATGCGCTGGGCATTTTTGTGCGCCCGCTGTTTGAACACGAGCTGCTGCCATCGCACATGCGCATGATGCAATTGACGCATGAGCTTCCCTCCGCCCGCATCTCGATTCTTGCTCGGAAGGAGTCGCCACCTACGCCGGCGGCCGAATGCTTCATCGAGTGTCTGATTGAGGCTCGCGACGCCATGGTTGCTTCCAGCAAGGCGGGGAGGTCGAGGCGGAAGGTTCGGGCTCCTGGGATAGAGCACGACTAGCTTGTTCATGATGACGACGCTCTTGTCGACCCGATTCAGCGAGTCGGCCGGCCTCGTCTTGGCACGCTCGCTCCCAACAGCACCATGAGCTCCCGATGGTTGCGCACCCCCAGGTGCTGGAAAGCCCGGTAGCGGTACGTCAGTGCGGTGGTTTCCGACACGCCCATTTCGCGCGCGGCCTCCTTGGTGGTCAGCCCGTCCAGCACATGGGTGATCAACTGCCGCTCCCGTCCGGACAGCTTGGTCATGAGCTGAACCTGCAGCGGCTGGTCTGCAGGCGCGCGCCGGGTTACCTGGACATGGCGCATGACCGCTGCGGCAATCAGGGACGCGTGTTGCGACATGCGTTCGAAGTCCTTGGAACCGTAGTCCGGATACGAAAAGTTCCGGTGCAGGCTGACTGCGACCCGGTAGCCGTCGGGAAACACGGCCAGCAGCGACATCCGTTCGCGTATGCCAGGGTCGTCGTAGCACACTCGGCGGTAGTGGGCATCGGCAACCTCTTTGGCGAATTGATGCCCGATCCAGAGTTGGCGCGCCTTGGCGGGTTTGCGCCGGGATAGCCAGACCATGTTGGAGTCCTGCTTGTCGAAGCCCAGGCGCAGGTACTCGATGGCGGTCAGCGTCGCGACCTCGCCGATGGCGCTGGCGCTCGAAACGGCTTCCACGCGCCCGCTGCTGCGCAGTGCGAACACCGTGCAATGGCTGGCGGGCAAGGTCGTGCCCAGCGCGTCCAGCACCCCGGCGGCGAAGTTTTCGGCGCCGATTGCATTCATCAGTGCGATGCTCAGCGCCTGGCCCGAAGGAAGGGGACGCGGCGGCAGCGGCAGCAGCTTCATAGCGGGTTAGTCTGTCCTGATTAATTAGGACATATTAACCAGTCCGGCCCCGCAGAATATGACGCAAGCCAATACGGGCTTTTGATGACAGGACTTGCGCATGCCCTTAGAAAGAATCGGACCCTTCGAGTACCGGCGCTTCCCGCCGTCGCTGCCCCGGCTCAACGCGGAAGGCGGTGAGGCCCGGCCTCATCGCGTGCTGATTGCGGGCGGCGGTCCGGTGGGGCTGGCGGCCGCGCTGGGCTTGGCCCGACTGGGCCTGGACAGCGTCGTGATCGAGGCCGACGACTCGGTCTGCGAGGGCAGCCGGGCGGCCTGTATCTCGCGCCGCAGCCTGGAAATCCTGGACCGCCTGGGCGTGGCGCCGGCCTTCATGGAGAAGGGCCTGGCCTGGACCCGGGGCCGCAGCTATTACGGCACCGAGGAAGTGCTGGTGTTCGACATGCCGTCGGCGCCGGGCGACAAGTACCCGCCGATGATCAATCTGCAGCAGTACTACATCGAGCAGTTCCTGCTGGACGCCATCGACGAGATCAACGGCCGCTTTCCGGGGCGGGTGGATATCCGCTGGGCCAGCAAGGTGGCCGAATGCCGTGCCGACGCTGAAGGCGTGAGCTTGCGGATCGAGAATCCGCTGGGCAGCTACGAGACGCGCGCCGACTGGCTGCTGGCCTGCGATGGCGGCCAGAGTTTCATACGCTCCAGCCTGGGGTTGGAGCTGAAGGGTACGGGCTATCAAGGCCGCTATGCGATCGTCGATATCGAGCTCGCCAGCGAGTACCCAGCGCAACGACGCGCGTGGTTCGACCCGCCCTGGGCGCGCGGGACCACCATCCTGATGCATCGACAGCCGGACAACATCTGGCGGGTGGACTATCAACTGGCGGCCGGCGCGGATGCCGCGCAAGCCCTGCAGCCGGATCAGGTGCGGGCATTCGTGCAGACGCATCTGGACGCCATCGGCGAAGGACATCTGCCATGGAAGCCGGTGTGGACTTCGGTGTACCGCGCCGGCGCGATGACGTTGGACGCCTATCGCCATGGCCGCATTCTGTTCGCAGGCAACGCCGCGCATGCCATGCCGATTTTCGGCGTGCGCGGCTTGAATTCGGGTTTCGACGACGCCGACAACCTGGTCTGGAAGCTGGCGGCCGTGCTGCAAGGCAAGGGCACGGATACGTTGCTGGACAGCTATTGCAGCGAGCGGCGGCAGGCGTTCCACATCAATGCCGAGAACGCCATGCGCAGCACCGAGTTCATGTCGCCGCCGCATCGCGGCTTCGATCTGATGCGCGAGGCCAGCCTGTCGCTGGCGGGCCGGCATCCGGGCATTGCGCGCCTGGTCAATCCTCGGCAGACGCGAGCCATCGCCTACGCGGGATCGCCCTTGTCGACGGATGACGAGGACGGCGGCGATTGGGCGCCGGGCGCGCCGCTGGCGGATGGCGGGACGGAGGACGGCGGGCACCTGACCGATCTGCTGACCCCCGGCAGTTTCACTTTGCTGGCGTTCGACGGCTGGCCGGAACAACAGGCCTTGGAAGCGCTGACGGCTTCGCCCGAGTGGCGGTTTCTGCCTTGCCGCTGTGCCGCGCCAGCGGCGCACGCGGAGTCGCCGCAGGCCGGCACGGCCTACCTCTTGCGGCCCGACGGCCATGTCTGCGGCCGGTGGCGCTCGCCATCGCTGGATACGGTGCTGTCCGCCATCGAACGCGCCTGCGGGGCGCAAGGAGCCATTCAATGATTGCCGACGCCGCGGTCCAGGACCGCATCTATGCGCGCTGCAGCAATGCCATCGCAACCGCCGGGCGCGGACGCGAGTCCCTGTTTCTGGCGCGCCTGGCCCTGCTGCTGTTCGAGCAGGTCCAGGACGAGCAGCGTTGCCTGGACGCCATCGAGCAGGCTTTGCGTGACCTGCCCGATCCCTCGCTTTCAGCCGACTGATCGGCGACGACCATTCCAAAGGAGACAGACTTGAACCGACGCCATTTCCTCGAGGCGCTGGGGGCCACGGCCCTGGCCGCCGCCACGCCGCTGGCCCGCGCCCAGGCCAAGTATCCCGACCAACTGATCAAGTGGGTTGTGCCGTATCCCGCGGGCGGAGGCACCGACAACCTCGCGCGCACGCTGGCCGAGTCCATGCGCGCCGCGCTGGGCCAGCAGATCATCATCGACAACCGGCCGGGCGCCGCGACCAACATCGGCGCGGAGCAGGTCGCCAACGCCAAGCCTGACGGCTACACCGTCATGTCGGCGGACAACGGCGTGCTGGCCTTCAACGAACACCTGTTCCGCAAGCTGGCCTTCAGTCCGGAAAAGGACTTCACGTATATCGGCGCCATTGGCAAGTTTCCGCTGGTGCTGGTGGTGAACCCGGCGTTTCCCGCTGCGGATTTCAGGGCGTTCATGGAGCGCGTGCAGGCGGAGCCGGGCAAGGTGGACTACGCCTCGGTCGGCAACGGCTCGCCGCATCATCTGGCCATGGAACTGTTCCAGAGCCGCACTGGCGTGCGCCTGACGCACGTGCCCTACCGCGGCGCCGCGCCTGCCATGCAGGACGTGATGGGCGGGCAGGTGCCGGTGATGTTCCTGGACCTGGCTTCGGGAGCATCCATCATCAAGGCCGGCAAGGTGCGGCCGCTGGCCATCGGCTCGCAGGCCCGTTCGCCCTTGCTGCCGGAGGTGCCGACGCTGGCCGAACTGGGCGTGCCGGACGCCGAGGTGTTTGCGTTCCAGGGCATGCTCGGCCCCAAGGGCATGCCGGCGCCAGCGGTTGGGCGTCTGAACCAGGAACTGAATGCGGCGCTGGCCAATCCTGCGGTGGTGAAGCGCTTTGCCGAGTTCGGCTTCGAGCCGCTGCCCGGAACGCCCGATGAGTTCAGGACCCTGGCGCGTGCCGAATCTGCCCGTTGGGGCGAAGTCATCCGCGCCAACAAGATATCGCTCGATTGAGGAATCGCATGGACCATACTGCCGCCCGTCCCGTGCAGGGACTGCATCATTTCGCCTGGCGCTGCCGGGACGCCGAGGAGACCCGGCGCTTCTACGAAGACCTGTTGGGCTTGCCGCTGGTGCACGTCATCAAGAAGGACTCCGTGCCCAGCACTGGGGAATACTGCCCCTACGTGCATATTTTTTTCCGCATGCGGGACGGCTCCTGCATGGCGTTCTTCGACTTGGGCGACCAGACCGCGGCGCTGCCGTCGCCGAACACGCCCGGATGGGTCAATCACATTGCCCTGCGGGTGCCGCAGCGCGACGATCTGCTTGCCATGAAGGCCAGGCTGGAGGCTCACGGCGTGGAGGTGGTCGGCGTTACGGACCACGACAGCTACATCGAATCGATCTACTTCTTCGATCCCAACGGCTTGCGGCTGGAGCTGACGGTCGAAGTGGCCGCGCCGGAAGTCGTCGAAGGTTATGTGGGGGAGGCCCGCGCGGCGCTGGACCGCTGGACCGAGCAAAAGCGTGGCGTCGCGGCGGCGCCGGGGAGGCTGGCATGAACAAGCTTGCTTTGCCATTGCGCGTGGCAACGCGCAGGAGCGGCACGCGTGACGGCGAGCTGATGCTGGTGAGCCCGTCGGGCCTGCGATGGATATCCGCGGGGAGCTGCGCCGCTACGCTGCAAACCCTGCTGGATGATTGGGACGCGCTGGCGCCGCAGCTCGCCCGCCGCGCGCAGGCGCTCGACGCCGCCGAGTGGGCGGGAGCGGGCGCGTTCGACGCCAGCCAGTGCATGGCCCCGTTGCCACGGGCCTATCAGTGGGCGGATGCCTCCGTCTACCGCAATCATGCGCGCTTGATCTACCAGTGGCGCCGGGAGCCCATCCCGCCGCGCTACGAAGAGGAGCCGCTGGTGTACCAGGGCGGGTCGGACGTGATGATCGGGCCGCAGGACGCAATCGTGGCGATCGACGAGGCCCATCAGGTCGACCTGGAAGCCGAGGTCGCCGTGATCACCAAGGATGTGCCCATGGGCACTGACGCTGCGCGGGCGGCCGATCTGATCGCGCTGGTGGTCCTGCTCAACGACGTGTCCCTGCGCGGGCTGATTCCGGGTGAGCTCTCCAAGGGCTTCGGCTTCTACCAGAGCAAGCCGGCGACCAGCTTCGCGCCTATTGCGGTGACGCCGGACGCGCTGGGCGCCGCCTGGAAGGATTGCATGCTGGACCTGCCCGTGCGCATCGAAATCAACGGCGAGCGCTTCGGCGAGCCCCACGCCAATAGCGAGATCGTCTTCAACTTCGCCCAGATCATCGCGCACCTTGCCAGAACGCGCAGCCTGGCGGCGGGCAGCATCGTCGGCGCGGGGACCATCAGCAATGCGGATCCGGGCTCGGGCAGCGCCTGCATTACCGAGGCGCGGGTCCGCGCCCAGCTCGACGGTGTGCCTGAAGCGCAGCTGCCGCCCTATCTGCGGCATGGCGACCGCGTCCGCATCTTGGCGCGCGGACCAGATGGCGATGCGCCGTTCGGCGCCATCGACCAGCGTGTGGAAATCGCGGGAAGCGGGCGCTGACGGTTGGGGATTTCAGGACAGGGTGCGCGCCGGCATGGCCGACAGATCATGCAGATTGAGGCCGCAGCTGCGGGCGCGCTCCGCCATCAATTCACTGTGCGCCAGGGCGCGCCGGCTTTCCTCCAGCAACACGTCGAGCTGTTCCTGCAGGGTGGCCGCCATGGTCCAGGAGCGTTCTGCGAACCGGGCCGAGAAGCTGTCGGCACAGGTCTTGCAGATGGCTGCGCCGTTTTGTTCAAGCAGCGGGGCGCCTTGCGCAAGCGTCGATTGGCAAAAAATGCAGGCGAGTGCGCGGTTCATGCTGGGCGGCCGGTCCTGGGTTGAGGGGGCGCGTTACCCGGCGGGTACCAGCGCCTTGACATCAATGGACAACGGCGCTGGCGGCCAACTCTTAAATCGACGGAGCCTTCTAGTCCACGATAAAGCCCCCCGGGCCGGACTGGCCGAGCAGTTCACGGGCGCATTGCGCCGCCTGGCCGGCGGTGGCCACGGCCAGGAATGGCACGCCGAAGGCGCGGGTCATTTTTTCGCCGCGTTTGCGGATCTTGTCCAGCGCTTCGGCATTGCCCTCCACGGCGATGAAGGCCCGGCAACGGGCCTTCAGGCGCGGCATGTTGGCGGTCTGCCATTCGATCATGGCCTTGCGGTCGGCCTGGCCGGCTTCCTGCCGCATGTCGGGCACGACCATGACGAAGCTCTGGGGGTTGTCCACCAGCATCTCCATTTCGCGTATCCAGCTGGCGGAATAGCCGTCGGGCGCGCCGCCATGCCTGGACGTGACGATGGGAAACTGGGATAGGTCGTGGAAGAAAAACTGTTCGTGGTTCATTCGAATTCTCCGTGAGGAAGGGCGGCGGCGTTCTTGCCGCAGCCGCAGTGGCCGTAAAGCACCAGGCTGTAGGAGTCCAGCAGGAAGCCGCTGCGCTTGGCGATCTTCCGGACCAGCTGGCCCATGGCCGGGTCGCTGGACTCCAGGATCCGTCCGCAATCGGTGCAGACCAGATGGTCGTGGTGTCCCTTGTCGTTGAGCTCGTACACAGTGGTGTGGGCGTCGAGCTGAGTTCGTTTGAGCAGGCCGGCGCCTTCAAGTTGCGTGATGACGCGATAAACCGTGGCCAGGCCGATGTTGCTGCTGTCCGAGAGCAGGTTGCGGTAGATGTCGGCGGGACTCATGTGCAGGCCGGCATGTTGATAGAAGAGATCCAGGATCTTCATGCGCGGGAAGGTGGCCTTGATGCCGGCATGGCGCAGTCTTGAGTGGTCCATGGGAGGTTTTCCTTGCGTGGCTGATATCCAGGTGAGAATGATGTACATTTCCAACTGGGCCCGCTCACCGGAAACCGTCAACCTGTAGCTCAAACCTGCCAACCATGCTTCATGTGGCCGTGGCGCCTCCCCTGCCGGACGTATTGCTGACGCCGTTCAGCGTCCAGGGACGGCGTGAATCCAAAGGCATTGCCGTACCTTCTCATGTCCATGACGAGGGCATGCTGGTGCTCGTGCACGAAGGGCTGGTACTGGTGCAGGCGGGCGCCCAGGTTTGGACGGTGATGCCGGGCAGCCTGGGCTGGATTCCGCCGGGCGTGCAGCACGGCGCACGCTGGTTCGGCGAAGCGCGCGGGTCCTTCCTGTATGTGCGCCGCGATGCCTGCGACCGCCTGCCGGACCGCTGCCGCTCCTGGCCCGCGTCCAGGCTGATCGAAGCCCTGATGGACCGCTTTACCTCGGTCCAGCCGAACACGACGTTGTCTCCCGCCTACCAGGAACAGTTGTTCGACGTGCTGCTGGAAGAACTCAAGCAGCGCGAGCATGAACCCGTGCTGTTGCCCATGCCTGCCGATCCGCGTTTGCAAGATCTGGCCAATACGCTGCTGGACCGGCCCGATGACACCGCCGGCATCGATGAGTGGGCGCAGCGCCTGAGCATGTCCTCGCGCACATTGATGCGCCGCTTCCGCCAGGAAACGGGCGTCACGCTGGGGCAATGGCGCCAGCAGGCGCGCTTGTTGCGCGCCTTGGAGCTGCTTTGCCGCGGCGGCTCCGTCACCGAGGCCGGCCTCTCTGTGGGTTACGAGAGCACCAGCGCCTTCATCGGCAGCTTCCGCGCCGCCTTCGGCGTGACGCCCACGCGCTATCTGGCTGAACGCGAGTAGCGCGGCCCCGGCCCGCGGGCTTTACGGATTTTCACGGTTCTCCGACAGTTTTGCCGATCTTCCCGGACACCCCCTGCCTAGTATGACGCCAGGGTCGGACAGGCCTTTTCGTCCTGCCCGCCATGCTTCAGGGGTGTTTCATGAATGACTTGTTTTTATTGGCGTTGCCGCCGGCCAGGAGCGCGCCGTGAGCCAGCAACGCGTTGGCGCGCTGCTTATCCACGGCTTGGGCGGCACCGAATTCGACATGGGCGCCATGCACAAGGTGCTGGCGCGCGCCGGGGTCGAACCCCACGGCGTGACCTTGCCCGGCCATGCCGGTTGTCCGGAAGATCTGCTTGATGTGACGGTCGAGGACTGGATGGCGGTGGTCACGCAGCGCTATCGCGAACTATGCGCGCAATACGAGGTGCTGCACGTGATCGGCATGTGCCTGGGCGCCTTGCTGGCGGTGGAGCTTTGCAAGCGCGAATCGCACGCGCGCGGCGCGCTGGTATCGCTGTCCGCGCCAGTGTTCCTGGATGGGTGGAGCACCCCCTGGTACCGGGCCGTGCGCTATCTGGCGTACCGTCTGCCGGGCCTGCGGCGGCGGATCCGGGTGCGCGAGGAAGATCCATATGGCGTCAAAAGTGAACTGGTGCGCGCCTTCATCAAGGCAGGCTTTGCGCGCGGCGACGGGTTCCATTACCAATGGGTGCCGCTGGCCTGCGTGCGCCAGGTGGACCGGCTGCGCGGCATGGTCCGGCGCGGGCTGGAGCGCATGCGCTGCCCGACCCTGATCATGCACGCGGAAGAGGATGAACTGACCAGCCCGCGCTCAGCCCGCTTCCTGGAGCAGCGCATTGCCCGGTCGACGGTGGTGATGCTGCAGGACAGCTATCACATGATCTGCGTGGACCAGGAGCGCGAACGGGTGATGCGCAATGTGCTGGGCTTTCTGGGCAAGGATCCGGACATCGTCCGCATGCGCAAGCGGGTTCCGGCGCCCGCCGCCGACGTTTGCTCCGGGCAGGCGATGCTGGCGCAGGCCAGCCATTCCTGCGCCGGCTGAAAACCCGCTGCCTCAGGCCGCGGCGGGCTGGTTGGGGTGCAGGGGGCCTTGCGGATCGTTCTCGGCGTCCGGCCGGGGCGGCACCGGGGCCAGGCCCAGCGCCAGGCGCAGGCGCTGGCAATCGGGATTGGGCGAGCCGTCCGGCATCCAGATGTCGAATTCCCGGCAGGGCGTGGGGCGATTTTCATAGATGGCGCAATGGATGCCGGGCTGGCCGAGTTCGCCGCGTAGCGAGATGCAGCGGCCGCCGCCGGTTTCCGTACCCTTCATGCAGGCGCGCAGCGGGCTCATCTGGGTCACCAGTTCCACCGGCACATGGCCGCCGTTCTCGCCGGCCAGTTCGCCGCAATAGAACGACACCCTGAAATGCGCACAGCATGCCCCGCAGTCCAGACAGGGGTTGGCGGCCGGGTCATCACCAGCCAGGACGGCAGGCGAGACGAAGGAAATGAGAGAGGACTCTAGCAGGGACATGGCGCGCGGAAGGCTGAAAACCTGTCCAGGCCCCGGCTGGCTTGCAAAACGGGCCGCATGACGCAGACCCCCCGTACAGCGCCGGGACGCGCGCGGACAGGGCCGGCGCGGGATCAGGGCTGCAAATAGTAGCGGGATATGATCGGCGGCCGCCATGCTTTTTTTGCGCATGGGCGGACTTTTATCGGGGACGTTGCTGCGGTAGCATCGGTAGCCCCGATAGCGCCCAGGAGCCTGCCTTGAACGCCAATACCGAATCCCCCGACGGTCTGATCCGTTGCGGCTGGGTGGACACCTCCGCCGAGTACATGACCTACCACGACACCGAATGGGGCTACCCCGTGGGCGACGACCGGGCGCTGTTCGAGCAGCTTTGCCTGGAGGGATTCCAGTCGGGGTTGAGCTGGCGCACCATCCTGTCCAAGCGCGACGCGTTTCGGCGCGGCTTCGCCAACTTCGAGCCCGCGAAAGTGGCGCGCTTCGGCGAAAAAGAGGTGCTGAGGCTGCTGGACGACGCCGGCATCGTGCGCCATCGCGGCAAGATCGAAGCCGTGATCAACAATGCCGCCCGCGCGCTGGAAATGATCGAGCGCGAAGGCTCGCTGGGCGCCTACCTGTGGCGTTTCGAAGCCCCGAAGGGGGCGCCGTCGACCCGCGGCGCCTCGACCTCGGCGCAATCCGAGGCCTTGTCCAAGGCGCTGAAGAAACTGGGCTGGAAGTTCGTCGGGCCCACCACCGTCTATGCATTCATGCAGTCAGTGGGCATGGTGAATGACCACAGCCCTGATTGCCATTGCCACGCCGCCAGCGAGAAAGCCCGCAAGGCATTCAAGCGGCCGGCGTAGCGGCCGCGGGGCAGGGGGCTCAGGCGGCAGGCCTGTCGCCGGGGGCGGATGATGCGCCAGCCTGTTCCGGCAGGCTGTAGCGGCCTTCGCGATAGGCCCAGCTGGGCCACAGCGCGTGCGCAAGCGCCTCGGCGGCGAGCTCCGGGTCCAGCGGCACGGGCGCGTATTCCTCGGGTGCCGTGTAGCGATATTGCAGCGGCGTCTTGTTGGGCGCCATCACCAGCAGCTCGTCTTCCTTCAGATAGCCGTAGGTGTTGTCGTACTGCATGATCGCCCGGCCCGGCGTGCTGCGGGTGAGGTCGTGGCCGATCATGGGGTGCTCGGTGTCCACGCCTATCAGCGACAGCAGTGTCGGCGCCAGGTCGATCTGGCTGATCAGGCGGTCGTCGCGGCGCGGCTCGATGCCGGCGCCCAGGATCACGGCCGGAATATGGAAGTGGCGCACGGGCACCAGGCTGGCGCCGAAGACGCGGGAATCATGATCCGCCGCTATCAGGAACACGGTGTTTTCCCAGTACGGCGAGGCCTTGGCGCGTTCGAAGAAGCGGCCCAGCGCCCAGTCGGCGTAGCGCACGGTGTTTTCCACGGTGGCCGGGTTGCCGTCGGTCTGGATGCGGCCTGCCGGGTACTCCCAGGGCGAATGGTTGGACACGCTGAAGGCCAGCGTGAAGGTGGGCTGGTCGCCATCTTCGCGCAGCAGCCGATCCAGCTGATTGAACATGTCTTCGTCCGACGCGCCCCAGGTGCCGACAAAGGCCGGGTCCACGAAATCGGGCCGATCCACGATCTGCTTGAAGCCGTTGCCCAGGAAGAAGCCCTTCATATTGTCGAAGTGCGATTCGCCGCCGTAGATGAAGCGCGAATGGTAGCCATGGCGTCCGAGCAGATCGGCCAGCGAGAAGAAGCCGCGCTGCGAGCGCGGCAGCTTCAGTACCGCCTGGGCGGGAGTGGGCAGAAAGCCAGTGACCACCGCTTCGAGCCCGCGCACCGAGCGGGTGCCGGTGGCATAGGCGCGGGTGAAGGTCCAGGCCTCGCGCGCGAGGGCGTCCAGTTCCGGCGTCAGGTCGGCGCCGCCCAGGCCGGCGCAATATTGCGCGCCCAGGCTTTCTTCCAGGATGATCACAAGGTTCAGCGGCCGCGCCGTCTTGCGCGTGGCCACCTGGCGGTGCAGGCTGGGGTAGTCGGGGTTGGCGGGCGGGTTGGGCAGGCCGGCTTGGGCCAGCACCGTCCCGTGCATCTTGTCGTCGTCCATGCCGCCATATACGGCCGAGGCGGACTTTTCGTTCTTCATGCTGTAAATGGCGTAGAACACGTTGTAGAGCGAGTTCAGCGCCAGCGTGTTGAGCATGCCGTCCGAGCTGTAGGCGACCGAGGACGGGTTGATCGGGCGGTGGCCCAGCGTGCCGCGGATGGCCAGGATGACGATGGCGAGAATGGCCAGGCTGGCCAGCGGCATCTGCCACCAGCTCAGTTGCGCGTCGGGCTGGGCGTGGCCGAACAGGCCGTAGGCGCCCCAGCCGACGAGGGCCACCACGGCCAGGCCGCCCACCAGCGCGCCCTTGTAGCCGCGCCAGAGCATGCCGGAGACTTCGCGCGGATGCTTCAGGTATTCGACGAACAGGCGGTTGGGGCGGGAGTCGTATTCCAGGATGAAGGGCGGGGTGGCGACTTCCAGAAAGGCCAGCAGGATGAAGGCGACCAAGTACCAGTAGCCGGCCAGCGTGGCGGCCAGCGGGATGTGGCCGAACAAGGGCGACAGCACGGCCGGCAGCGCCGCCAGCACGGCGATCTGGTGCGCATCGATGCGCAGCCCTCCCAGCAGCAGGGGGATCAGCCCCCCGGCATCGCGCACGCGCTTGGACTGCCAAGCGGCGAGCGCCAGGCGACTGAGCGTCAGCAGCGCAAATGCCGCCACCACGAAAATCAAGGTCGAATGCCGCATCGGGCCTCCAGGTTGTTCTGCTGCCCGGTCCGAGGGGCCGGGGTCTGTCGTTCAGGCATTTGAGCGTTGCCGGCGTCGAAAATTCGGTAGGCGCCGATGCCTGGGTCACATTTCGCCGCGCGGAGCTATTTCGTTTTGTAACCGGCCGCCACGGGGCCGGGCACGCGCCATGCTGGGCAAACCCCGGCTGGCGCGTGCCGGGTGGCGCTGCCTGGAGAGCCTGGCGAGGAAAAATCCGCACACATTATGGGGCCGGAAAGCCTGGCCGGCGCCGCAGGCCGCGATACCCTTGACGGTAACGAGGGCCGGCAGCGGTACGCCGGCCGCAATGCCAAGGATAATAACCATGACGCGCTCAGGAAAAATAGCGATCGGGATTGTAGGGGGAGCGGCGCTCCTCGTGGCGGTACTGGTGGCCGTGATCGCCACCTTCGACTGGAATCGCGCCAAGCCTTTCATCAATGAGCGGGCCAGCGCCGCAGTCGGGCGCTCCTTCGCCATCAACGGCGATCTCAGCGTCAAATGGACGCGCGAACCCGACGAGGGCGGCTGGCGGGCCTGGGTGCCATGGCCGCATGTCATTGCCAACGATATCTCCGTGGCCAATGCGCCCTGGGCCAAGGCGCCCCAGTTCGCAACCCTCAAGCGCGGCGAGTTCAGCCTGGCGCTCCTGCCGCTGCTGCGCCAGCGCGTGGTCATCCGCCGCATCCAGCTGACCGAACCCGCCGCCGATCTGCAGCGCCTGGCCGACGGCCGCGCCAACTGGGAGTTCACGCTGCCAGAAACCGGCGAGCCTTCGCCCTGGGTGCTGGACATCAATGAGATTGGCTTTGACAAGGGCCGGGTGGCGCTGATGGACGAAGTTCTCAAGGCGGACCTGACCGTGCTGGTCGATCCCCTGGGCAAGCCGGTGCCGTTCGCCGACGTGGCCGGGGCAGCCTTTGCAGCGGAAGAGGGTGGGGCCGCACCGTCGCCGCGCGACTACGTTTTCGGCTGGAAGCTGGACGGCAAGTTCAAGGGCCTGGCCACCAAGGGCGAAGGCAAGGTCGGCGGCATGCTGGCCCTGCAGGACGCCAGGCAGCCTTTTCCTGTGCAGGCGGACGTAACCATCGGCGGTACCCGGGCTTCAATCGCGGGAACCTTGACCGATCCGGTCAACCTCGGCTCGCTGGATCTGCGTTTGAAGTTGTCGGGCGCGTCCATGGCGCAGCTATATCCGCTGACGGGCGTCACGCTGCCGGACACGCCGCCGTATTCCACCGACGGCCACTTGGTGGCCAAGCTGCGCAATCCCGGCGGGGCGGTGTTTGACTACAAGGATTTCAACGGCAAGGTGGGTAACAGCGATCTGCATGGCGACATCAGTTTCGCATTGGGCATGCCCCGGCCCAAGCTGACCGGCAAGCTTTCCTCCAAACAGTTGCGCATGGAGGACCTGGGGCCGCTGATCGGCGTGCCATCGGGCAAGGTCGCGGGCGCCGAAACGGACAAGGCCAAGGACGCGCCGGCCAAGCCGAAGGGGGGCAAGGTGCTGCCCACGCAGGCATTCCGTACCGACCGCTGGCGTGACATGGATGCCGACGTTGCGCTGGATGCCGGCCGCATCGTGCATGACAGCAAGCTGCCGCTGTCGGACCTGTCCGTGCACCTGGTGCTGCAGGATGGCAAGCTCACGCTGGAACCGTTGCGCTTCGGCATGGCTGGCGGCAATATCAATTCGACCATACGGCTGGATGGCTCCGGCTCGACCCTGACCGGGCGTGTGGACATCAGCGCGCGCCGCTTGCGGCTCAAGCAACTCTTCCCCTCCACCGCCGCCATGCAGAAAACGCTGGGCGAGCTGAATGGCGACATGGCGCTGAGCGGCGCGGGGAACTCGGTCGCAGCCCTGCTGGGCACCGCGACGGGCGATGTGAAGATGCTGGTCAACGATGGCGTCATCAGTCGCAGCCTGATGGAGATCGCGGGGCTCAACGTGGGCAACTACGTCGTCTCCAAGCTGTTCGGCGACGACGAGGTGAAGATCAATTGCGGCGCGGCCGACCTGGAAATGAAGAACGGCGTGATGACGCCGCGCGTGTTCGTGTTCGACACCGAGAACGCGCTGATCAGCATCACCGGCACGGCTGACTTCAAGAACGAGAAGATGGACCTGGACATCACCCCGGACAGCAAGGGCTTCCGCATCTTCTCGCTGCGCTCTCCCTTGTATGTACGGGGCACCTTCGGCTCGCCGGACGTGGGGGTACATGTGCTGCCCCTGGCGGCGCGCGGCGCGGGCATGGTGGCCCTGGGCGTACTGCTGACGCCGGCCGCCGGGTTGCTGGCGCTGGTTGCGCCCAGCACCACCGACGACAATGCCTGCGGTCCCTTGCTGAAGCAGATGCGCGTGCCGCCCAAGGCGCCGCCGCCCGCTCCGTCCAAAGGCAAATAGAGCTCAGGCCGGCGAGGCCCGGCGCGCTCCGGCCTGGGCGTCGTCGTCCGCGACGCAGACGGCGTCGCGGCCGTGGTTCTTGGCGTAGTAGAGCGCCTGGTCGGCGCGTTGCAGTACGGCGTCCAGCGTCGCGCCATGCGCGGGGTAGGCCGCTACTCCCGCCGAAATGGTGAAGGGCGTGGCGACGGCGCCCGGCTCGGTGGCAATGCGCTGACGCAGCCGCTCCACCAGGGCGATGGCGGCTTCCAGGGGGGCGCCGGGCAGCAGCATGACGAACTCCTCGCCGCCGGCGCGCGCCACGGTGTCGCCGCTGCGCGAACCGTCGCTCATCAGCTTGGCCAGGGATTGCAGCGCGCGATCGCCTTCCGCGTGGCCGTAGCGGTCATTGATGCGCTTGAAGTGGTCAATGTCGATGACCACGGCCGCCACCGGCTGTTTCTCGGCTTGCAGCAGCGCCAGCGCCTCGTCCATTCCCCGCCGGTTCAAGAGGCCTGTCAAGGTATCGGTAGTGGTTTCACGGCGCAGGTCGCGGATTTTGTGGTGGATCGAGGACAGCCCCGCCAGCAGCGCGCGCTTGAGTTGCGCGGCTTCAAAGTACCAGGAGCGCACGTTGCGGATGCGATCCGCTGAATCCGCGTTCTGCATGTGCTTGGCGATGCCGGCCAGTTCGCCTAGCGGCCGGGCGATCCAGCGCGACAGCAGCCAGATGGAGGCCACTGAAAGCAGCAGCAGCGGCAAGGTATGGAGAGCGGTGGTCAGAAGCAGATCGCCCAGAGGTTGCAAGGTCGCGTCGACGTGGCGTTGCGCGATGATGCTCCAGCCCATGCTGGGCACTGGCGCATAGCCCGTCAGCAACGCGTGGCCGTCGTCGTCGGTGAAGCGCATTTCGCCGGTTTCGCCTCGCAAGGCGGGGGCGAACGCGTCGGATTTGGAGACGCTCTGTCCCAAGCGGCCGGGGTCGGGGTGATAGATCAGGGTGCCGTTGCGATCGATGACGTAAAGAGAGGAGTCGCCGCGGTAGAAGTGCTGGCTCAGCAGGTGATCCAGCATGTTGTGCTCATGCAGGTAGAGCGTGCCGCCGAGAAACCCCAGATAGCGGTGGTCGGCCGAGAAAATCGGGTGGGTGTACAGGATCAGCCAGCGGTTCTTGAGGTCCATGAACGGGGCGCTGACCGTCGGGTGCAAGGTCGCCTGCGCGCGGCTGACGGCCTCGCTGTTCAGTTGCTGGCCCAGCAACGCGCGGTCCGAGGTCGATGCCGCCAGTACCGTGCCTTGTGGCGACACGACAAACGTGGAGTTGAACTGGCCGAGCTGCCGTTCCTGGCGCTGCGTCTCGGCCGCCATGTGTTCGGGATGCACTTCCATGTCGGCCAGCATTTCCGCGCTATACGACAGATAGTTCCTGAGGTCGGTCAGGAACACGTCGGTCACGGAAGCCAGCTTGGAGGCGTAGGCCTGGTTGAGTTCCAGCGCGGTGCGCAGCAGAAGATCACGCTGCACCAGGTAACTGGCATGCAGGCTGCCCATCAGCGCGAGCAGAACCGACAGCAAGCTGATCCACAGGATGAGATGCCGCAGGTTGATCCGGAACATGGCGTTATCCGTTAGGTATGCTTTCGGTCAGCGCGTCCCAGGCTCTCATCGCCTGTCTGGCCACGGCTTGCAAGGTCTTGCGGCTGGCGCCGTCGCGCGCCTGGATCGACATGCCATGCAGCACGGTGGTGTAGAAGGCGGCCAGGCTCTTGAGATCGACGCCGGCGGGCAGTTCGCCATCGGATGCGCCAGCATTGAGGCGGGCCAGGATGCGGCTTTGCATGTCGCGGCGGTTGTCGCCCAGGAAGTCGCCCACGCCGGCCTGATTCACGCAGCCTGCCGGCGCGCTCAGCACGATCATGCAGCCCGACGGCGTACCCGGAGCGGTGAAGCGTTCTGCGGAAGCCAGCAGCATGGATTGGATGGCTTCGCGCGCCGTGGGCGCTTCTTGCAGCGCGCGTCGCGCCGAGCTGCCCTCGGTTTCGCGGTAGAGCTCCACCGCTTCGCGGAATAGTCCTTCCTTTGAGCCGAATGCGCCGTAAAGGCTGGGCGAATTGATGCCCATCGCCGCCGTGAGGTCGGTCAGCGATGCTCCGTCATATCCCTTCGACCAGAAGACGTCCATGGCCTTGCGCAAGGCCTGGGCACGATCGAAGTTCCTGGGGCGCCCACGTTCTGCCATGGGCGTGATTTTACTCGTCAGAGAATTTTGTGGTGGTCGATAAAAAAATAGTTGACGGACGTCAATGCGCTCGGCGAATATATTTGTACTGATCACTACAAATATGGATATCGCAATGCCGAATCTGACTGGAAAAATTGCCTTCGTCACCGGCGGCAGCCGGGGGATCGGGGCCGCCATCGTGCGCCGCCTCGCGGCCGATGGCGCCGACGTGGCTTTCACTTATGTGAGCGCTTCCTCGGCCGCCGGCGCGCAGGCGCTGGTACGCGAACTGTCGGGGGACGGGCGCCGCGCGCTCGCCATCCAGGCAGACGCGGCGGACGCGTCCGCGGTTCGCGGCGCGGTCGACCGGGCCGTCGCCGAACTGGGACCGATAGACGTGCTGGTCAACAACGCCGGCATCTTCCTGACCGGCACGATCGGCGAAACCAGCCTCGACGACTACGAGCGCACCATGGACGTCAACGTGCGCGCGCCGTTCGTCGCCATTCAAGCGGCACAGGCGTCCATGCCGGACGGCGGACGCATCATCAACATCGGCAGCTGCCTGGCAGGCCGCGCGGGCCGCGCAGGCGTTGCGCTGTATGCCGCCAGCAAGTCCGCGCTGGTCGGCCTGACCCAGGGCCTGGCGCGCGACCTGGGCGCACGCGGCATTACCGCCAATGTGGTGCACCCCGGCCCGATCGACACCGACATGAATCCCGCCGACGGCGCGCATGCGGCGGACCTGGTGGCGGTGCTGTCCCTGCCGCACTACGGCGAGGCGCGTGATATCGCCGGCATGGTGGCGTTCCTGGCCGGGCCGGAAGGGCGCTACGTCACGGGCGCGAGCCTGTCGGTGGATGGCGGATTTGCGGCTTGAGGCAGGCCTGGGAAAAGTTTTTTCCCAGGTGACTTGCACAAACCAAAAAAGCTGCATATAATCTTTCTTCTTCGCACTACACACATAACGAAACGCAGCGGCAGCGAACTAAAAAACGCGCAGCAAAGCGGACGAAACTGAGTGAAGTTGCAGGGCTGTTAGCTCAGTTGGTAGAGCAGCGGACTCTTAATCCGTAGGTCGAGTGTTCGAGCCACTCACAGCCCACCAGAATTCATAATGAAATCAACGCCCTAGTCGCTAAGCGACTAGGGCGTTTTTCATTGCCCCGCCGAGTTTGACCAAAACTTGACCGTGGCACATGAGCTGCAAGGTGGCTTGGCGCCGGGCGTGCATGGCGCTTCACCATATCGATGGTTTCCCAGCCCCAAGTTCTTTCAGCATCAGGAGCGGGATGCCATGGGAATAGGCGAGAGCCGGCCCGATGCGAAGAATGGTCAGAAGTACAGGCAGCTCTTGGCGGAATGCGGCCGGTGACCGCAAACGCATCCGTGCCATCAAGATGAAGCGTGGCGCTTATCGTGCAATATTAGTTTCGACTTCCTCCCATTCTCGCGCGACAAACGCGGCGCGCTCGCCCGTGTGCACGACGGGATCACGGCGCAAGCCGATGACCACGGCATCATGCGCAAGCTCGATTCTCTCGAGTGGATTGCCGTGCAGATCCATGGTCGCGCCAAGCAGGCTGCCGGCCGGCAGCGTGACGCCGGCTTCGACCGCCGGCATGAACAGGCCGCCATGCGCAAAGGTCAACCAGCCGCGCCGGGTCACGCGTCGCACGCGCTTGGCGACGAAGTCGTCGGCCTGACCGTCAAGGATTCCCAGGCGTGCAGCCAGCCGGGCGAAACCGCGCTCGGCCTGGTCGACGTTGGCGATCTCGCAGCGGCTGCCTCCTCCCAGTTCCAGCATGAATGCGGGTATACCCAACGCCAGGCACTGATAGTCGAGTGCGCCGGCGATATTGCCCGGCAGTTCACCCTTGCCACCCACATCCATGCGGCAGGCGACGTTGGGTTCGAACAGCGCAATCAGATCCAGTAGCGCTTCTTCAGACAATGGACTGTCCGGATGCACCTTGTAGACTGCGTAGACCCGTGAATCGAATAGCGCGTTCATGGTGTGCAGGTTGATCAGCAGGTCGGCGGTGCCGCGGATCTCCTGCATCAGTGCATGTGCCAGCCGCTCGGAGATCAGGCCGCCGGGGTTGCCGGGATAGCATTGGTCGAGATCGAGATCGTCATATGGATTGCGTTTCCGACGGCTGTCCAGTGCGTGGGGATTGGCCGTGGGAGTGACCACCACATTGCCGCTCATGGTGGCTGGGTCCAGGCTGCGCGCGAAGCGCAGGGCCGCCAGGATGCCGTTGATCTCATCGCCATGGACCTGCCCATTGAGCCATAGCGTTTTGCCTGGTCGGGCACCACGAATGGCTACGAAAGGCAGCTCCACGGCCATGCCGGATGCCATGGTCCCCACGTCGATCGCGCCCTGCTTGAGCGCGGGGCCCGAAAAATCAGAAAGAAAATCACGGATGACGCCCATCATGGTTCCTTGTATCGAAAGTGGTAGAAAAGTGCGCGCGCTCGGGCAGTGCCTGCCGGCCGAGCACGCCAATCGCTGGGGTATCGCCGGCGACGCCCGCCAGTCGTAGGCCCGCCCAGGCCGTGGCGGTATTCGACGAAAAAACGGGCACGCCCAGATCGGCTTCTAGTGCTTCGATCAGACCTAGCGTTGGCATATTGGTGCAACTCAGGAAGACAGCGTCAGCGCGACGCGCGTCGTCGGCGCGCGCCATCAGACGCTGGTACACCGTGCTCTCGTCCAATCCGCGTATGGCATTGCCGTCGCGACATTCCAGGGTGTCGTAGTGGCTGGCGTCGACGCCGTGAAATGCCAGGAATTCGGCCTCCTGGCGAGTGATCGCGTCGGGATATGGCGCCAGCATGTGGAGTCGACGCACGGTCAGGGCGCTGCATGCCTGCAATAGCGCGCTGGCGGTCGTGATGGCCGGGCACCCTGTGGCTGCGCGGATCCGCGCAGCGGCATCGTCATGCCTGTCATGTCCTGCCAGGAAGGTGCCGGACGTGCACGCAAACACATACGCCCGCGGGCTCGTGTCGCGCAACGCGGCCAGCGCCGCGTCGACACCGCGATGCAGCGTCAGCAGAGACTCGGCCGATAGCGCCGCGCCGTCGCGATGCAACCGCTGGAAATGGAAGCTGGCTTCGGACTGCCCCAACCGGGGAAACTCGACTTCACAGGTGATATTGCCTTCCGGCAGTAGCACGCCGATGCGCGCGACGGGACGAATCATGCGAGCCTCCGCCCTTAATCCAGCTTCAGGTTCATTGCCTTGATCAGCTGCGACCACTTGGCTGTATCGCCGGCAACGAATTGGGCGAAGGCGGCGCTGTCCATGGCGGGCGGTAGCTCGACCATCTGGCTCTTGAGCTTATTCACCAAGGCTGGCTCGGCCAGGGCTGCCTGTATCTTGTCGTGCAGCCACTGCACCGCTTCGGGAGGTGTGCCGGCGGGCGCGAAGAAACCATACCAATTGATGGCTTCGTAGCCCGGTAGCCCCGATTCCGCGACCGTCGGTGTATCCGGCAGCAAAGTCGAACGCTTGCCGCTGGTGACTGCCAGCAGCTTGATCTTTCCTGCGTTCACATTCGCCATCGCAGACGTGTCGACAAACATATAGTCGACGCGCCCGCCCATCAAGTCGATTAATGCCGGGGTCGAGCCTTTATACGGCACGTGCAGGGCGTTAATTCCAGCCATCTGGGCGAACATGGCGCCCGCGAGGTGCAGCGAGGTCCCCGTGCCCCCGGAACCATAGGTGAGCTTGCCCGGATTCTGCTTGCTGTAGCTGATCAGTTCGGCCACTGTGGTGAACGGCGCATCCGGCCTGGCCACCAGCAGGATGGGCATCTGCACGCCCATGGCCACGGCCTGCAGGTCTTTCGCGGGATCGTAGCTGAGCGAGCGGTAGGCGCTCGGGGCAATACTGATATTGCCCGGACTGCCCATCACGAACTGGTATCCGTCCGCCTTCGAACGAGCGATCGCACCTACGCCGATGATGCCGCCCGAGCCGGCACGGTTCTCCACGACGATGCTCGCCCCTGTGCTCTCGGTGATCTGCTGCGCGTAGAGCCGGCCGACCACGTCCACGCCGCCTCCGGCGGGGAACGGTACGGTGATGGTGATCGGCTTTTCCGGATAGGCGGCGCAGACCTGGGCTGCGCCTCCGAAGTAGGCTGCTACAGCGCAAGCGGACACGGCGAGCAGTCTGGAATAGGCATTTCTCATGGTTTTCTCCTTGTGTGTGTGTATGCGCTCGCCGTATGCGAGTGCTTGTCGCGACCGGACGGACGCTCGGCAGCCGTGGACGCGCGCTATTTCGCCAGAGCCGCCTGTTCGAAGCCCTGTGCGAGATCCTCGATGAGATCGGCCGGATTCTCGAGGCCGATGTGCAAGCGCACCACCGGCCCGTGGCCGCTCCAGTCTGTGACGCTACGCGCCTGGGTGAGGTGCGCGCCTGTGACCAGGCTCTCGTAGCCTCCCCAGGATGCACCCAAGCCGAACAGCCGCAGGCTGTCGATGAAGCGGTCAACGTTGGCTTGAGGTGTGCCTTCGGGCAATTCGAAAGACACCAGTCCATTGGTGCCTTGGCAATCGCGCAGCCACAATTCATGTCCGGGATGCGACGGCAGGGCTGGGCAGAATACCGTCCGCACCGCCGGCTGCTCCAGCAACCACTTCGCCACCGTCAGCGCGTGCTGTTCATGCATTTGGAGACGCGCTGCCAGGGTACGCATGCCGCGCAGCACCAGCCACGCATCGTCGGGGCTGACAGTCATGCCGAAGGCATCGCAGCGCTCGGCTAGCGCGCCCCAGGCTGCTTCGGTCGTAGCCACGGTTCCCATCATCACGTCCGAATGGCCGGATAGGTACTTGGTCGCGGCCATCACCGAAACGTCCGCGCCCAGCAGCAACGGCCGGTACTGGTAGCCCGATCCCCAAGTGTTGTCTGCCACCACGATCGCGCCGCGTTCGTGCGCCATGGCGGCGAGCGCGGGCAAGTCGCACATTTCGTAGACCAGCGAGCCGGGGCACTCGGCGTAGAGCATGCGGGTGTTGGGACGCATCTTCGCCTCGGCATCGCTGCCGTCGGCTGCGAAGAAGGTGTACTCGATACCGTAGGGCTGCAGGAACTGCTGCGCCATGTGCCGCACCGGTTGATAGGCGCTGTCGGTCAGCAGCACGTGATCGCCGGGCCGCAGGTAACTCAGCAACGTCATGCCGATGGCCGCCAGTCCGGTCGGGAGCAGGCGGGTGCGGTAGGCACCCTCCAGTTCGCTGACTGCGTCCTCCAGCGCGAAGGTGGTGGGCGTGCCGCGGGCGCCGTAGCTGAAGATGCGTTCCTGGCCCCGCCGCTCGCGCATTTCGCGCTGGTGAGCGGTATTTTCGAAGACGACCGTGCTGGCACGCACGATCGACGGGTTGACGGCCGTGCCACCGATGTACGCCGGGGCCTTTCCAGTGTGGGACAGGCGGGTTTGCGTACTCCATTTCCTGGACAGAGAGTGTTCGTCTTTCATCGTGAAACCATCTGGACTGACGGGGTTGACAGAGATCGGATCGGGAAGAAGATCGTGCGCATGATGTTGCTACCTGCCGGTTATGGCAGCCATGCGTGGCGTGGGTTAGTTGGCGGCGGGTGGCAGGCGGAAGGCCGCCAATTCCCGCTCGTCGAGCAGGGGTACCAGACCGGTTTCCCAGGCCAGGTATTGGCGGGCCGCCTCCTTGTTGCCATCGTGCCGGTCGTGCACAAAGAACAGGTAATCAACGCATGCTTCATCCGATGGGCGATCAGGGCTCGATTCGACCGGCATGGCCGCCTGCTGCCAGGCGCCCATGCCGCCCTCGAGCAGCAGCGGTGCCTGGGGAAGTTCCAGCGAAGCCCATTGCGCCAGCTCGGCCTCGTCCGCGACCAGCACGATCTGGCAGGGTTCGGCTACGAGGTCGCGCGCCAGGTTTGGGCCGATCGACCAGCGCGCGCCGGGTATGTGCGCGGCCCGGTAGCGCATGCCTGGACGCAGGTCCACCACCGCCACGTCCTGCCGTTGCAGGCGCCGCGCCAATTCCGGCACCGAGATGCTGGCCAGCGCCGGAGCGGGCGGGCTTGCTTCGACATCCAGCGCCAGGCCGCTGTTCAGCCCGCCGGCCAGCACGCAGGCGTCATGGCCCATCTGGCGCAGCCAGCTCGCAACTACGGGCGCGCGCACACCGTCGCTGTCGAAGAGCACCAGGCGCGCGCCGCGCACGCCGACATACTGGTCGCTCGCCTGCATCAATTGGCCGCCCGGCGTATGCTGCGCGCCCTGTAGCGACCCGGCCTTGAACTCTTCCGGCGTGCGCACGTCGCAGAGAAAGAGGGAACGTCCGACGTCCTGGAACCAGGTCCTTACGGTTGGCGCGTCCACGTAGGGCACGTCGAAGCGCGCCGCCAGGGCCCGGGCCTGCGTCTGCAGGGACTGTCCGCCGGAGTCGTCGGCATAGCGCCGGGTTCCACCATGCTCGAGCGGCAGGTCTGCCAGATACCAGCCCTGCGTGCCGTTTTCCAGCGCGTAGATTGGGTTGGGAACACCTAGGTTGATCAAGGTCTGCGCGCCGATGATCGAGCGCGTCCGGCCGGCGCAATTGATGACGATAGGCGTCGACTCGTCGGGCGCCAGGTTGCGGATGCGATAGGCCAGCTCGCCGTTTGGGCAGCAGATGGCGCCCGGAATATTCATCTTGCCGAACTCCGACACGGGACGCCCATCCAGCACCACCAACGGCGCTCCCTCGGCCTGCTTCTGCGCCAACTGCCGCGCGGTGATACGGGGTGTCCGATAGACGTGTTCTGCGAGCTCGCCGAAAGTCTTGGATGGCAGGTTCACGCCGGCGAACAATTGATAGCCCGCCCCGCGCCAGGCGCGGGTGCCGCCTTCCAGAATGGCGACCTGCGTGTAGCCCAGCGCCTCCAGGCGCAGGCGCGCGCGCTCGGCCACGCCCGCGCTGCCGCCTTCGCCTCCGTCATACACCACGACGCGAGCCTGCTTGCGCGGCACCAGGCGTGCAATCTCCAGCTCCAGCCGGCTATAGGGCAGCGAGGTCGCATAGAACAGGTGCGATTCGCCGTATTGGCCGTGCTCGCGCACATCGAGCAAGGCGATCTCCCTGCCATCGTGCAGCCAGGATTTGAGGGTGGAAGCGGAAACGGAAATAGGCATGAAGGGAGTCGGTAGATGGAGGCAGAGTGATGCACTGACGCGCACGCACGCGGTGGAGATCCGGTGCTGCGCTCAGCGGCGTGTCTGTACGCCGATCGGCATGGTCCGGTAGGTGCCAGTTTCCAGGTCGTAACTGACGCGCTCGTTCAGGGTTTCCAGCGCTCGGCCATACACGTGTAAATGGCGAATGATTTGCGCGCCGCGGATTTCCACCGAATGGATATCGTTGGGCATCAGCGCGATGCCCTGTCCCGGCGTCACCATCACCATCTCGGTCTCGCGCAGCGTTCCGACGCCGGGCACCGTACCGTCGTCGGAGCGTTCATAGACGCGGTTGTGCTCGCTACCCTCCACGGCGGCGATACAGGCCCAGGTCGTGTGATTGTGTGGCGCGATGCGTTTGACGGGGCGCATCACATTGAGATACAGCGCGTAGCTATGGTCTGGATCCTCGGCGATCAGATAGCGTGCCTGGTGCTCGCGGGCCTCGGGAGCTGGGTAATCGGCGGGTTGCCACAGATCTCGCCGTGCCGCGAGATCCAGCAACTGGTGCAATACCGCGTCCAGGTTTTCGCGCGTGGCTGGACCGGCGCCGATGGCACTCCTCATGGCGGAAACAGCCGAGGCCACGGCTTGTTCTCGTCGCTCAGCAATGTTGTTCAAGACGGGCTCCTTCTGGTCGTTGAAGGCCAATTTAGTCCCGCGCCCGATGTCAAACAATCTGGGGAGTTCAAGTTAATACTTCAATATAATTAAAGTATGGACATGCTTGATCTGGAACTTCTGCGGACTTTGGCGACCATCGCGAACAAAGGCAGCTTCGCCGCGGCTGCGTTGCAGCTCGGGCGCACGCAGTCCACCATCACGCAGCAGATGCAGCGCCTGGAAGACAAGGTTGGTCATGAACTATTCGAGAAACAAGGGCGGCAGAAGCGCCTGACCGATCATGGCCGGCGTCTGCTGGGCTATGCGTTGCATATGCTCGCGATCCATGACGAGGCGCTTAGAAATTTGCAGCACCGGCAGGTTCAGGGCCTGGTGCGCATCGGCGCGCCCCACGACACGGCCGACACCATGCTGCCACCCGTGCTGCAGGAAATTGCATTGAATTTTCCCGGCATGCAGTTCGATCTCCATGTCGGGCGCAGCCCGTTCCTGATGGAATCGCTCAAGCAGGGCGAGATGGACATGGTGATCTCCAACCGCGAGGACGAGGCCTTCGAGGGCTTTGTCCTGCGCTCCAGCCCCACCGTCTGGTTGTGCGGCGCCAACTATGCGCACGATCCGTTCAAGCCCATACCGCTGGTGATGGCGGACGGCCCGAGCATCTTTCGCCGGCTGGCCTGCGAAGCCCTGGACACCGCCGGCATTCCCTGGACGCCCAGCCATACCTCGACCAGCCTGGTCGGCATCCGCGCGGCGCTGCGCGCCGGACTGGGCGTCACGGCTCGCGGTGTGGAGCAGCTCGATCCGGGTCTGCGCGTGCTGGGTGCAGGCGACAACATGCCGCCGCTGCCGGACCTGGTCTATAGGCTCTACATTCGCAGCCACGTAGTCAATCCGGTGATCCGGCAGGTCTTCGAGAGCCTCCAGGCCCGCGTGCGCTTCAGCGGCGCGTAATGGCTCACGCAGCTCAAAGAACAGCGGCGGGCCTCAAATCTCAGGCGCAATAGCGCGTCGCTGCGGCTACATCACGGGCCGCGTTCGATACCGCGCCGGAAATGTACTGCTCTCGGTTCTTCGCCAAACAACAGAGCGCTTGTCTGGCAGACAGCATCGAGATGTCGGCGCAGTACCAGTACAGAGCGTTGCGTCCACCAGTTCAGCAAAAATCAGCACGCTTACTGATTTAGAGCGAATTTCAACCAGTTCAACCTTCGCTGGAGATCGTCCGATTTCCCTGTACGTCCACTGCAAAGCGCCACCTCAAAATCCATTACGGTTCCTGCACAATCACAGGGCTGTCATCGGTGGCAAATTCGCTGTCAACGATCTAGTACTTACCCTTACCGAAAGAAATCAAGCGCTCGCGGCGCTGGCTCTCTCACTCTATGACGACAGGCAATCCATTAGCTTTTTCAATACATTTTCCTGCAACATTAATTTGAATGGCTGGGCATGGCTCTTTAAGATCGGCTGCAACTCATACGCCGTTCTACAAGGAGATTCGCAATGCCGCAGCAAAAAAACCCGGGATCGGAACAGATCGGCACCACCATCGAACAGGTCAAGACGCTGTTCAGCCAAGAAGGTGAAAACCGGGCGACGTTGGAAAAAACGCTGTCCAAACTGATCGGTCTGGCCGCAAACAAAGACTGGTGGGACGAGTCGCACTACCCGGCGCCTGAAGCCGGTGAGCTGCAGGCCCGCTACCTGATCCAGGAAGATGCCGACAAGTCGTATGCGCTGTACCTGAACGTCATGCGCCCGGGCAAAAAAATCGTGCCGCATAACCATACGACCTGGGCATGTATCGCCGCGGTCGAAGGCGTGGAGCTGAACTACACCTATGATCGCAAGGATGACGGCAGCGAGCCCGGGCGCGCGCAGCTGGAAAAGACCGGCACCGTGGTAGTCGAGCCAGGAAGCGGCATTGCGCTGATGGCCGATGACATCCATGCCGTACATATCGAAGGCCAGGACGTGATCCGTCATCTGCACTTCTACGGCCGCGCGCTGGAAACGCTGGATCGCCGCATCTCCTTCGATTTGGAGAATGGCACTTGCCAGCAAATGGCTATCGGCGTGCAAACCCGCAAGTGAGGCGCGCCATGCTCAAGGATCAGACCACGCCTGCGCAAGAAGATGGCTTCAACACTCGTCTGCTGCGCGCGGGCCGTCCCCATCAAGGCTGGGTCAACACGCCCGTCACGCGTGCGAGCACCTATGTGTTTAACAGCGTGGGCGAATGGCGCGACACGCGTCAGCGGCGCGACCAGGAACGCCTGGCCTCGTACGGCGCACGCGGCACGGACAGCACCTATGCGCTGGAAGATGCCCTGGTCCTGTTGGAAGGCGGCTATCGCGCCAAGGTCTTCCCGACCGGTCTGGCGGCCATCGCCATGGTATTCCTGGCCTATCTAAAGTCCGGCGACCACGTGCTGATCACCGACGGCGTCTACGAGCCGGCACGCGCACTGTGTGCGCAAAGCCTGTCTCGCCTGGGCATCACGCACAGCTTCTATCGTCCGGATGGCAGCGATCTGGCCGAGAAGATTCAGCCCAATACGCGCATGATCTATGCCGAGAATCCCAGCTCGTTGATCTATGAGCTGATGGATTTGCGCAAGGTGTCGGCGCTGGCCAGGCAGCATGGCTGCCTGCTGGTTGTCGACAACACGTGGGGCTCTGGCATTCTGCATCAACCGCTGGCGCTGGGAGCAGACATCTCGCTGATGGCGGCCACCAAGTACCTTAGCGGCCATGCCGACATCATGATGGGTACCGTGGTCACTACCAAGGAAGTCTGGCAGGAGATGGAGACGGTGCAGGTCAACTATGGCCAGACTGTCGGCGCCGATGACGCCTGGCTGATGCTGCGCGGCCTGCGCACACTGCCAGTACGCATGCGCACTCACCAGGAAAACATGCTGCGGGTGGCCGATTGGTTGCGCAATGATCCACGCGTCGCCCGCGTCTACGCCGCAGGCTTGGCCGAGGGCGAGCAGGCCGGGATCTTCCAGCGAGACTTCAAGGGCAGCAATGGCCTGGTATCGGTGGAATTCAAGGCGGATATCAGCGCACGGCAGATGGAGGCCATGATCGACGCGCTGCGCCTTTTTGGCATTGGCGCATCCTGGGGCGGATTCGAGAGCCTTGTTGTTCCCATGAATATGGTGTCGGCGCGCAGTCTGTCGGACTGGAAGGCGCGCGGGGCCATGTGCCGCTTTCACATCGGCCTAGAGGAACCGGCGGACATCATCGCGGACCTGCAACAAGCCTTCGACGCCCACCTTTCCTAGCTGTGTCGCCAGCTGCGGCCGGCACCCTTCCTTTCTGTAGAACCCATGGCAACCAACCACACTATTCGCGCACGCGAAGACGCCGCCACGCTCAAAGACTGGCTGCATGACGGTCAGGAAATCGCCTTGCTGGACGTGCGCGAACACGGTCAGTACGGCGAAGCCCATCTTTTTTACGCTGTCAACGCTCCCTATAGCCGCCTGGAATTCGAAGTGGCCCGCCTCGTACCGCGCAAGACCACCCGTGTTGTCGTCTATGACAACAATGACGGTGTCGCCGAGCGCGCCGCCCAGGCGTTGCGTCAGCAGGGCTATACCGAGGTAGGCGTCCTCGATGGCGGCGTGCAGGCCTGGGACGCGGCGGGCTACGCCCTCTTTGCGGGCGTCAACCTGCCCAGCAAGACCTTTGGCGAACTCGCCGAGCACGAGCTGCACACGCCGGCCATCGGCGCTGAAGAATTGAACCGCCGTATCGCCGCTGGCGAAAACCTGGTGGTGTTGGACGGACGGCCGTTCACCGAATACCAGAAGATGAGCATTCCAACGGCGACCTGCTGCCCGAACGGGGAGCTTGCCCTGCATATCGATACGCTCGTGCCGGATGAGAGCACCACCATCGTTATCAATTGCGCCGGCCGGACGCGCAGCATCATCGGCGCGCAGACACTGATCAATCTGGGCGTGAAGAACCCGATCTACGCGCTGGAAAACGGCACGCAGGGCTGGTATCTGAAAGACTATCCGCTGGATCAAGGTCAGAGCCGCCGCCACGCGATCGACGCCGCGCCGCTGACACTGGACCGGGCACGCGCGCGCGCGCAAGCACTGGCCGCCCGTCACGGCATACCCAACATCAAGCCCGAAAAGCTTGCTTCCTTGCTAGCCGATCCCGAGCGCAGTACCTACGTCTTTGATGTGCGTACGCCGGAAGAATATGCCCAGGGTACCTATGCCGGCGCAGCTCATGCCGCAGGCGGCCAGTTGATCCAGGCCACCGACCAATACGTGGGCACGCGCAATGCGCGGTTGGTTCTGGTCGACAGCGAAGGCGTGCGCGCTCCCGCCGTCGCCAGCTGGTTGCGCCAACTGGGCTGGGAAGTCTATGTGCTAGACGCAGTTGCCGGTGGCGCGCCGGTATCGGCCGACGCGCAGGTCGAAAATCGACTTGCTCGAGTGGACAGCAAGACAGCAGCTCGTCTGCGCGATGAAGGCGCGGCATTGGTCGATGTGCGGCCCAGCATGAGCTATCGAGCAAGCCATATCGACGGCGCTCGCTGGAGCATACGCAGCCGCGCCGAGGCGCTGAATGGCGTCACCGTGCTTGTGGCCGACGATGCCCGCGTGGCTGAGCTGTATGCCCGCGAGCTGGCCGGCAGCGGCCCGCTCTACTTCTTGCTGGATACGCCGGCGCAATGGCAGGCCGCAGGCCTGCCGCTGGCCGAGACGCCGGATCTTCCGTCCGACGCAGAGTGCATTGATTTCCTGTTCTTCGTGCATGACCGCCATCACGGCAACAAGGCCGCGGCTATCAAGTATCTGGAATGGGAAACCAATCTGGTCAACCAGATCGACGCGCGCGAACGTGCGGCATATCGCTTTCAACCCTGACGTTTCCATCCCTCGGCGCGGGACACGATTCTCGCGCCGTTACGCATAAACCAAGGAGAAAACCCATGAAACCCGTCGTCGCCATCGCTCTTGCACTGTTGGCCACCGCCGCTCACGCCGGTGACTTGAATGATGTGAAGAGCAAGAAACAGTTGGTCTGCGGCACGCAAAGCGCCAGCGAACCCTATGCCTACCAGGACCCGGCCACGCGCAAGTTTGTAGGCTACGACGTTGATATATGCCAGGCGCTGGCCAAAGGCCTGGGCGTGGAGCTGGTGCATAAGCCGCTGTCTACCGAAGCCCGAATTCCGGAGCTGAAGATGGGCCGCGTCGATGTGGTGGCGGGCTCCATGGCCTATTTGCCAGAACGCGCCGCGCAGGTGGACTACAGCGTCCAGTATCTGCAAGGCAATATCAAAGTGTTGGTGCGCAAGGACGACAAGCTCGGCACGCTGGCGCAGCTAGAAGGAAAACGCATCTGCGCCAGCAAGGGATCGTCGTCGGCCGCCATTGCCGGGCGCGTGCTGGCAAAGTCGCAGATCGTGACGTATCAGGATCTGGCCACCTGCTATCTGGGCCTGCAGAACGGCAAGGTGGACGGCATCTCGGCCGGCGAACTGACGCTCAAGCGATTTGAAATCGAGTCGGCGAAATCTGGCAGCGCCGCGACGCTGATCGATGAACCGCTGTTCACCGAGCGCATGGGCGTAGTGGCTTCCAAGGGCAATACCGCACTGATCGAGGCCATCAATAAAGTCATCAGCAAGATGGATGGCGATGGCGAACTCGACGCCATCTATGCCAAGTGGCTGGGCAAAGACTCGATTTACCAGTTGACTCGCAAGTTCAAGGTCGAACCTGTTGCTCTTGCCAATTGAGGATGAATCGGCGGCTCGCGAGAGCCGCCATCGCTGCATATGGATCTGAACATCTCTTTCTTGTTGCATGGGCAATATGGCGCCCTGCTGCTGTCAGGGCTCATGACCACGTTGCTGGTATTTGCCCTCGCCTGGGTGCTCGGCATGACGCTGGCGATCGCCATCGTGCTGTTGCGCGCCATCCCCTTCAAACCGCTCGACGCGCTGATGTCGCTGTTCGTCGAATACCACCGCAATGTGCCCACCGTGGTGCAGATTATGGTGTGGTACTTCGGCATTCCGCAACTGCTGCCGCCCGACATCCGCGCCTTCGTCAATGCCAGCAACACCGAGATCCTGTTTGCGGTGGTGGCCTTGTCGCTCAATGTCAGCGCCTATATGTCGGAGGATCTTCGTTCCGGTCTCAAGGCCATCCCGGCCGCGCAGATCGAAGCCGGACGATCCATTGGCTTGAGTTTTCTGCAGGCCATGCGTTACGTCGTGCTGCCACAGGCCTTGCGCATCGGTCTGCCGCCGCTGGTCAACCGATCGCTGATCCTGTTCAAAGACACCAGCCTGACTATGGTCATCGGTGTGGCTGAGCTGACCTATCAGGCCAAGAACATCGACAACCTGACCTTCCGCACCTTCGATGTCTTCGCCGTCACCACGCTGATTTACCTGCTGTGCTCGATCACCATCATGCTCATCGGCAGCCGGGTCGAGAAGGCCTATCCATCGGCTTACAAGGGGTAAAGCATGCTGGAACTACTGCATAAATACGGCACGATGTTCATGGTGGGATCCTGGCCCAATGGCCCCCTGGGCGGTTTTGCAGCCACGCTGCTGCTGGCCGTTCTGGGCCTGGCGCTGGCCTTCCCGATTGCGGTGCTGCTGGGTTTTGCCCGTATCGGACCCTACCGCGTGCTGCGTATTCTGGCGACCTGCTGGGTCACGGCGTTTCGCGGCGTCCCGCTCATCATGATCATCTTCTGGGCCTATTTCGCCGTGCCGATGGTCACAGGCATGACGATCTCGCCGTTCAAGACCGCCCTGGTGGCCATCGTGCTGTACGAAAGCGCTTTTCTGGCGGAAATCGTGCGCGCCGGCCTGCAGGGCCTGCCGCGCGGCCAGACCGAAGCGGCGCGTTCGGCCGGCCTGTCGTACTGGCAAAGCATGCGATTTGTCATCCTGCCGCAGGCGCTTGTCAACATGATTCCGTCGCTGGTAAGCCAGTTTGTATCGACCATCAAGGCGACCTCCATTGTCTATGTCATCGGTGTCGAGGAAGTCACGTTCGTCGGCCAGCAGATCAACAGCATCGAACTGACGTCTGCGTTGCAAACCTATCTGATCCTGGCGGGCATCTACTTTGTCATCTGCCTGGCCTTGTCCAAGCTGGCCAAGCGCATCGAATCACGCATACAACGCCGCCGCCTGGGTCTGGCGTAAGCAGCGATAAGGGGAAAAGACATGATCGAAATGAAGAACGTCAACAAATGGTATGGCGACTATCACGCTCTCAATGACGTCAACGGCCGTATCGAGAAAGGCGAGGTGCTGGTGGTTTGTGGGCCGTCCGGCTCGGGCAAGTCCACCATGATCCGCACGCTCAATCGTCTGGAGTCGATTCAGAAAGGCGACATCACCATCAATGGCGCCAGCATCTACGACCGCGAGTCGGATCTGAACAAGCTGCGTGCCTCCATTGGCTTTGTGTTCCAGCAGTTCAATCTCTTTCCGCACTATTCGGTGCGCGAGAACATCACGCTGTCGGCGCGCAAGGTGTTTGGCATGCCGACGCGCGAGGCCGACCAGATGGCCGAAGCGCTGCTGGCCAAGGTTGGCTTGGCGCACAAGATAGACGCCATGCCCATCAATCTGTCGGGCGGCCAGCAGCAACGCGTTGCGATTGCGCGCGCGCTGGCACAACGCCCGCCAGTCATACTGTTTGACGAGCCGACTAGCGCGCTGGACCCCGAAATGGTGTCCGAAGTGCTCAATGTCATGAAGACTCTGGCTTCCGAGGGCATGACCATGGTGATCGTCACCCATGAAATGGACTTTGCGCGCGAGGTCGCTGATCGCATCTGGTTCATGGATGCCGGGACCATTCTGGAAGACAGCACACCCGAGGCCTTCTTCACGGCACCCAGGCATCCGCGTGCCTGCAAGTTCCTGGAGGATGTGCGTCATTGATCCAGATGAGGCAGGCGCGCCATATTCCGGCTGTCACGTCAAGGAAAGTCCATGCGCAATCTGGATCTTGAGCTGCTGCGCACTCTGGTGGCTATCGCCGAACACGATTCATTCTCCGCTGCGGCGGAAAGTCTGCACAAGACCCAATCTGCTGTTACGCAGCAGATGCTGCGCTTGGAGAGCCTGGTCGATCTACCGCTGTTTGAAAAGCGCGGCCGCAATAAGCGGCTGTCCAGCCATGGCGAAAAGCTGGTCACGTATGCACGCCATATGCTGGCCATGAATGACGAAGCTCTGCGCTCGTTGCAAGACAGTCTGCTCGAAGGCGAGTTGCGTCTGGGGTCGCCGCACGATGTGGCCGACAGCATTCTGCCCAGCCTCTTGATCCATGTGGTGCGCACCTTCCCTCGCATCAAGCTGGAAATCCGGGTGGACCGCAGCCCCAATCTGATGACGGCCTTGCGTAAGGGTGAGGTGGATCTGGCAGTGTCGACTCGCTTTGATCAGGAGTTCGAAGGCGTGGTCTTGCGCACTTCTCCCACGGTATGGCTGTGCTCGGCAGACTACGTGCACGACATCAACGCTCCCTTGCCGCTGGTGCTTGCCGATGAGCCGAGCATTTTTCGCCGCATTGCGCTCAATGCGCTGGAGCAATCACAGCTACGCTCGCAAACCAATTATGTTGCGCCCAATCTGGTGGCCATCAAGGCCGCCTTGCGTGCGCGCCTTGGCATCACTGCGCGCAGCGTGGAACTGCTGGGCTCGGATATGCGGGTGCTGGGAGAGAAAGAGGGGTTGCCCCGGCTGCCCGATGTCAATTACTACCTTTGGATACGGCGGGATCACATCAACCCCTTGACCCGCCACGTCTACAACATGCTGAAGTCCAATCTGCGGCTGTCGTCCAATAGCGACGAGCAGAGCGGCTAGTACTCGTTGGCGCGTAGCGCCATCTCCACAGTTTCGGCCGGCTTGCCCAGACGCTGCGCAAAGACCGGCTACAGACCTGCGCCATCGCCCGCTTGGAAATGGCCGCTGTCGACCGGATCGCGGGCAGAGACAAGGCCTCCTTGAACCCCGCCATGGGCAGATACAGGCCCGCGATACGGTCGCCAATGAACAGATTGCCAATGGGGCTGTCAGTAAACCAGGTAGGCGGATCGCTTAAGTCACGGCTTAACACAGGGTAAACGTCCGCTGAATCACGGCAGAGTTGATGTTCTTTATAGTGGACTCGTTTCCAACCGAGAGAGCCACGCATGTCCAGTCCCGCTGCCATACCCGCCTATCCCCGGGCTGTGTTGTTCGACCTGCTGACCGCCTTGCTCGACTCCTGGACCATATGGAATCGCGCCGCCGGTTCCGAGGCCGCCGGGCGGGCGTGGCGCGCGGAATATCTGCGGCGCACGTATGGCTGCGGCGCTTATCAGCCCTACGAACAGCTGCTGCGGGAGGCCGCGTCCGCGGTTGGTTTACCCGCGACGGCGCCGGACGCGCTGGAGGCTGGCTGGGACGAGTTGCCCGCCTGGGATGGCGCTCGCGAATTGCTGCAGGCCTTGCGGCCGCATTGCCGCCTGGCCGTGGTTACCAATTGCTCCGCGCGTCTCGGGCGCCGAGCCGCGAGCCTGCTGGGCGTGGACTGGGACGTGGTGGTGACGTCGGAGGAGGCGGGCTACTACAAGCCCGATCCGCGTCCTTATGAACTGGCGTTGGCGCAGTTGCAGGTGCAGCCCGCCCAAGCCGCGTTCATTGCAGGTTCTGGCTACGACATGTTCGGCACCAGCAAGGTCGGCCTGCGCACGTATTGGCACAATCGCGTGGGGCTGGCGTTGCCGGAAGGCGCGGCGCGGCCGGAACTGGAGTCCGCGCGGCTGGAAGCGGCGCTGCCGTGGCTGGAGCGATTCAACGCCGCCTGACGGCAAGCCACTGCGCACCGCACTGCCCGCCAGTTGCGCGTCTCAAGCCGCTGGCAAGGAAATCGCATCCCCCAGCCCCTTGACCTCCTTCAGCACGAACGAGGTGTAGACCTCCTTCACGCCTGGCAGCGCACCCAGCACGTAGCGCGCCAGGTCGCCGAAGGCGTCGAGGTCGCGGGCGATGACGGTCAGCTGATGGTCATAGCGGCCCGAGACGCAGTGGCAGGAGAGCACTTCCGGTACCTGCCTGACGGCGTCCTCGAACGCCTTGACGTGTTCAGCGCCCTTCATGTCCAGGGAAATCCAGACGAACGCCGTCACGCCGAAGCCGAGCTTCTTGACGTCGACTTCGGCCCGATAGCCGCGGATCACGCCTTCGTCTTCCAGGCGCTTGACCCGGCGCCAGCAGGGCGAGGGCGTGAGCGATACGCGCTCGGCCAGATCGGCGCTGGACAGGCGTCCGTCGGCCTGCAGGGCGGCCAGGATTTGCAGGTCGGTGGGGTCGAAATTCTTGCTTTGCACGATTCTTCCAATGAATAGAGAGTTTCGCTAATTTCAATCCAAAATATTACACATTTAAGTCGAAAAATCGGAAATCTTCGCCAATCCGCTCCTGTATCTTTGTTTGGCTGTTAGAGGGGGCGTCGGCACCAGGAATGCTCCCCGTTTGATCACATATGGAGCAGACATGAAAGATTCGAATCCGGTACGCAAGGCGCTGCTGGCCCTGGAGCCTACCGAGGGGTGCTGGCTGACCCTGGCGAGCCCGGCGGTGGCCGAGGCGATTGCGCATTGCGGCTTCGACTGGCTGGTCGTCGACATGGAGCATGCGCCCAATGATGTGGCGGGCCTGACGGCGCAACTACAGGCCATCGACTCGGCGCGCGCGCATGGCGCCACCGCGTATCCGGTCGTGCGGGTGACGGTGAACGATGCGGCGCTGGTCAAGCGCGCCATGGATTGCGGCGCACGGACGGTCATCTTCCCGAACATCGACACGGCCGAGGACGCTCGCAACGCCATCGCCTCGATGCGTTTCCCGTCGGCAGGCAATGGCGGCGTGCGTGGCGTGGCCGGCCTGGTGCGGGCGGGCATGTACGGACAGGACCCCACCTATGTCAAGCTGGCCAATGAACAGGCCTGCGCGATCCTGCAGATCGAGTCGGCGCAGGCGGTGCGCAACGTCGAAGCCATCGCCGCGCTGCCGGGGGCGGACTGCTTGTTCGTGGGCACGGCCGACCTGGCGGCCAGTCTCGGTCGCCTGGGCGACATGACCCACGTCGAAGTCCGCGAGGCCGTCGACCGCGTGATCGCGGCCGGCAAGGCGGCGGGCAAGGCCGTCGGCATCTTCGCCAACGATCCCGAGGAAGCGGCGCGCTACCGCAAGCTGGGCGTGCAATTCATCGCCTTGCATTCCGATGTGGCCTGGCTGGCCCGGGGCGCCCGCCAGGCGCGCGCGCAGTTCGACGCCGCATGCCGCTGAGCCGGCGGCGCGATCACTTTCATCTGGTACGACAGGAACAGGCATGAATACAGCAGTATCTTCCGGCGGCTTCAGCTCGACGGCGCGCGCCAGCGTGCAGACTTTGCGTTCGTCGCAGATCCGCGAGGTCGCCAATGCAGGCATGGGCCGCGCCGACGTGCTGCCGTTCTGGTTCGGCGAGCCCGACGAGCAGACCCCGCCCGCGTTTCGCGATGCGGCCATCGCCCACATCGCGTCGGGGCAGACGTTCTATGTGCAGACCCTGGGCGTGCCCGCGCTGCGCGAACGCCTGGCGGCCTACGTCAGCGGCCTGCATGGCCGGCGCGAAGTCGACAATATCGCGGTGACCAGCTCGGGCACCTCGGCGCTGATGACCGCGGTGCAGGCCATCGTGGGCGCGGGCGATCACGTGGTGGCCGTGACGCCCCTGTGGCCCAACCTGGTGGAAATGCCCAAGGTGCTGGGGGCGAGCGTGACGACCGTGCCGCTGTCGTTTTCCGAGAGCGGCTGGCGCCTGGACCTGGATGCCTTGCTCGCCGCGCTGACGCCGGACGTGCGGGCGCTGCTGGTGAACTCGCCGAACAATCCGACGGGCTGGGTGATGAATGCGGAGCAGCAGCGTGTCGTGCTGGAGCACTGCCGCAAGCACGGCATCTGGATCATCGCCGACGATGTCTACGAACGCTATTACTACGAAGGCGCCGTGGCGCCCACCTTCCTGGACATCGCGGCTCCGGACGACCGCGTGGTCAGCTGCAATTCGTTTTCCAAGGCCTGGCTGATGACCGGCTGGCGCGTGGGCTGGGTGGTGGTGCCGCGCGGCCTGCTGCCGGAAATCGGCAAGCTGATCGAATACAGCAACACCTGCACGCCGGGTTTCGTGCAGACCGCCGCCTTGTGCGCGCTTGAACAGGGCGAGCCCGTCATTGCGCGCACGGTGCAGCGGCTGCGGCTGGCGCGCGACCACCTGGCATCGAAGCTGTCGCAGGTACCCGGGGTTGAACTGGCCGGCGCGGCGCCGGGAGCGATGTACACCTTCTTCCGCATCCGCGGCGTGTCTGACAGCCTGGCGTTCTGCAAGGACCTGGTCGTGCGCGGCGGGCTGGGGCTGGCGCCGGGCATGGCGTTCGGTCCCGAGGGCGAGGGCTATCTGCGCTGGTGCTATGCCAGCGCGCATGAGCGGCTGGATGAAGGCGTGGCTAGACTAGCGCGCTTTCTGGATGCGGCGCGGGGCAAGGCTGCCTGAACGCCAGGCCTCAACCTTAGGGTGCGACCCATGAATACTGCAGAGCTTCCCCGTTCCCTGGAATGGATAGAACGGCTGGTGCGTTTCGACACCACCAGCCGCCTGTCCAATCTGGGTCTGATCGAAACGGTGCGCGACCACCTGGCCGCGGCCGGGCTGGCTCCCAGGCTGATCTACAACGCCGACGGCAAGAAGGCGAATCTCTTCGTGACTGTGCCTGCCGCGGACGGCGGCACCCAGGGCGGGGTGGTGCTGTCCGGCCATACCGATGTGGTGCCGGTGGACGGCCAGGCCTGGAGCAGCGATCCGTTCGCGCCTGAAGTGCGCGACGGCCGCCTGTACGGCCGTGGCACCTGCGACATGAAGGGCTTCATCGGCGTGGCGCTGGCCATGCTGCCGTCGTTCACGTCGCGGCGGCTGCGCGTGCCGCTGCACCTGGCGCTGAGTTATGACGAGGAGGTGGGCTGTCTGGGGGCGGACGCCATGCTGCGTGAATTGGCCAAGCTGGATATCCGCCCGGATAGCTGCATCGTGGGCGAGCCCACCGAGATGCGCGTCATCTCCGCCCACAAGAGCAGCAACCTGTACCGCTGCACCGTGCATGGGCACGCCGCGCATTCTTCGCTGACGCCGCGCGGCGTCAACGCGATCGAATATGCGGCGCGCGCCATCTGCCACATCCGCGACATGGCCGACGGCCATCGCCAGAACGGCCCCTTCGATCAGGATTTCGAGGTGCCGTACACGACTGCCAACACCGGCACGATCTCGGGCGGCCTGTCCGTCAACACGATTCCGGACCGCTGCCAGTTCGAGTTCGAATTCCGCACCATCCCGGGCGTGCTGGCGCCAGACGTGATCGGCGGCCTGCGCCGCTACATCACCGGCGAACTGCGCGACCGCATCAAGGCGGAGAACCCGCAGGCCGATATCGAACTGGAAGCGCTGGCCGAGGTGCCCGGTTTCGATACCGCCGCGACCGCCGAGATTGCGCGGCTGGCGCAGGCGCTGACCGGCGCGCGCGGCACCGAGAAGGTGGCCTACTGCACTGAGGCCGGCCTGTTCCAGCGGGCCGGCATGACGGCGGTCATCTGCGGCCCCGGCAACCTGCAGCAGGCGCACCGGCCGGACGAGTATGTCGCGTTGTCGCAGATCAGCCTGTGCGAACAGTTCATGGAAAAGCTGGCGGGCCATCTTGAGTTGGCCCGGTAATGAGTTGAATCGATAGTTACTCTTCAAAAAAAACAGAGGGAAAAATGGCTTATTCGGAGAAGACAACCTGGAATGCGGCGGCCGCCGGCCGTAGCAAGGCGGCGCCGGCGGGCGACCGGCGCGCCCAGGCGCGGCGCGCGGTGATTGCCGCATCCATCGGCAATGCGCTGGAGTGGTTCGACATGATCGCGTATGGCACGTTCGCGCTGATCATTGCCAAGCTGTACTTTCCGTCCGCCAGCGAGAGTTCCTCGCTGCTGCTGGCGCTGGCGACCTTCGGCGTGTCGTTCCTGATGCGGCCGTTGGGCGCCATCGTGCTGGGCAGCTATGCCGACCGGGCGGGCCGCAAGGCGGCGCTGACGGCGTCCATTTTCCTGATGATGATAGGCACGCTGATCATCGTGGTGGTGCCCACGCATGCGCAGATCGGCGTGGCAGCATCGATCATCATCCTGGTCGCGCGCCTGATCCAGGGCTTTTCGGCGGGCGGGGAATTCGGCAGCGCGACGGCCTTCCTCATCGAGTATGCGCCGGACCGGCGCGCCTACTACGCCAGCTGGCAGGTCGCCAGCCAGGGCGCGGCGATCCTGCTGGCCGCCTTGTTCGGCGCGGTGCTCAATGCGACGCTGACCCAGGCCCAGCTGGAAAGCTGGGGCTGGCGCATTCCGTTCGTGTTCGGCCTGCTGATCGCGCCGGTGGGCTACTACATCCGCCATCACATGGATGAAACACCGGAGTTCAGCGCGGCAGAGGCGTCGGCCTCGCCGCTGAGCGACATGTTCGCGGGGCAGAAACTGCGCCTGCTCGTTACCGTCGGCTTCGTGGCGCTGGGCTCGGTGGGCAATTACCTGGCCCTGTACATGCCCACGTACTCGATCCGCCAGCTGGGTCTGCCGCCTACCATCGGCTTTCTGGCGACGCTGGTCACGGGCGTCATCATGACGGTCGGCGCGCCTTTCGTCGGCACCCTGGCAGACCGGATCGGGCCCGCGCGCATCATGACGGCCGCGGCCCTGGCGACCGCGCTGCTGTGCTACCCCTTGTTCTATTTGCTGGTTTCTTATCCGACCGTGGGCGTGCTGATGATCGTGCAGGTCATCCTGGGCGTCCTGGCGACGGCGTACTTTGCGCCCATGCCAGCGCTGATGTCCGCCATCTTCCCGGTGCAGGTGCGCACCACCGGCCTGTCCCTGGGCTACAACATTGCCGTGACGATCTTTGGCGGCTTTGCGCCGTTCATCCTGACCTGGCTGATCGCGACCACCGATTCCAAGCTGTCGCCCAGCTACTACCTGCTGGCCATTGCACTCATGGCCATGGTGTCGCTGAACGTGGCGCGCCGGACTTTCCAGCAGCGCTAGGCGGCTGGCGCCGGCCTGCTCACCGGAGGCCGGCTCCGCTGCGAGCGGAATGTAGCCTATTGTTGCGCGGCGCGGCCGCTAGCTGTCACGGCTGGCGGCCGCGCCATTTTTGCCATCCTCCGGGCAATACAAAATGTTGCCTGTCTCCCGCCCCGCGCTTGCTAGCATGATCTGGCCGGAATGATCCGGCGCACCGACGGGATAGTGGAGGTTTCCATGAACTCAAGAACAATATTCAACCGGATCGCCGTGGTCGCGGCGTCTGGGGCTTTGCTGGCGGGTTGCGCCACGCAGCAGCAGACCAATACCGCAGTGGGCACGGGCGCCGGCGCGGCGATCGGCGCCGGTATTGGAGCCCTGGTGGGCCATGGCACGGGCGCGGCCATCGGCGCCGGCATCGGCGCGGTGGCGGGCGGCCTGGTCGGCTACAACTGGAAGGTCGTCAAGGAAGACGTGCAGAAGTCGGGCGCTTCGTCGCTGGGCATCGACGTGGTCGAAATGCCCGATGGCAGCCTCAAGGTCAACATTCCCAGCGGCGTGTCGTTCGATACCGACAAGACGCAGCTCAAACCCGCGTTGCTGCCAGTGCTGGACAGTGTGGCGCGCTCGCTCAACCAGCATCCTGAACTGCGGGCCAAGGTGGTCGGCCATACGGACAGCACGGGCGCCCTGGCGCACAACCAGACGCTGTCGGTCAATCGCGCCAAGAGCGTGACCGACTACCTCAGCAAGCAGGGCGTGGCCGCGGGCCGCCTGACTGTCGAGGGCCGCGGGCCGAACGATCCGATCGGCGACAATGCGACCGCCGAAGGCCGTGCGCTGAACCGCCGCGTGGAGATCTACCTGTACGCGGTCCAGCAGTAAGCCTGGGCCAGCCCAGTGTCCGAGGCGGCTGGCGCGATGCGCCGCCGCCTGTTTTTTTGGAGTCCGTCATGAGCATGTTCCCTCCCGCCCGCATCGGCACCGATATCGCCGTGGCCGCCTTGTCTGGCTGGCAGGCCGTGGCGATGCGCGACGCCATCGAAAAGCGCTTCCGCTTCCCCAATTTCAATACGGCATTCGGCTTCATGACGCGCGTCGCCATGTTCGCGGAGAAGCTGAACCATCATCCGGAATGGACCAACGTCTACAACCGCGTGGACGTGACCTTGACCACGCACGACGCCGGCGGCGTGACCGAGCTGGATGTGCGCATGGCGCAGTTCATGGACGAGGCGGCAGCGCAATTGGGCGCCACCGCGCCCAAGGCTTAGGGCGCGTTTTGCGGCGGCGCGGGCGGGAGCGGGTCTTCCGCGCCGTCCGCATCAGGCTGCAAATGGCTGTTCACGCGGTCGAGCATGTCGCCCAGCAGGCGCTGCTCGTCGGCGCTGAGGCAGCCGAAGATTTCTTCATTGCGGCGGGCGATCAGGTCGATGACGCGCTGATATTGCGCCAGGCCGTCCGGGGTGGGCGCCAGCACCACGCCGCGCCCGTCGGAGGCGGACATGGTTTTTTCCACCAGGCCGCGGTCCACCAGGGCCTGCGCCGAGCGACTGGCTTGGCCTTTGTTCAGATTGGCCGCCCGCGCCAGGTCGTTGACCGACAAGGGCGCGTAGCGGCCGATGGCCGCCAGGCAGCGGGCCTCGCCCAGAGGAATCCCGCAAGCTTCCAGATAGGCGCGATTCGTGTCCCTGTCCGTGATCTTGTTGAGCACGTGCAGGCGGTAGGTCAGGAATCGTTCGAGGGCGGGCGGGTTCACGTCGGGCGGGCAGGTTCGGAGGCGGAGTAGTGTGCCACAGGGCTGTTGGCCAGGCAGGCGGCTTCCGCCTGGGCCAATAGCGTGGCGGCGTCGCGCGTATCGCTCAAGCGGGCCAGTAGCGACAGGCTCAGGATCGACAGGAAGAGCGATGCCTGTTCCTCGCCGACGCGCGTCAGGGTCTGCGCCATGGCGGTATAGATCTGGTCCAGTTCATCGTTGTTCATGCTAGCTCTTCCTTGTGCGCGTCGCGTGCGATCGAGGGGTAGTAGGGCTTGAGCGCGGCGCGCAGGGTGGCGGCCGACGGGTTGGTCCAGCGTCCCAGCACGTAGCCGTCAGGCCGCAGCAGGTAGACGGTGCCGGCTTGCGCGCCGTAGCGCTGGCGTAGCTGTCCGTGCGGGTCCTGCAAGGCGTCATCGCCCGTCTTCAGCACGCGCAGCGGCTGGGGGGCATCGCGGGTGGCGGCAGCCAGGGCGTCCAGTTCGGCCGCCAGCCGGGCGTCGGGAGCCAGCGACAGCGCGACGAAGCCGGCGCCAAAGCATGCGCTGAGGTGCAGCGGCGCGCCGTGATCGTGCAGCAGCGCTTCGGGCGCAGGCTGGCCGGGCGCGGCGGCCGTGCCGGCTTGCGGCGCGCCGTCATTCAGGTTCAGTGGCGAGGCATCGTAGGAGATGGGCGCCGACTGCCGCGGGTTGATCAGCTGACGCACCCGCTCATCCGACAGCGCCAGGCGCAGGGCGGCCTCGCGCATCAGACGAAAGCCGAAGTCCGGCGGGGCCATGAACTCGGTGCTCTTCGCGCCGTAGGCCAGGTTCTGGCGGGTGGCGTGGACGCGCTCCACGCTGTAGCTGTCCAGCAGGCTGTCGGAGGCCTGGCCTCGCAGCACCCAGGCCAGCTTCCAGGCCAGGTTGCCGGCGTCGTCCAGTCCCGAGTTCAGGCCCCGTACACCGAAGATAGGCACCAGGTGGGCGGCATCGCCGGCGAACAGCACGCGTCCGTGGCGGTAGCTGTCCAGCGTCAGGCACTTGGCGTTATAGATCGAGATCCACAAGGGCTTCCAGGGTGCGGTCTCGCCGATCATGTCCAGGTGGCTTTGCACGCGCGGCAGCACGTTCTCCGGCTTGACGGCCTCTTCGGGGTCTTCGTCGTCGCGGATCTGGTAATCCACCCGCCACACATTGCCGGGCTGGCGGTGCATGAGCAGGGTGGAGCCGGGATTGGAGGGCGGATCGAACCAGGCCAGGCGCTCCACGGGGCGGCTGGACTCCTGTTCGATGTCGACGATGACGTAGCGTCCTTCGTACTGCATGCCTTCCAGCTTCAGGCCCATGGCCTCGCGCACGGTGCTGCGGCCGCCGTCGCAGGCGATCAGCCAGTCGGCGCGCACGGTCTGACGGCCGCCTTCGATGTCCACTTCGGCCGTGACGCCGTCCGCGTCGGCGCGCAGGCCGGCAAGCCGTGCCGACCAGCGCAGTTCGGCCAGCGCCGGATGGCGCTGCATGGCCTGATGCGCGTACTCCTCGACGGCGTACTGCTGGATGTTGACCATGGGCGCATAGCGCTGCAGCGGATCGTGCGGCATCTCGAAATGCAGGACCTCGCTGTTGCGGAAGTAGCTGCGGCCGCCGGTCCAGGCCAGGCCGGTGGCCGTCAGGGGCCGGTCGGCGCCGACCCAGCCCATGATTTCCTGCGACCGCCGCGAGATGCAGATGGCGCGGCTGCCGCTGCAATAGTCGTCGTCCGCCTCCAGCGTCAGCGAGGCGATGCCGTATTCGGCCAGCAGGGCGGCCAGCGTCAGGCCGACGGGGCCGCCGCCGGCGATCAGGACGGGAACGTGCGCGGGGAGCGGCATGTTGTCTCCAGGTATTGGTTGTTTGCGCAACTATATTATTAAGAGGTTGCGTACGCAACTATATTTTTTGGGCAAGAAAAAACCCGCCGGATCAGGGCGGGTCTTGGTGACTGCGTGGCGTATCTATCAGTTGCGCACGTAGTAGATGCGCATCGCCTGCTGCTTCTGGGCGCCGTCCATTACGCGCAGCACCACGACCTTGGCCGTGAAGCCGTCGGGCAGCTTCAGCTGGCCCAGCGCGTAGTCGTAACGGTCGACGTTCAGGGCGGGGCCTTCCGGCGTGACGGTGGCGGCGCGGCCGTTGGGGTAGGTACCGTCGATGGAGAAGGTCAGCGTGCCCTTGAACGGCGCGCCCTGGCGGTCCTCGCGCATGACCAGCACCTGGTAGTCCAGCAGGCCGGGCGCGCGCTTGAAGGTGGCCGAGCGGATGCCCAGGTTGCCGCCGCGCGGATCGGCCGGCATGGCGTCCTGGAACAGCACCAGTTCCTTGTTCAGCGTTTCGATCTTGCTGCGGGCTTCAGCAAGGTCGGAAGTCAGCTTTTCATGGCCGGACTTGTTGGCGTCGCGTTGTTGCGTGGCTTCCTCGAGCTGGCTTTGCAGGCGCTGGCGTTCCAGGTTGGCGGTGCTCAGTTCGCTGTGCAGCTGCTCGGACTGTTCCACGGTCAGGCGTTGCGGGCCGTAGTTGGTCTGCAGGAAGAGCACGCCGCCGGCGCCCAGGGCGATGCCCACCAGCAGCAGGACCAGCCAGCGCGGCATGCGGCGCGTGCGTTGGCCGGGCTGGTACACGGAGGGCTTGAATACAGCCCGTTGCGATCTTCCAAACATCCCCATTCCTAGAAAACTTCCTGTGTGTTTGCTCGCCCGCGCGCTGCGCGCGCAGGTCAAAGCGCTAGAGAATACCCCGTTAGCCGGGACCGTTGGGTGCGCGGACAAGCCTGGTTGCGCACCTTGATATTGTGAAATATGTGGGTGTCAGCGGACCCGGCGGTTGAGCTCGGCGTCCAGGTCCGCCAGCCGCTGCGGCGTGCCGACATCCGTCCATTCGCCTGCGTGGCGCGCGCCGCGCGCCAGGCCGCGGGCCATGGCCTGCCGGAGCAAGGGCGCCAGAGGCGCCGCCGCGCCCCGGGGGACGTCGGCGAACAACGAGGGATGGTAGACGCCGATACCCGCAAAGGTCAAACGAGGTTCGCCCTGGGCATGCACGCTGCCGTCGGCAGCCAGGCGGAAATCGCCGGCCGGATGCTGGGGCGGGTTGTCCACCAGCAGCAGCCAGGCGCCACTCCCGGGCAGGGCGCGCGCCAGGCCGGTGGCCGCGGCGGGATCCCAGTCGCACCAGACGTCGCCGTTGACGACCAGGAAGGGCTCGTCGCCGAGCAGCGGCAGCGCCTGGACGATGCCGCCCGCGGTTTCCAGCGCGGAGGCTTCGGCCGAATAGCGGATCCGCACGCCATGCGCGCTGCCGTCGCCCAACGCCCGTTCGATTTCGTGGCCGAGCCAGGCGTGGTTGATGACGATGTCGCGGATACCGGCGGCCGCCAGCCGCCGCAGGTGCCAGACGATCAGCGGCTGGCCGCCCACGGACAGCAGGGGCTTGGGCAAGCGGTCGGTGAGGGGGCGCATGCGTTCGCCGCGTCCCGCCGCGAGGATCATGGCCCGCATCAGAACGTGTACCCGACACTAACCTGGCGGTTTTCCAGCTGGTCCAGCAGGCGCAGCAGGGGCGTGAAGACGCCATAGCGCTGGGCCACCTGGCGGACATAGCCGCTGACGCGCGGCATGTGGGCCTGGTAGTGCGCCTTGCCGTCGCGATGATGCAGCCGGGCGAACACGCCCAGGATGCGCAGGTTGCGTTGCAGGCCCATCCACTCGTAGGCGCGGTGGAATTCGGCGAAATCCGAGTCCACCGGCAGGCCGGCCGCCCGCGCCATTTCCCAGTAGCGGATGGCCCAGTCCAATTGCTGGGGTTCTTCCCAGGTCGTGCGGGCATCCGTCACCAGGGAGGCCAGGTCATAAGTGATGGGGCCGGCCAACGCATCCTGGAAGTCGATGATGCCCGGGTTGGGGCCGTACTGCGGCCGGTCGCAGACCATCAGGTTGGGCGAATGGTAGTCGCGGTGCACCAGCACCTGGGCCTGTCCGCCGTTGCTGGCGGACAGCAAGGCAAAGATCTTTTCCAGCGCGTTTGCGGTCTTGTCGTCCAGCGTCACGCCGTGATGCTTCTGCACGTACCACTCGGGGAAAAGCTTGAGCTCGTCGGCCAGGCGGGCGGTGTCATAAGCGCCCAGGCCGGCAGTGGAGGCCTGCTGCAGGCGGACCAGGGCGGCCAGGGCCTCGCGATACAACGTCTGCAGTTCGCTGTCCGGCAGTCCGGCCTGAATGCGCTGGTAATAGGTCTGTTCACCCAGGTCGGACAACAGCAGCAGGCCCTGGTCCAGATCCTGTTCCAGCACGGCGGGCACGTTCAGGCCGACATCCGCCAGCAAACGGTCCACGTGCAGGAAGGGGCGGCAATCCTCGTGCGCGGGCGGGGCGTCCATGACTATCAAGGTGCGTACGCCGGCGTCCAGCCTGAAATAGCGGCGGAAGCTGGCGTCGGCGGACGCCGGGCGCAGCGTGTCGATGGCCAGGTTCAGGCTGGCGGGCAGGCCGCCCAGCCAGTGGCGGATCTGCTCCAGGCGGGGGTCGTGATCGTTTTTCAAGGAAGATCCGTGTCAGAAAGGCAATATTGCTGAGAATTGTGTCCCGGGCACATAAGTCTGGGCCTATGGCGCGGCTTCTCTATAATACCGGCTCGTTTCCGTTAGCATTGGCCCTTCGTGGGTGCCGGTGTCGCGTTCCCACCATCGTCAAAAAGGGCTGTTTTCACTCGTGCGCAAGGTTCGATGGTTGATCCTCTCTGCTGTCAGTGTCGCCGCCGGAGCCGTCCAGGCCCAAGGCAGCCAGGGCAGCGCTCCCGCCGCGTCGTCGACCTCGGCGACTCCCGTGTTGCGCACTTCGCCGGGCTTGCGGATCCACCGCTTGCCGGACGACAGCATTCCCGCCTTCATGGAGGCGGACACCATCGATGGCGATCCTGATTCGGATCTGACCCTGACCGGCAACGCCCAGGTGCGCCGCATCGACAGCGTGATCAAGGGCGACCGCATCAACTACCGCAAGGACACCGGCGAAGTCGACGTCCAGGGTAGCGCGCGCATGATGCGCGACGGCACCCTGGTGACCGGGCCGAGCGCCAAGTTCAACGTCGACAAGTCCTCGGGTGAGGTCGAAAAGCCCAATTTCTGGATGGGCGCCAGCGGCGGCTTTGCCGTCGCCGAGCATGCGGACATCTTCAGCCGGTCGCAGATGCGGCTGCAAACCGTGACGTACAGCGGCTGCGCCTGCGAAACGCCGTCCTGGTACATCAAGGCCAAGACCGTCGACATCGACTTCGACGAAAACGAAGGCGTGGCGCGCAGCGGCGTGCTGTATTTCAAGGACGTGCCCATCCTGGCGTCGCCTTACATGACCTTTCCGGTCAAGAAGGAGCGCAAGTCGGGCTTCCTGATGCCGACGTATGGCACGACCAGCCAGGGCGGTCTCGATTTTTCGATTCCGTATTACCTGAATCTGGCGCCGAACTATGACATGACCGTGCAGCCGCGCTACTTCTCCAAGCGCGGGCTGCAGTTGGGGGGGGAGTTCCGCTATCTCGGCTACGGCTATAGCGGCATCATGGATGGCACTTATCTGCCCAACGACAAGCTGACCGACAGCGACCGTTGGATGTACTGGTGGCGCCACCAGCAGATGCTGCCCTACGGTTTCTATGCAGACTGGGATATTGCGAAGGTTTCGGACGACAACTATTTCCGCGACATTTCGCAGCTGGGCCTGAATCAGGCGTCGACGACCTATTTGCCGCAACGCGCGCGGGTGGGTTGGTCGTCTCCGTCCGGCTACTGGAGCGCGTACGCGCAAGTCTATAAATATCAGACGCTGCAGGATCCCGATGCACCGCTGTACCCACCGTATGATAAGGAACCGGAGCTCTTCTTCCGGGGCGCGCGTTATGACTGGGGCGGTTTTGACGTCGACTGGACCTCTACAGCAGTGCGTTTCCGCAAGTCCTTGTTCGAAGGCCAACGCCTGGGTCCTGATGGCAACCGTTTCCAAACCTACCCGACGGTTTCCTACCCCATCGTCAAGCCGGGCTGGTTCATCGTTCCCAAGGCGGGCGTCAATTACACCCAGTACGACACCGACTGGTACAACCTGAGCCCGGGTACGCCGCGTTCGCAATCCCGTTCGGTGCCGATCCTGTCCCTGGATTCGGGGTTGGTCTTCGAACGCGATACCTCGCTGTTCGGCAAGGCCTCCACGCAGACCCTGGAACCGCGCCTGTACTACCTGTACGTGCCGTACCGCGACCAGTCCAAATTGCCCGTTTTCGATACATCCCTGGCCGATTTCAGCTTCTCGCAGGCGTTCGAAGAGAACATCTACACCGGCGGTTGGGACCGCATCGCGAACGCCAATCAGCTGACTGCGGCGTTGACGACGCGCTGGCTGGATGCCAATACCGGTTTCGAGCGCATGTCATTAGGTATCGCGCAGCGGCTGTACTTCGAGGACCAGAAGGTCACGTTGCCAGGCGAAACACCGCGCGAGAACGTGCGTTCCGACTTCCTTCTGGGGGCAAGTGCCGCCCTGACCGACACGCTTAGCACCGACGTCGCCGCGCAATACAATCCTTACGACAGTAACTGGTCGCGCGGCCTGATCAGCGCGCGCTGGTCGCCGCAGCGCTTGACGACGGTGGCCGTGTCGTACCGCTACCAACGCGATCCTCAACCCGGCGTCCAGTATCAGGCGCAGGGGCAGAACCAGGTGAGCCTGGCCATGCAGTGGCCGTTCTCCAAGCGCTGGTACGGCGTCGGGCGGGTGGACTACTCGTTGCGCAACGGTCCGTCCAGCACGGTGGCCGGCACAACGGATTCGCCCCGCGTCACGCAGGCCATCGCCGGCCTGGAGTACAAGGGAGATTGCTGCTGGGTGGGCCGCATGGTCTACCAGCGATATGCGGTCTCCGCCACGGACGCCAACTCGGCACTGTTCTTCCAGCTTGAGCTGACCGGTCTGGGTTCCCTGGGAACCGACCCGATGAATCTGCTGAACAAGAGTATCCCCGGCTACTCGCGCATTACGCCGCCCGTGCCTGCCGGGACCACATTTGAAAGGTATGAATGATGCGTAGGTTGCACTCTTTGCGCCGCCTCTCCGGCAATGCGCTGCTATTGGCCGTGTGCGCCGGCTTGCCCCTGGCCCATGCGGCCGAGCAGGGCGGCAAGGCCGCGAACAATGGCGCCAAGCCGAATTCCGCTGCGCAAAAAAACGCCGCGCCCGCGCCGCAGCGCGAGCAGTTCGTCGACGGGATTGCCGCAGTCGTGGACAAGGACGTGATCACGCTGCGCGAACTGCGCGATGCGTCCTTGCGCATTTCAGGCGAATTGAAGTCCCGCGGCATCCAGGTGCCCGATGACCAGACCCTGCAGCACCAGGTGTTGCAACGTCTGATCATGGAGCGCGTGCAGCGCCATGAAGCGGATCGCCTGGGCATACGCGTGGATGACGCGCAAATCGACCAAGCGATCCAGACCATTGCGTCCCGCAATAAGATCACCGTGGCTCAGTTGCGCCAGGAAATCGAAAAATCCGGCACCAGCTGGGACGGCTACCGCAAGGCGCTGCGCGATGAGATCCGCACGGATCGTCTGCGCCAACGCGCGGTGGATTCCACCATCGTGATTTCGGATGCCGAAGTCGACGCCTTCCTGAAGGATCAGCGCCGCAATCCGGCATTCGGCGCGGCACCGCAGGCGGCCCCGCAACCGCAGGCTCAGCCGCAGCCAGAACCGCAGCAGGCAGCCGCGCCCTCGGGCCCGATGCTCTATGCCCTGGCCCAGATCCTGGTGCGCGTGCCTGAAGGTTCGTCGCCCGAGCAACTGGCCGCGCTGCGCAAGAAGGCCGAAGGCCTGCTGGCGCAAGCCAAGCGCGGCGACGACTTCGCCAGCCTGGCTGCCGCGGCCTCGGACGGCCCCGAAGCCCTGCAAGGCGGCGTCATGGGCGTGCGCCCGCTGGACGGCTGGCCCGACCTGTTCGTACAGGCCGTCGGCAACTTGCAGAAAGGCCAGGTCAGCGGCCTGATCCAGAGCGGCAACGGTTTCCACATCATCAAGGTGATGGACCGCGGCACCGCCCAGCCGGCGCCCGCCCGCACGGCCCGCGCCCCGGCGCCGGCCCAGGCGCCGCAACCTGCCGCCGCGCCGGCGCAGGCGCCTGCGCATCAAGGTCCGGTGGAAGTGATGCAGACCCGCGCACGCCACATCCTGATCAAGACCTCCACCGTCATGAGCGACGAAATGGCGCGTCAGCGCCTGGAGCAGGTGCGCCAGCGGCTGGTGAGCGGCGGCGCCAAGTTCGAGGACATGGCGCGCCAGTATTCGCAGGACGCGACCGCTCCGCAAGGCGGCGAGCTGGGCTGGTTGAACCCGGGCGAAACCGTGCCGCCGTTCGAGGCTGCCATGAACGCCCTGAAGCCGGGTGAAATCAGCCAGCCGGTGCAATCGCCTTTCGGCTGGCACCTGATCGAAGTGGAAGAGCGCCGCCAGCACGACGCCACCGACGACATGGCCCGCATGAAGGCGCGCCAGATTCTGTTCGAACGCCGTGCCCAGCCCGCTTTCGAAGATTGGCTGGAGCAGCTGCGTGCCCAGGCGTACATCGACAATCGTCTGGAAAAGCAGCAGAAGATCCAGCAGAACAACCGCTAAACGCATTACAGGCTTTACATGTCCCAGCACCAGGCGCGCAAGCGCTTTGGCCAGAACTTCCTGACCGACGAGAGCGTGGTCGAGTCCATCGTCCGGGCGGTTTCGCCCGCCCGCGACGATACCGTGGTCGAGATCGGCCCGGGCTTGTCCGCGCTTACCCGGCCGTTGCTCGAACGCCTGGATCACTTGACGGCGGTCGAGATCGACCGCGACTTGGCGGCGCGCCTGCGCAAGCAGTTCGACGCCAGCCGCCTGACCGTGGTCGAGGCCGACGCGCTGACGGTGGATTTTTCCCAGTTCGGACCCGCGCTGCGCGTGGTGGGAAACCTGCCCTACAACATCTCCAGCCCGCTGCTGTTCCATCTGATGACCTGGGCCGATCACGTCCGCGACCAGCATTTCATGCTGCAGCGGGAAGTGATCGACCGGATGGTCGCGCAGCCCGGTTCGGGCGACTTCAGCCGCCTGTCGGTGATGCTGCAGTCGCGCTACCGCATGCACAAGCTGTTCGACGTGCCGCCGGAAGCCTTCGATCCACCGCCCAAGGTGGTGTCGGCGATCGTGCGCATGGTGCCCTTGCCGGCGGATCGTTTGCGTCCGGTCAGCGAGCGGGCCTTCGAAACGGTGGTGGCGCGGGCATTCTCGCAGCGGCGCAAGATGCT